>DATNPU010000101.1:0-6471 GCA_036703105.1 Microcoleaceae cyanobacterium
CAATCCTGACCAGATAGAATTACAACCGCAGTTTATGAGCAAGGCGGACCCGTTGATTCAAAGTATTTTGTTGACTCTCAAAGCAGAAGCCGAGGTTGGAGGAATAGGTAGCTATTTGCTAATCGATAGCCTTAAAACCGCATTAGCTATTCATCTATTGCGAAACTATTGTGTTACCCGACCCAAACTCTCCAGTTACTCCAACGGTTTATCTCAAGTTACATTAACTGTGGTGACGGAGTATATCAATAATCATCTACATCAAGATTTGAAATTAGATCATATAGCAGCGATCGCTCAACTCAGTCCCTATCACTTCCTACGACTATTCAAGCGAAGCATAGGAATTACCCCTCACCAGTACATTTTGCAATGCCGATTGAATCAAGCGAAATATCTATTGCAACACAGTAGCCTAAGTATTACTGAAATCGCTATTAGAACAGGTTTTTGCGATCAAAGCCATTTAACCCGCTATTGCAAACGCATTATTGGTATGACGCCTAAACAACTCTTGCGATCGCGATCTACCTCCCAACGATCGCAATAATCTTCTAAACCTTCGCAACTTTTTTCTAGAATCCAGACGGACTAGCTCTTTACAGTCAGAGTAGTTTCTATGAGAAAAGCAAGATGCAACTTCAGCAAAGTGTTACGATCGCACAGCAATTATCCGGTCTACCCATGACTATTCCACTGTGGGGATTAGTGATTTTCATGCTCTGGACGATCGCCATTGTGATGCTTTTATTAGCTGTAAGAATTCGACATTTAGCGGCCGGAGGCAGTCCTAAAGATTTCGGAGTAGTTGACGACAATAACTTGATGTGGCAGTTGTATCGAGTTCAGGCAAATCTGGTCGAAAATCTGCCGTTATATTTAGGCGTTCTTTTTCTTCTAACAGTACGGGGAATATCAGGAGGCAGAGTCGATCTGCTGGTCAGCATCTATATCACGTTTCGACTGTTGCATTCGATCGTTCATATTGCGGGGGCTGATCCAAGCTTACGAGTGTTGAGTTTAGGGGTTCAATTCAGTTGTTTAATTGGTCTGATGGGTCTAGCCATCGTTCAATCAACGCCTCATTGAAACCGCTAAAAACTTTGGCAACCTGTCACACCACAAACTCAATTCCCGATCGTGTCCCTGAGTAAATCCTTTATAGGCGTGGCAGTGCCGCAATTGGACACCCAGGCATAAATTCATCCAGGTTTCTCAAAATGGTTGCAGATGCTTGGAGAGCCAGCCTGAGATTGGTTACAACCATAAAAAACGATCGCCCCCATTAGCCAACGGACGATCGCGCTTCCCATTATTTTAGAACAGATGTACTGTTCTAGCAATCGAGGGAGCAGGTGATCAGCCAAGCTCTCCCCGATCGCCGCCTAGCATTTTACAGGCTTAAACTAAAGTGGTTTGCTTCAGTTGCAGATCTTCAGGAAGTTTTCCAGTAAACAGCCATTTTTCCATTTCGGCTGGCGCGATCGCTTGATTTAGCTTCGCTCGCAGACTGTCACCTTCTAAGACTTCGGTTTGCAAGAGTTCTTGAGCCGTTTCTTCCAGCAGATCTCGGTTTTGCTCCAGAATTGTCAGGGCAATGTGATGCGCCCGATCGACAATATCCTTCACTTCGCGATCGATCTCTTCCGTCACTTTCGGACTCACGGCACGGCGGGGGGAACTATAGCCTTCCAGGAATTGGGCTTGCGGTTTCTCGAAGGCAACGGGACCCAAGTGATCGCTCATGCCATAGAGCGTAACGGTGCGTTCTGCTAGATCAGTCGCTTTCTGAATGTCATCGCTGGCCCCCGTCGAGACTTTCTGGAAGATCACTTCTTCCGCCGATCGTCCACCCAGTAAGGTAGCAATCCGCCCCCGAATTTCATCTTCGGCCATCAAGAAGCGATCTTCTTCTGGAAGCTGGAGGGTGTAACCCAGCGCCCCCGCGCCCCGAGGCACGATCGAAATCTTCTCGACTTTTCCGGCTCCCGGCATCAATGCGCCCACGATCGCATGACCGACTTCGTGATAAGCGACGACTTTCTTCTCCATGTCGTTGAGGATGCGAGATTTTTTCTCCAACCCGGCGATCACCCGCTCGATCGCTTCATTGAAGTCTGCCATGAGCACTAACGGACGGTTATTCCGCGCCGCGAGGAGGGCCGCTTCATTCACCAGGTTGGCTAAGTCCGCTCCCGCAAATCCAGGTGTCCGAATCGCAATCTTACTTAAATCGACATCCTCGGCCAGTTTGACTGTGCGAGCATGGACATTCAGGATGGCTTCCCGGCCAATTTTGTCCGGGCGATCGACTAAGACCTGGCGATCAAAACGACCGGGACGACGTAGCGCTGGATCTAGGACTTCGGGGCGGTTAGTGGCCGCAATGATGATCACCCCGGTGTTGGCATCAAAGCCATCCATTTCGGTGAGCAACTGGTTCAAGGTTTGCTCCCGTTCATCGTTGCCACCGATCATGCCACCCTGAGCCCGAGATTTGCCCAAGGCATCGAGTTCATCAATGAACACAATACAGGGCGCTTTCTGCTTGGCTTGATCGAATAGATCCCGGACGCGAGAAGCTCCCACGCCGACAAATAATTCAATGAATTCGGAACCAGAGATGCTGAAGAACGGGACTCCGGCTTCTCCCGCGATCGCTTTCGCCAGCAGCGTTTTCCCGGTTCCCGGTGGGCCAATCAGTAACACGCCTTTAGGAATCTTGGCACCTAGACGGGTATATTTATCGGCATTCTTGAGGAAATCGACAATTTCCTGAAGTTCTGTCTTGGCTTCATCAACTCCGGCAACGTCCGTGAACTTGACGCCGGTGCTGCCTTCAGAATAGATCCGAGCTTTACTTTTCCCCACGGTCAGCGCGGTGGGATTGCCGCCACCCTGACGGTTGATGATCCAGCCCCAAATACCAAAGAAAATCAGGGGAGGCACAACCCAACTCAAAAGTGTCCCAATCCAACCATTGCGATTAGGCGGGGGAGCGCCAAACTCAACCCCATTCTCCCGCAAAATTTTCGGTAATTCTAAGTCAGTGGCGATCGGGGTTGTGGAAAAGACTCTGGGAACTTGAGGCTGACTTTGATCGGTGGTTGCTTCTGGTTTGAGTGTAAATTCAATTTGTCCAGGGCTGACCAGTGCCCGATCGACTTTGCCCGCCTGGACCTGGGCGATGAAGTCACTGTAGGCAATCTGAGCAGGACGGGCACCGAAGGTCGGCACAATAAAGTTCAACACCAGGAGCAACGTTAGTAGGATGAGCAAACCACCCCCAAACTGCCTCGGACGGGGCGTTTTGATGGGGAGCTTATTTTTAGTCTCAACTGGCATGTGCGGATAGCTCCTTACGTGATCAGTTGTCAGTCATTAGTCCCCAGCTATCAGATGCCTGATCACTGCCCACTAACGTCCTAACAACACTGTCTATGGCGATCGCGAATCTGCTTAATCGCTCTATCGCCATTGTAAAGAATTCGTTGCAATTGCCTGAGTGCGAGATTCCCGTACCGCCTACCCGAATGACCGTACTTATTAGACAATGCTGAGTGATTAGCTCATGGTTAACCAGATGACTGGCTTTATTCTCAAAGTATTGATCCTCTCTGCCTTGTTGTCGATCGCGATTAAGTATGGTGGCCCCTTCCTGCCAGTTACAGGAACGACATCAACTGTGCTAATTGCGATTTGCTCGCCTAGCATACTAATGGCAATTTTATTCGGGTGGCGATGGCGACAACAGCAGGATGAAGAACTAAGGACTGAAGATTGAGAGCAAGGTACGGTGCGAACAACTGTAGCTAGCTTCAGCGTCATGATGGACTGAGATCGATCGTTGGGTTCACTACTCCCTCATCGCCCTGAACTACTCCATCTACTCCACCGGCCCTATCTCCCTGACCTTCCTTATCCCCACCTGCCCCACGCATCCTCTCCCGTCTCGCTCTGGAGTTCATCTGTGAAACTGGGTAACTGGATTGGCTTTCTAGTCCTGGCAGCTTCTCTGTATATTCTGTGGGAAATTCGCCAGATTTTGTTACAGATCTTTGCGGCTGTGGTGTTAGCCAACAGCTTAAATTTATTAGCACAGCAATTAGAACGGGTGGGATTTCGGCGATCGGTGGCGGTTGTGCTATCAATTGGATTTTTGATCGCGTCGATCGTGGGATTCTTCCTGCTAATTGTGCCACCGTTTATTCAGCAGTTTCAGTTACTCATTAGCTTGGTGCCGAAAGGGGTACAGGCGTTAAATAATCTGGTGTTGAATTGGAATCAACAAATTCCTGGTCAATTTAGAACCTATATTCCAACAGTGGATAACTTGATCGCCCAAGCCCAACCGTTTGCTAATCGGGTTCTGGGTGGCTCATTTGCGATCTTCTCTGGTTCCTTAGGGGGGGTGCTGAACTTCCTGCTAATTGTAGTGCTAGGGATCATGATGTTGGTGAATCCGTTCGCCTATCGGCAGGGCTTTATTCGCTTATTTCCTTCGTTCTATCGGCGGCGGGCGGATACGGTGTTGTTGGAGTGCGAAGTTTCCTTAGGCCGATGGGTTGTAGGAGCACTGATCAGCATGAGTGTCGTGGCGATCTTTAGCACCTTGGGATTGGCCTTGATCGGCGTACCGGCGGCCTTAGCCCAAGGGGTGTTAGCAGGCATCCTCAACTTTATTCCCAACTTGGGGCCCGCTTTTAGTGTGGTGCCACCGATGCTAATTGCCTTACTGGATCCCGAAAATCCCTTTGCGAAATCATTACTGGTGTTGGGCTTATACATTCTGATTCAGCAGCTTGAAAGTAATCTGCTCACCCCCTATGTCATGGCACAACAGGTATCTCTGCTGCCTGCCGTCACCCTAATTGGGCAAGTGTTTTTTGCGACGATCTTCGGCTTTATGGGATTGTTACTGGCAATTCCGTTAATGGTGGTGGTGCAAATCTGGATTCGGCGGGTGTTAGTGGAAGATGTCCTCGATCGCTGGAATGGTCGCACGACTATAGAACCCGAACCCACCCTTGCACCGGCGATCGTGCCCGCTAGCCCAGTGATCGTTGATCCAGCAGTTGAAAATCTCAGTCCCGCTGAACAAACCATGTATCGATTAAAGTCCTTGCTGTCGAATGAGGAGCGATCGCAGGCCTCACGCCCACCGACACCACCGGGGAATGCTTCAATGGAAAGTGATCCAGAATTTAATCCAGATGATCCGATTGATCGCTCATGAGTAGTCTGCAAGCGTTGATTTTTGATGTCGATGGCACGATCGCTGATACAGAAAGGGATGCCCATCGAGTGGCATTTAACCGAGCGTTTAAAGCAGCAGGTTTACCGTGGGAGTGGTCAGAGGAGTTGTATGGTTCATTGCTGACCGTGGCCGGTGGTAAGGAACGGATTCAACTCTATCGGAAGACCGCCTACCCCGAGTTTCAGCCCACTGAGGAGATGACGACTTGGGCGGCGGCTCTGCATCAAGCCAAAACCAAACATTATCGGGAGCTAATTGCGGAAGGTAATATTCCGCTGCGTCCGGGGGTCAAGCGACTGATGCAAGAAGCCCGCCAGGCAGGGATGCGGTTAGCGATCGCGACGACGAGTGCTCCTGATAATGTTTTAGCGTTGTTGGAAACTACCTTGGGAGTAGAAAGCCCTAGCTGGTTTGAAGTAATTGCCGCCGGAGATATTGTGCCAGCCAAGAAGCCCGCTCCCGATGTTTACCACTATGTATTACGGGCAATGGATTTGACCCCGGCTGACTGTTTAGTACTGGAGGATTCTGATGCCGGTTTGACCGCCGCTCGTCAGGCTGGATTAAATGCCGTGATTACAATGAATGGCTATACCCAATCTCATGATTTCACGGGAGCGTTGTTGGTCGTGGATCATTTAGGCGAACCCGATCGGCCGTTTCAGGTGCAGTTCGGTGCTGTGGGAGATGCCACTTATTTCGATTTGGCCCTAGCCCAACAGTTATTCGCTCGATCTGGCGCATCTGTTGACGGGTAGGGGGGATGAGGGAGATTGACTTTGTACAATGAACAATGAACAACGAGCCATCAGCCGTGATCACTGGATCATGGATTTCTGATCAGGAGGGTTACTTTGAAGGAAATTTTAATCAGTTTAGGCGTGATGCTGGCTTGTGTGCTGGTGCTGGTCGTGTCACAACTACTGGGCGATCGCGGTTCTGCCTTGGCGGAGCAACTACCAACGACGATCGCTCCAACAGCCACAACAGTCGTTCAAGCTCAACCGCCGATCGCAGAAGCACCAACGTTGGTCGCTGATGCTGCAACAACAACAAGTGGGAAAACAGCCAATATGATTACAACAGACTCTGGGTTGCAATATACGGATATCGTGGAAGGCACAGGTGCAACGCCTACCACAGGTCAACGGGTGAAGGTGCACTATACAGGCACACTACAGGATGGCACAAAGTTTGACAGTTCTCGTGATCGT
>DATNPU010000291.1:0-5437 GCA_036703105.1 Microcoleaceae cyanobacterium
TGATGATAGAACGGTTTTTATTTCTTTACATTTGATTGAGGAATCCGGACTTTATACATAAAGTCTGATTACAAAACTGTTCTATCGCTGCTAATCTAACTGATTTAGGGTGTTGAAGTCAGGGATGGTCGGGTAACTCAAAGGTGCAGATGCGATCGACTTCTCCCACATTCACCTGATCGAGTGAGGCATGAAGTAAGAAATCTTGAAATCTTAGAGTTTAAGGCTCATCCTGATAGCACTTTCCTGAGCTTTTAGCTAATTTACAGAGTGATAAAATCTAGACCTTCTTATCTTTCTATTAGGTCTATGATAAACTAAATATCATTTTTCATTGGTATAAACTTGGCACTTCTAGACAGATTGCCTCAGTTAGTAGGCAGTGAAAAATGATGATCTACCCGTAATTAAAGCTGCAAAGTTCTTACAAAGTAGCCGCAAAATCAACTTGATATTTGCGTGATTTTTTGGGTGGAGCTAAGCCAACGAAGATGAAGCGAACGAGGAACTTATGGAGTTATTAGCCTTTGTTCACGCGGCAGCAGATTATGAAAATCCTACTTCTAATGAAGTGCGATTGTTTGATGGAGTGAACTGGAAAATGCCCAGTTCCGCTTGGATCGGTCTGGCCGGGATTGCTGTAACGGTAGCGGCAGTCAGCGGTTCACCGCAACAAGCGATGGCAGCAACCAATGTTGTGGCTCCAGGCAGTTCAGGGCCAGAAGTTGAAGCGGTACAAAAAGCCCTAGGAATTCAAACTGATGGGCAGTATGGAACTAAAACGGCAGCTGCTGTAACAGATTTTCAGCTCCGCCAAGGGTTGAAGCAAGTTGATGGTGCGGTTGGCAAAGAAACGGCTACGGCTTTGGGGTTGGATGAAAATTATCAGCCCATGTCCTATGGCTTTACAGAGACGAACTACGACGTAGGCTTAAATATTCGTTCTGGCCCAGGATTAGACTACCGAGTTATTGGTGGTGCTCCGGATGGCGCTGTCCTGAATGTAGATTACTACGATGCCGAATATGAAGACGGCTACGTTTGGACTCCAGTCAGCACGGGTGGCTGGGTAGCGGCGGATTACGTAGACTACTATGGGGAGTATCACCCAGTAGGCTACTATCCTGAGCACTACTATTACGATGATTACTACGACGACTACGAACCCGTTTCCTACGACTGCTACGATGATGGGGACTACTATCCCGTCTCTGCATACAGCGGTGAAGTCGATACCTACCATAACGTCGGGTTGAATGTTCGCACCGGTCCCGGGCTAGGCTATGGCGTAGTCGATGGCTACTATGAAGGTGAGTATGTCTACGCGGGTGGTGGGCCAGTTTACAGAGATGGCTATACCTGGGTCGAAACCGAAAATGGTTGGGTTGCTTCAGACTATCTCGATTAATTGAGTTGGTCGTTGATCAGCAATTTGATTCCAGTGTTTTTCTGAATCACTAGTCACTGAAATACAACGATCGGGCAGATAGTGGTAAATTCCATCATCTGCCCGATTTCTGATCAGACCATGTTGATTAATGCAAGAAGTGACGAATGCCCGTTAGCACCATGATAATTCCCAGTTCGTTCGCGGCTTTGATCGAATCTTGATCACGCATACTGCCTCCCGGCTGAACGATCGCGGTAATTCCTGCTGCTGCTGCCGTCCGGACTGAATCATCAAATGGGAAGAAGCCATCACTGGCTAAAATCGCTCCTTGCGCTTTGTCGCCTGCCTGTTCCAGCGCGATTTTGACTGAGCCGACCCGATTCATTTGTCCGGCCCCAACTCCCAAGGTAGCCCGATCGCGCGTTACCACGATCGCATTCGACTTCACATGCTTGCAGATCTTCCAGGCAAACAAGAGTTCTTCCAATTGCGCTGGAGTAGGTTGCTGTTCGGTGACAATCTGCCATTTCTGTGGATCCGCCACTTGATCATCCGCTGTTTGCACCAGAAATCCCCCGGCGATCGCTTTGACAGTTTCTGCTGGCCCACTGCGTAAATCGGGCAGGGTGAGGATTCGCACTTTTGACTTCGCGGCCAGAATCTCTTGAGCCTCAGGCTCACAGCCAGGAGCTACAACACATTCCAAGAACGTCTTGGTCAGTTCCGTAGCAGTTGCCGCGTCGATCGCTTGGTTTAAGGCCACAATGCCACCAAATGCAGACACTGGATCGGCATTGAAGGCTTTCTCATAGGCTTCAGCTAAACTGTTGCCTAAGGCGGCCCCACAGGGATTGGTGTGCTTCAGAATGGCGGCGGCGGGAGCATCTTGAGGATCGGCGAACTCGGCAATAATCCGGCGGGCGGCTTCTAAATCGACTAAATTGTTGTAGCTCAGTTCTTTCCCCTGAAGTTTGGTTGCTGCTGCCCAGCCCGTTGCAGTAGCTCCCGTTTGGTACCAGGCCGCAGGTTGGTGGGGATTTTCGCCATAGCGCAGGGCTTGCAGTTGCTGACCGGATACGCTGAAAGTCTGGGGTAAGGTAGCCGGATCAGCTTCGGCAGATTGTTGCTCTAAATAAGCGGCGATCGCGCGGTCATAACTCCCCGTATGCTGGAAAGCTTGCAGGGCACAGTGTTGCCGAAAATTGAGAGATGCCTCTCCCTGATTCTGCCGGAGTTCTTGCAGGTAGCTTGCGTACTGATTGGGGTTACACAAAACTGTGAGGTGAGCATAGTTTTTGGCCGATGCTCGCAACATGGCAGGCCCACCGATATCAATTTTCTCGATCGCATCCGTTAAGGTGACACCGGGTTTCGCAATGGTTTGCTCGAAGGGATATAGGTTAACGACTACTAGATCGATCGGGCGAATCTGTTGGGCTTCTAGATCGGCCACATCCTGAGCCACATCTCGACGTGCCAAAATCCCGCCATGAATCCGGGGATGCAGAGTTTTGACTCGACCTCCTAAAATTTCGGGTGATCCGGTGTAGTCCGAGACTTTAGTGACAGGCAGCCCGGCGGCTTTTAGTGCATTGGCAGTGCCGCCGCTGCTGATCAGGTCAAAGCCAAACTCATTCACCAGGCTTTGAGCCAGTTCAATTAATCCTGTTTTGTCCGATACGCTCAATAAGGCTAGTCGTGCCATGCCATTCCCCTTCGTTCCTAGAATCAGTTCAGCTTGCAATGCGAATTTTGATGTGACAAAAATTGCCACAAGACATCTAGTTTACCGAAGGATCAGGCAGGATTTATCGATTCAGATCAGTTTGAAGTTGCTGCCGCATTTGTTGTAAGGCTCCCTTCAACAGTTTTTGAAGTCCAGCTTTTTGGTCGGCATCTGGCATTAGCGAGGTAAACAGCTTTTGGATGTCATCGGCTTTGCGAGTCAGGTTACTGCGATCGATCTTCTTAGGATCAAACCCACTATCAACTAGGGCTTCAATTTGGTCGATCGCCAGTTCACTCAATTTCTCGATTGCGTCCCGCTGTTGCGCATTTAGTTTCAGGTCTGTACCTAAATTTAAGCTGTCAGAGTTGAGCCGAATGGGGGCGGACGACGGCGCAGTTTCGGGGACAGGGACGGAGATATCTTGAGCGATCGAGGGAGCTACGGTAATCCCAGAGAACGCGATAGCTAACAGTCCGGATAGGAAAATAACAGGTTTATTGCCCATAGAAGTAATTTAAAAACGGAGATCCTGAGCCAATTGCCTGAAATTCAGACGTAAGGGCAACTAAAAAGTTCCAATCTGAACTCACTCCCGAATGCTAGCAAAATCGCTAATATCGTAAGCGTTGCTGCTACCAATTTGGGAGAAATCGCTTGGCTTTAGATGTAATTACTGTGCCTCCCGCTTCGGGTCAATCCCCCCAAGGCACGATCGTGTTGTTACATGGTTGGGGCGCAAACTATCAAGATCTAGTGGCGATCGCGCCGTACCTGAATTTGTCCGACTATCAGTTTGTGTTTCCCAATGCCCCCTTTCCTCATCCCTATAATCCGGTGGGGAGAATGTGGTATGGCTTCCCGGATAATTACAATTTTTCGGGTACACCGGAATTTGGTGAACGTCCCGATCTTGGCACGAGTCGGCAATTACTCACCGACCTGATCAACTCACTGCCAGAGATGACCGGAGTTCCTTTATCTCAAACTATTCTCGGTGGCTTTTCTCAGGGCGGGGCGATGACCCTGGATGTTGGGCTGAACCTCCCGTTAGCTGGACTCATGGTCTTAAGCGGCTACCTACATGCCCCGCTTCAGGCGCAGGATGATAGTTTTCCACCGGTACTGCTGTTGCATGGGACTCAGGATACGGTTGTACCCATTCGAGCTGCCTATCGAGCACGAGATACCCTGAAGTCGTTAGGCGCATCGGTGCAGTACGAGGAATTTAATATGGGTCATGAAATTCAGCCGATCGTTTTGGGCTATATCCAAAATTTTGTTAAAGATTTAGCGTTAGTCGGCTAATTTAACCGCAATCACTCACCTCGTTCAAATCAGTAAAGTAAGATTGGGTAGGGGCGTACACGGAATGTAGCCTCAGTTCCCTCCGCTGAGTCGGTAGATAGGACTGAGGAAGGGGGAAACTATGACCACGATCGATCTAAAGCATCCAGATATCCTGACGATTACGGCAACGGATGTGGCTGAACTGGCGGCACGTTTAGAAGAGGATAACTATACCACTGCCTTTGAAGGGTTAAACGATTGGCATTTGTTACGGGCGATCGCATTTCAGCGTCCCGATCTAGTTGAACCTTACGTGTATCTGCTGGATCTAGAAGCTTACGATGAAGCGTAAGTAATGAGTGATGACCCAGGGTAGAAGGGCAAAAGGACGGCTTTAGCTGAATCTACGCTTCTACCCCGACTGTCAATTATCGAATTGGCGCTAATTCTGGTGGATGGGCGACAGTTTCTGCCTCTGGTTTTGCTTGGTCAGCCGCAGGGGCGGGTGGAAAGTGCTTGTCGATTAATGCTGGGATTTCCTGAGCTGTGATCCGGCTATATCGCTGCTTGTCTGGCATCACCAAATTGGGGCCAGCCTTACACTGCTTCATGCAGCCTGTTCCCTTCACTGTCACTTGATCCGTTAAACCACGATCACTCAAGGTTGCGGCCAACGCCTGGCAAATGGCTTTGCCACCTCGTTTCATGCAATCTGATTTTTGACACATCGCGATCGTTGCCTTTGCTGCCGGTTTAGCTGCTGGCTGTTCTAGCGTGGATACTGGAACCGCTGGTGTCACCCCAGACGTTGCAATCCGATACGCTTTGAACTTTGTCTCCTCGGTATCCAGGTAAACCACCTTCTCCCCGGTTACCTGTACCCAATCTCCGGGCATCAGCACCCGACCTACGGATGCGCGAGCTTCCTTAGACAGTTTGATGCAATGTTCGCCATCTGCCGTTCGTAAATTTAACCACTTGATCTTGTAGCCATCTTCAACCGCAAATCCGAGGAACCGTCCTTCTAGACG
>DATNPU010000109.1:0-16856 GCA_036703105.1 Microcoleaceae cyanobacterium
TCGATATTTGCGACTTAAGATTGAGGATGAAGGCGAAAAGCGGTTAATTCAGACTGTGCGTGGGGTTGGATATGTGCTCCGCGAGGCGTAATCGGAGTCGAGGCGGGAACTAATCGGCGGATTCCCAGTCCTGATTCTGACAGTTCTGCGCTAGTGGTGTAATCTCCATAGTCACACAGTCGAAGTTGAGAGTTGGCATGAAGCAATGTTGGCAATTGATAGATTCACTCCGCGATCGCACCCGCCAACCGGTTAAATTCTGGATAAATTCAGTTGGTCGGGTACTCCTTATCGTGATTCTGGCAGGATGTACGTCTATGCCTAGTTCGGCAGTTTCCTCGAATGGGGATGGAACTGTGGCTCAAGATCGGTCTACTTCTAGCTCGATCGCGGATCCACCCAGACAGGAACTGCCAATCTCTGCCCAGTTCAAAGTGGGGGAGGCGATCATTCAACTAGAGGTGGCTGAAACACCCCAGCAGCAACAGATTGGCCTAATGAATCGGACACAATTGGCTGACGATCGCGGCATGTTGTTTCCATTTGATCCGCCTCGCCCGGTAGCGTTTTGGATGAAAAATACGCTGATTCCGCTGGATATGGTGTTTGTCCGGAATAACCAAGTGGCCTATGTTGCCCGCAATGTTCCTCCCTGTAAAGCCGATCCCTGTTCCACCTATGGCACACCAGTTGAGATCGATCAAGTGATCGAACTGCGGGGGGGACGGGCTGCCGAATTGGGAATTAAACCCGGCGATCGGTTGGTAGTCCAGCCAATCTCCCCATAACCGCTTGCTCGAAAATTTACATAATTTCTCAGTTTTTTTTAAGCATCTGCGGTCAATATACGGTAATCTGTCGTGAGATGGAGTTGAGAGTTTACCAGTTCATCTAAGCTGGGTGTCTAGATTCTTTTCCAAACCTCTGAGTAGTCGGGGAATTGGGCTTCAGGACAACTAACCTGACGTAAAGAATCTCTCAGAGTGGTGTGAGGTAGATCCAGTTAGATGAACATCGGAGCAGCATTTATGCTTGCCAGCAAGTGAGCTAGTACTTCGTATTAGCTACGGTGAGCTTGATTGCAAAAGCTTTTTCCGGCTTGGTTTTACAGAGTTTCGGTAAAAAAGCTGAAGTCATCCGTACTCATTCATTTGCGCTCTGTAGATCTACAGATGCAATCGGATGAGCGTCACTGCTTAAGTAAGCATTAATCTCTCTCAACCGCATAAGTCAATCGGATGTTCACTTATTATTCATCAGATAGACTTGTGAGCCAGATCGGAGACTGACCACAGTAACGTTCTAGATGATTCCCTAAATTCCACAATAGTGTCCTATCACAGGAGGTGATATAGGAATGGGACCGTCAACCTATGCTCGATTAATTCGATTTCTCCAAGAGGATTTAGCCCTGTCGACATCCTCCATCTCGATCGCACTACGCCATTTGGAGCAGGATCCAGGACCGTTGCCCATGATTTTATGGCAATACGGTTTAGTCACTCTTGAGCAACTTGACCGGATTTATGATTGGCTTGAACAAGCTTAACTGGCTGTGATGCGCTTGTCCGGGAGGAAAGTTCATGAAGGGATTATGCTCCGGTATGGATTGGATGAATAGATGTGTTCTCTGGCGATATTTCGATCAATCAACTCAACTCGGTTATTTCCAACAGAATCGAAAGCGGGCTAAATTTAGCCCGCTTTCTGTTTAAGGAATTAGTGACAGGTCATAATTTTAGCGGCGGCAGTCACTCCCGCTCCCAGCCTCAGATTGTTGTATCCGAGTTCAAGTAAGGTTGCTTCCAGTGCACCGAGAACTGTAAGAATTTCCCGATCGCTGACATAGCCCAGGTGACCAATTCTCAGGATCGTACCCTTCAAATGATCCTGCCCACCAGCCACCATCATTCGGAATCGGTTTTTCATCACAGCCCGAATTGCCTCTGCCTCTACACCATCCGGTGGAAATATAGCAGTTACGGTTGGACTAGCTGCATTCTCGGGAGCAAATAAGCGAAATCCCAAGGCTTGTAGGCCAGCCCGCAAGGCTTGGCTGAGACGTTGATGGCGATCGAAAATTGCCTCTAATCCTTCGGCCTGCATCATTTGTAATGCAGTCTGTAGGGCAAAGAAGAGGTTCACTGGCGGAGTAAACGGATTGCTATGCTTGACGGCATCCTGCTGATATTTGCCCAAATCCAGATAAAAGCGGGGGAATTTAGCGTTGGGATATGCCTGCCAGGCTTTAGGGCTGACAGCGACAAATCCTAGACCTGGCGGCATCATGTACCCTTTCTGAGAAGCGGAGACGACGACATCCAAGCCCCAGTAATCGATCGGGATGTGGACAGATCCCAAACTGGTCACGGCATCGACCACGATTAAGGCTTCGCCATGTGCTTTGACATAGCGATTAATGGTTTCCAGATCATTGATTACCCCCGTGGAGGTTTCACTATGGGTAATGATCACCGCTTTGATTGTTTTGTTGGTATCGGTAGTTAACCGATCGCGGAACTGGTCTGGATCCAGAGGTTGCCCCCACTCAGCCGTAATCGTGTCTACCTGTAAGCCAAACTTGCGAGCCAGGTCAGCCCAGCGATCGCCAAACTTGCCATTACAACCGACTAACACGCGATCGCCGGGACTTAAGAAGTTAATGATGCCAGCTTCCATCGCGCCAGTGCCACTGCTGGCTAGAATCAGCACATCATGTTGGGTTTGGTGTAACCATTTCAGGTTTTGAGTCACCTCCGCCATAATTTGAAAAAATTCATCGCTGCGATGGGCGATCGGGTGTTTTGCCATTGCCAGCAAAACAGGTTCCGGGACTGGTGTGGGTCCTGGAACCATTAACATGAACTGATTGTCCATTCTGCCTTTTGCTATCTACCTGGAGGTTAGTTTAGTTGCCAATCCTAAGGTAATCTTTCCCAGGCAACGGCGACAATTTCACTCAGCCAGCGCCGTTGATGGGGTTCGAGGAGCGCATCGTCAGCTAACACTTCAGCCGTTAATTCTTCTAAAGATTGTCCTTGAGAGCGTGCCACTAAGACCACACCCGCGATCGCAGAGACGATCAGTTCCTCATCTACGGATTTTTGGCGGAGGGCAACAACTTCTTGGGGACTGACTGGAATAGGATAATTCATGGCGATATCACATAGCGGGACGAAGCCCAGTTAAATAATGAGAACGATGTAAAGTTTGTTGGCAAAAGTGTGTAATGAAGTCTAGCGTACTTTTAGGGTTTCTTAACCTCTATCTTGAGTATTGGTACATTGAATTTTACAAACTCCGATGAAAGAAATTCTCTATATCGAAGTGCCTACGCCAGAAACGCCTTCTGTTATAACCTGGCTTCAGCAAGAATTGACATTGAATTTGGCAGAAAAGATTCCAGCTCCAACGGGTCTTCGGCTGCGGTTCCCTGCTACTACCGATCACAGGGGCAGCATTTCTGAATCAGAGACGCCCCGATCGGGTGAATTGGCGATCGCCGTCTGGTCACTCCAGCGCACCACCTATCTGAAAGTCTTTCGTTGGGCCGATCGACCAGTACCGGGAGAACAGACGATTCTACAAACCCTGACTCAGCAGATTCGGAAACGCTTTCCCAATCGGTATCCTACTCCACCCGCGATCGATCTATCCCGCCAAAGCATTTTTGCCGCCTTAGCAGAGGACTATCCCTTAACCGTCAAATATTTCCAAAAGATTCCGAATGGCGAATATGATCTGACCCGCGTTTACTGGTGGGAAAAACGGTGGCGAGACAGTGTCAAGCAACCTCAGCAGCCTAAACAAGTGGTGTTTACTCAGCCGCTAGGAAGTCTGGCTACAGAATCACCACAATATGACTTGATCTATGTTGGTGGCGCCCTGGGTGTGATTCATGCCGCTGCAATGGCCCAGCTAGGCTATCGAGTGCTGTTGCTGGAACGCTTACCGTTTGGCCGCATGAATCGGGAATGGAATATTTCCCGCATGGAGTTCCAGAGTTTGATCGATTTGGGATTATTTACTCCGGCCGAATTTGAAAGTGTGATTGCCAGAGAATATATTGATGGCTTTAACAAGTTTTTTGATGCCAATAACCCGCCCCAAGCCAAAGCTCCAATTCTGCATACTCCCACGGTGTTGAACATTGGTTTAGACGCCGAGAAATTGCTGCGGGTATGTGGGGAAAAGTTGCGGCAAGCCGGTGGTGAAATTTGGGATGAAACCGAGTTTGTCCGAGCCGATGTTGGGGCAGATCAGGTGGTTGTTCAGGCTCAACATTTACCAACCAAGGGCGATCGCATCGCCACCGGACGCCTGTTAATTGATGCAATGGGTACAGCCTCGCCGATCGCATGGCAGTTAAACGGAGGACGCACTTTTGATAGCGTTTGCCCCACGGTAGGAGCAGTCATTTCGAGTGGATTTGAGCCAGGAGTATGGAATTCCCGCTATGGCGATGTGTTGAATACTCACGGAGATATTTCGCGGGGACGGCAGTTAATTTGGGAACTATTTCCCGCCGAAGCCGATGAACTCACCTTTTATCTCTTCCACTATCATCAAGTGCATCCCGATAATCCCGGTTCGTTGCTGGAAATGTACGAAGACTTTTTCACTATCCTGCCCGAATATCGGCGATGTGACATGGATCAATTAGTGTGGAAAAAAGCCACTTTTGGTTACATTCCAGGACATTTTACGGCGAGTGGTCGCGATCGCCAGGTGGCCGTTGATCGATTAATCGCGATCGGCGATGCGGCTTCTCTCCAATCCCCATTGATCTTTACCGGATTTGGTTCCTTAGTGCGGAATTTGCCTCGCTTAGTGCATCTATTAGATGTGGCGCTAAAACATGATTTGCTCACGGTGCAACACTTAAATCAGATTCGGGCCTACCAAAGTAATATTGCTGTGACCTGGCTATTTTCTAAAGGCATGATGGTGCCAACAGGACAATTTCTGGCTCCCGAACGGGTCAACTCGATGCTCAATACCTTTTTTGGCGTGTTAGCTGCTGAGTCCAACCAGGTGGCTGAAACCTTCATTAAAGATCGCATCGATTGGTTTTCTTTTAATCGCATGGCACTGGTTGCCGCTTGGAAGAATCCAATGTTGCTGGTCTGGATCTGGGAACTGGCTGGGATCGGTGATTTAGTTCGGTGGCTAGGGAGTTATGTCACTTTTACGTTCCAGGCCTTCATTAGTGCCTTAATTGGTAGTTGGTTTCCGGGTTTTGTACGGCAAATCCGCCCCTGGCTGGAACCACGCTTTCCGGCGATTTGGTTCTGGCTATTGGCTCAAAGTTATGCGTTTACGGATGGTGTGGGCAAACCGCAACCAACCTCAGCCACAGGCATTCGCTTAAAGCCGATCGCCACTCAGGAGGTTGGTTAATCGCCATCCATCCCACAATCTAGCTCTTGGGAGCTTGTAGCCCATCGCGTGCCATCCTCGCTCCCAGGAATAACCCGATCGCGAGGCTACCAAAAAACATGGATAGCCAATTAATTGCTTCAAAGGGATTAAATTGGGGCTTCTGTTCCGCAATCAGCGTATTAGTAGGATTGTCTGGATCGTACCAAACTGTAACGGCTTGCCCTTTCCAGTAGGGAGAGCTGAGACCCGACCCACCCCCCCGTCTACGCGGTGAACCATCAACCGTAACGCAAGTGCTGTTCACATCATGGGGCTTGCCAGTGCGATCGCTAAAGCGAATGATGGCACAGTACATTCTCGATCCGGGGCTGCTACGAGTTCCTGGCTGCTCGGAAGCGGTGTGGCGCACAACTACGGCAGGAGCGGAGATCCAATCCCAGTAAGATAGCTTACTAACCGAAGTCCATAGGCTGACCAGCACAACGAACAGCGTGATCAATGCCATTAGCCCACCTGCACCCGCGAAGCTCACCATGATCAGGGTGAGGAGCGGTTTGCGAACGGGGTCTGGTAGCTGGGATGGCTGGGTCATGAACGAGTCGTGATGTTTGCTTATCCCTGCTGCATTTCTGCCCAGCGTTTCTGGAGGTCGGGAATAGTAAACACGGATTGAAATGGCAATCCAGCCTGTTGATAAAATTCGGCGCCGCCTTGTTGCCGATCGACCAGAGCAATCACCCCATTCACCTGATAACCAGCGTCTCGTAAGCGATCGACCGCTTTCATGGCTGATTGTCCAGTGGTCACGACATCTTCTAAGACAGTGATGGCGCTGCCTTCTGGCAAACTGGGGCCTTCTATATAGGCGCGAGTGCCATGTCCTTTGGTTTCTTTGCGAACAATCAGGGCGGTTAACGGTCGGTTTTCCAACGCACCAACGACACTAACCGCTGTGACGATCGGGTCAGCTCCTAGCGTCAGCCCAGCGACGGCTTGGGTTTCTGGAGGAACGAGGGGTAACAACATTCGTCCGACGGCAAGCCCACCCCAAGGATGCAGCGTCACTTGTTTGCCATTGATGTAGTAGGACGCCTTTTGTCCTGAAGACAACACAAAATCACCTTCTTGATAAGCAACCTGGCAAAGTAAATCTAATAGTTGTTGCCGCAGCGCTGCTAAGTCCATAGTGGCAATTGTGGGTAAGGACTCCATAAATGATTGACAAATATTCGTCATAGATTTGGAAGAAGCTCAGTAAAATTGAGTCAGACTAAGTGTTAGGTTGAGGCAGACTTGTAGAGGTTGATTTTACAGCAATAAATCGCTTCTCTCCTCCTGATCTTAGTCTTGAAAACGGACAGATATCGCTCAAAAATTGAGGAGTATGTCATGCCATTCAAGTTTGATTTTTGTCGGATTGTCAGTCGGAGCGCGATCGCTGGTCTGACCGTTATGACTTTTTCTAGTGCGATCACGCCAGCGGCCCAGGCCCAAGATACCATTCAGCTCTCACCCGTCACTAAACTGCAAACGATTCCCGAACGCTTTGATGAAGTCTATTTCCGGCGTGATCCAGATTTTTTTACCAATCGTAGTCTGCTCCGACAACTACTATTTTTGACTGGACCCTTTACAGAGAATGAAATTTCCAATGATGCTAAGGGAGTTTCGAATTTGTACTACGAAACGATGAGCCGCCAACTGAACAACTTCCCGATCGTCCGGACGCCCGACCTCCCCAACCCCTTTAATGAAAGCCTGCTGACCTTGCCTAGACTGGTGAACAATCCACCGTTATTAGTGGAGCAACCCCCCTTCGTGTCGCCCCCAATTGTGACTCCGCCAGTGAGCCGGCCTCAGCCTCAATCGCCTGTACCAGCCTTGTGGTAATCCAGGGTGCAGGAGTTGAACCTGCCTTGGGCGAATTATGAGTTCGCTGCCTCAACCGCTCGGCCAACCCTGGCTGAACCAATTGTAGCCTGATTCCTTTAGAAGACTAAAGGATTACGGATACTGAATCTCTTTATGTAACAAAGGTATTTACCTGATTGTGGGGACTTACTATTTATGGTATGTCCCTTTTCTATTGTGCAACTGGGGACGATCGCATTTACAATTCTTTTCTGTACCAATCACTCTCGATCGAGATCTAAACTGGGCGGAACAAGCTAGTGTAGTTACCAATCAAAAGCCGCTGATCGATCACTGGCACTGAAAGACCTATGAAACTCAACTCGACTGTTGCCCTGACTTTAGTGCTGTTAACCTCCATGCTCGCTGCGGGCTTGGTAAGCGCTGCCTTTGGACTCACGCTAGGCCGGGATGCCTTGAAGGGCATTACTCAACCGGACACTCGACCCACCAATAACCTCGCTAATCGGAAAGGTAAGCCTGCCCGCCAAAGTGAGCTAGTGATTTTGCGGGAAGAAGATATTCTCAAAAATGTCAAGGCTCAGACTGATGGTGGCACCACCAAGGCAACCGGAGATGCTGCGAATACTCCTAACAAACCGGATAGTACGGCTGTGAAATCGCGCTTTCCGATCGTGGCTCAGGATCAAGGGGTGACATTAGAGATTAAATCTGCTCAGCGGGAAGATAGCTTTCTAGTTTTAAATGTGACGCTGCGTAACAACGGTAATCAAGCGGTACAGTTTCTCTATAGTGATTTGGAAGTGACTGATGATCAAGGGCAAGTGTTAAACGCCAAGACAGAAGGATTACCGGGAGAGCTGCCATCTAAGAGTCAGACGTTTTCGGGTACGATTCGGGTGCCATCTGAGTTACTCGAAAAAGTGGAAAAAATCTCTCTGGCTTTGACCGATTATCCCGATCAACAGTTGCAACTGAAAGCGCCTGATGTTCCCGTCAAATAAAGGATGCGCTACTGTGTGCTGGCTAAATGGACTGTGTGTTGGGCATGGAGTTGATCGTCACTTCATGACCTGTCCTGCTAGTAGGTGAGAAGCAGGTGAGCCAAACGATTATGTCTTTCACCTGGTCAGACATCGCCCTGCGGTTGTTGTCAGTGTTTTTGTTGATTGCGATTAATGCCTTTTTTGTGGCCGCCGAATTTTCGATCGTGTCGGTACGGCGATCGCGGATTAACCAGTTGGTGGGGGCGGGAGATGTGCAGGCCAAAACAGTACAGGATCTCCAAAGCAGTATTGACCGCTTGTTATCGACTACCCAATTGGGTATTACCCTTTCCAGTCTGGCCTTAGGTTGGATTGGTGAAGGTGCGATGGCGGTTCTGGTGGCTAACTGGTTAATCCAGCTCCCGTTGCCATTGCCCTATCGGCAAGCAGTGGCGCATTCACTGGCCCTGCCAATCACCTTTTTTACGATCGCTTACCTGCAAATCGTCCTGGGGGAACTTTGCCCCAAGTCAGTCGCGTTACTGTACTCAGAAGAACTGGCCCGATTTTTAGGTGCCTTTAGTCTGGCCATTTCCCGGATTTTCAATCCCTTTATTTGGATTTTGAATCAATCCACTCGCTTGCTCCTGCGTCTCGTGGGAATTCAATATACCGGACAGGGATGGTATAACCAGGTATCGTCGGAAGAGTTGCAATTAATTATTTCCACTTCGACCGAATCCAGTGGGATCGAAGCGGATAAGCGTGAATTGCTGCGGAATGTGTTTGAGTTTGGCGATGTCAGTACGGACGAGGTGATGATACCTCGCACGAATATTGCCGCTATATCTAATGATGCGACCTTACGGGATCTGTTAGAAGAAGTAGCCAGCTCTGGACATTCTCGCTATCCAGTCATTGGCGAATCGCTGGATGATGTGCGGGGCATTATTCACTTTAAAGAAGTGGCAGAACCGCTCGCCCAAGAAGGGGTGTCGCTGGAGCAAACGATCGCCGAGTGGATTCGTCCGGCCCGGTTTGTTCCGGAATATATGCAACTGAGTGAACTATTGCCATTGATGCAGCGATCGCGACAACCGATGGTGATGGTAGTGGATGAATTTGGTGGAACGGCGGGACTGGTGACGATCGAAGATTTAGTGGCTGAAATCTTAGGGGATACATTGGAACCCGCCAGCGAGGCCGAACCAGAAATTGAGATTTTGGGGGATCAAACTTTCCGGGTTCAGGCCCAGATGAATTTGGATGAACTTAACGATACCCTGAATCTAGATCTGCCCTTAACCGACGATTACCAAACCCTGGCCGGATTTCTGCTGTACCAGTTCCAACGAATTCCGCAACCCAACGAAGTTCTCTGCTACGGTGATTATGAATTTACCGTGATTTCGATAGAAGGGCCGCGGTTACACCAGATCCAACTGCGGCGACTGGAACCTACAGAAGCGGGAACTGGCGAAGGAGAAGCGATCGAAACTTGGGAGATCCATGAGGTCACCGAGCGACCTGAGGCAGAGCCGGAATAGAATTCTGCGAGATCGCCTGCTGACTAAGAACCGGGATCACCGATATGACAGTCATCTATGGAGATTCGTGCCAAACCAGCGATCGTGCGCACCCGACGCCGATAATCTTCACCAAAGCCAAGGGAACAAACGAGTACTACTTTGTTGGTAAACTGCAAAGTCAGAATATTTAGCGCTCATAGACTGTTCTTTTTGAGAAATCCGCTGCAAATACAGTAGAAAAATTACACCAGGTAATAGGAAAGCCCACAACGAGCCAGAGACAACACTCAAACTTGTGTATCGCATTAAGTCCCCGAAGTAATTTACATGGCGTACAGAACGCCAAATACCGTCGTTAACTAGGCTAGCCCCCATACTTTTAGCGGTCATCTTTTGAACATCAGCCGCCGTATTAATCAAACTGCCAAAGATGTACAGAGGCAATGCCACTCCTACTGTAGAGTAAGCGATGGGATTTGGATTGATAAACGCGAAGTACCCTGGCAATGCGTAAAACACGCCCACAAACAATAGGACAACTAGGAATGTGGCCAGCCCAACCTTATCGGTGAAGATTTGCTGACGGCGTTGGGGAAACAGCCATTGCTCCAGCAACCACCAACCACAATAACTGATATGAAGACAGAGATAAATGATTTGGCGTTGATCATGAATGCCATAAATTAGGGCTAAAGTCATTAGACATAGAATTGTAATCACTTTAGCTACATTGATTGCTGTAAGTTCAGTCACTTGAAAGCCAAATAATGGGGTTGATGTTTGCATAATTTATAAAAAGAATCTACCTCAAGCACTGTCAAAAACCGATTTTTTCAGTTGGCGATCGAGCGGAATAAAATCAACTTTATTAGTCTACGAACCTAGCCAAGCGGAAATTCTCCAATGGCTCACCCAATACACCCTTTGCCGGTCAGAGCCTCAGGGCGATCGCTAAACCTCCCTGGCTTGAGTGGCTATAGGGATAGCATAAAAATCTCGACCATTCTTGAGTGCGAACCGTAGTGAATGGGCTGGGGTTTTACTGGATAGCGTCAAGAAAATAACGATCGCCACGACGACCAAAGCACTCGCAATACCAAATAGTCCTCGGTAGCCAATATAGTCCGCGACAAAGCCTAGGCTGGGACCAGCGATCGCCAAGCCCAGATCAAAGCCAGCCATACACAGCCCAAAGATGCGGCCACGATCGTGCCCTGGCGAACGATCGGCAATTAACGTGATCACCGTCGGGATGAAAATTCCTGCTCCAGCACCTTCGGCTAACCCAGCAACCAAAAAGGCCGTCGCACTGTTGGCTAACCATAACAACAACATCGCTAAGGCGTAGAATCCTAATCCCAAGGTAATAAACCGGCCTCGTCCATAGTGATCGGAAGCTTTCCCGGTTGGCATTCGCACCACAAAGCTGGAAATAGCAGCGGCGGTATAAAATAACCCCACGTTTAAGGGCACTTGGCTGGATTTGATAAACAGGGGCACAAAGGTGCTGAGAGTGCCAAAGGCGACCCCAATAATTAACAACAACAGGGTCGGAATGCGAAAGGGTGGGCTGAGCAACAATCGCCAAAACGGGAGGGCTTTAGTCGATTGCTCTACTTCAGGGTTGTCTAGCGGCAATTCTGCGATCGACGGTGGTTGGATCCGTGACGCTCCGATTAGCGCAATCACCCCTAAACTGCTAGCCGCCAAAAATAGAGGGATATATCCGGCATATTCCTGCAAAAATCCGCCTAAGGCAGGGCCGATAGCCACCCCGATCGGATTCACCAACGTCATAATGCCAATAATTTCGCCGCGATGTTGGGGAGGAGTTAAATCGACGACTAAGGCACTATAGGCAGTGGCAAAAGCGGCAATACTAATGCCATGAAAGATGCGAACCCCAAACAGAAGAGGAATGGAATGGGTTATGAGGTAGCCAAGAGGAGCGATCGTGGCCGCCAAAATTCCAATCAGTAAAACAATCTTCCGTCCCTGCTGATCCGCCATTCGGCCTAACTGGGGGCGAAAAATCAGTAACCCGATCGCAAATCCACCCATGACAATGCCAATCTGATGTTTAGTCGCTCCTACATCTTTGAGATACAGGGATAGGGTTGGCAGTAGGGTGGCCATACTTGACCAGAACAATAACCCGACCACAAATAAGACAATTAAATGTCGCCTGGGTTCTGGTTGCAGGGTACTGAAAGCACTCAAGGGATTCGTTCCTCTATGGATAGACAGTGAGTTTCCAGCATAACGAACCTACCGGGTAGCAGGCTTCGTCTAAGCGGGTTAAAGACAGATCAGGCCATGGGAGGGATGAAGCAAGCAGGAGAATCGACAAGAACCTTACATTAATTGACACTCAGTTCATAAAAACTTTAGAACTGTCATCCGGGTTTCTAGCGTGGATCGGCGTAAGAGTGGGTGGAAAAGCTCAGTATTTTTACTGGTCAATTTCGGTATTTGACCTCTTCTTTGTTGCCTTTTATGACAGTTGCCGTAGATTTCGATCGCATTCCGTTTCTGGTAATTGGAGAACAGCCTGTTTCTCTAGGACAAACACTGGGTTACCTGCAACTTTCTGGAACACTTATTCCCCTGATCCGAGAAATTGTCAATCAGCACATGATTATGCAGGAAATTCAGCATCGTTCTGATCTAGAGGTCAGCCTGTCTGACTTGGAACAGGCCGTGATTGATTTCCGCTTGAAACAGCAACTGGCAGATGCCGATCACTTCCAGCAATGGCTAGCCACCCAGGGGTTAGATCATGCGACCTGGCAAAATCGCGTCTTATTTCGCCTCAAAGTCGAGCGATTAATCGAAAAAATTACTGAACCACAATTGTTACCTTACTTTGAGCAGCACCGCTCTGCCTTTGATCAGGTAGAACTCGCCTGCATTATCACCCCCGAGGCCACGATCGCAGCCCAAATTAGTCAGCAAGTGACGGCCCATACTACTCTAGAGCAGGTATTACAGAGCTATTCTCCCGCAGACTCTCACACTCAGATTTTGCGTGGGCTCGTTCGATACGGCAAACTTCCTCAAGAGTTGCGATCGGCGATCGTGGCGGCGACTCCCAGTGAAGTGATCGGCCCGAGGCAAATTGAGCATCGCTGGTGTGTGTTTCAAGTGGGTCAAAGTGTACCAGCCAGCCTAGACAAGGATCTGAAGCGCGAGTTGCAAACTCGATTGTTTCAGCAATGGTTGGCCGAAAAAGTCCTATCTCTCTCTGTGCAATTGGTGAATCAAGCACCATTGCCGAATTCAGATTCGCAAACGTCCCTGGCGGCCTAGCAGCCAGGAGTCTATTCAAAAACCAATCCATTACGGCGGCGCTATGTAACTCAACTGTCCCGCCGTACATCTGTTTCATCAAATTTCCCTCCCCTTCAGGGTGCATCGCCCGATGGGAAACCGGCAGGACATCAGCCGCGACCCATCCACTTATGAACTTTGCTTAACCTGCCTGCCTTGAAGGAGCGTGGACGATGACCCCTAACTCTACACCTGCTAGTGACCTGTTTGCTAACCAGCCTTTCGATCGCTTCACCCGTCCCTCACCCTTTACTGGATTTTCCTCCACTACGGACATAGCAAGTCCGTTGACCGTTTCTCCTTACACTTCAACCTCTACAGCGTCGTCCTCCGCGATCGCGCCTGTGCCTCACCAAATTGTCTTCATTGACACGGAACTGGCAGACTATCAGCAACTAGTGGCAGGAGTAGATCCGGATGCTCAAGTGGTGTTGCTCAATCCAAATGAAGATGGCATCACCCAAATCAGTAACTTCCTGGCCAGCCAAACCGGAATTTCAGCCATTCACATTGTGTCGCATGGCAGTTCTGGCAGCTTGCAACTGGGCAGTCAGGAGCTAAATAGTCAGACGCTCAGTGTTTATGAAAGTTCCATTCGTGCTTGGGCTAATGCGCTGACGGATGATGCCGATATTTTGCTGTATGGCTGCGATGTGGCCGCAGGTGACCTAGGGCAGGCATTTGTCAATATTTTCAGCCAGTGGACAGGGGCAGATATCGCGGCTTCCGATGATTTAACGGGTCATGCAACTCTGGGCGGTAACTGGACGCTAGAGGTCAACGTTGGAGAAATTGCCACCAATCTGGTGTTCCAGGCTGATGTCTTGGCCACCTATGATGGTGTATTCGCTGCCATTTCTAGCGCTCAACAAACGGCGATTACCAGTGGGCTAGATAGCTTTGCGACTTGGGCAGGCGCGTTAGACAGTTACGACAAGCTTGGGCAGCAACTGTTGTTGATCCATCAATCGTCAGCCGCTGCGATCGATACGTTAGGCGAAGCGATCAACCTGGATGCGGTGATCCGGAATCAATTGCGCCAGACCGTCGTTGATTACTTTGCCACCAATCCGGATGATCCGAATACAGCACCAGTCGAAACCTTTACCACTCAAGCCTTAGCCACATTCATTAATAGTCGCTTCCCTGGTTGGTCGGTGACTGCCGATGATTCTGACCCAACGACGCTTCAGTTAAACGTCAGTATCTTAGCTACAACCTCCCAAACTAGCGCGATCGATCTGGGCAAGCAGGCAGAAGATTTGCGGTTAGGGCTGGCAGCATCCGGCACCTTCAGCACCACCTTAGATCTGGATTTTGCCTTGCGAGTTGGGGCAGGCAATGCTTTTTCAGTGCAAATTACGAATCTGGAAGCGAGTGGACAAGTTTCTGCACCTTTAGGGAGCAGCACACAGGGCAACCTGGGAATTTTGGGCTTTACGGCTGGGGCGGGAAGTAGCCTTAACCTGGTGGCCGGGGTAGATGCCACGGTGAATTCTGGATCTGCTCTGACTCTGGCTCAGTTGCAAGACACATCGAATATCAGCAGTCTAGTCACCCTAGCGCAAACCGCCGCCAATGGAGTGAATGGCTCTATTATCATTAATCCTCTGCCCTTAAACGGTTTAACCATTAGTGGTTCGCCAGGGGTTAGTGTCAGTGCGACAGCGACCGAAGTTTTTATTACCAATCTGGCCAGCAATCTAGCCCCTACCATTACTCCCAATACGGATTTTGCTCAACTGGCTAATTTCAGTAACCTGGCGCCGGAAGAATTGCAAGGGATGTTGCAACAGTTGGGGACTTGGTTTGCTCAACTGGGCGATAGTTCACTGCTCAATCAGACGATGCCTCTGACGGGTAGTACCACTCTGGGCGATCAGGTTGACTTTGGTGAAGCTTACTTTGCCCAAATTCAGCGATTCCTCATCACCTTTGATGGCTTGTCGGTGTCTCCAACGTTGGCAACCAATGGTCGATTAGGGGGGACAGCTAATTTTGCGCTACTGATTAACGGCACCGTGTATGAGATTACGGTTGCTCCGGATCTCCCAGATCCGAATGTTCCTGGTAGCGGCAATAACAATATCAATGATTTAGTTGATGACATTAACCGAGCCATTAATCGAGCTGTGAATGGCGATCCAGCGATCGCGGCTCCTGTCCAAGCCTCCTATAATGCCACGCTAAATAAGATTGTCTTTCAAGCCTCCTCGCCAGCGACTACCGTTACTCTACATGAAGCGGCTAACCTGCGATCGACACTATTAGGAACCAGGCTCACGTTAGGGACTCAGAGCCTGATGTTCCGTAGTGCTCAAGAGCTGGAGGCATTGCTCAATGCTCGATTAGCGGCAGTGAATGCAAATGTGCAAGCCAACTATAATGCGGCGACCAACGATCTGACGTTTGATATTAGCCCCACGGCGGCGAATCCTAATTGGGCCATTGCCTTGAACCGCGATGTTACCCCCATCAATTTTGCTGATCTGAGTGGGCTGACCGATATTCGCAACAATAATAGCCGTCTGAATGCGTCCGTCCGTTCTAACCTAGACTTTACGTTTGGGGTGAACCTGCTGCCGAATGAAGATCTGATGGTTAGTCCGCCACTACATACTCCCGCAGCACTGACGAATTTCCAACTGCCCGCGCCAGCCAATTTTTCTGTCCAGACGTTCGTTGATCTGCCCGCACCGACAGCAGATGTTTTGCTGGGAAATGGCACTCCTCTCAATGTGACAGTGACTACGGGAACGAACCCAAATCGCACTGCCCAGAATCTTGTCCAGGACGTTCAAGCTGCTATCAATACTGCGATCGCGGCTCGACCTGATTTAATTGCGGCTGGGTTAAAAGTTGGAGACATTGTGGCGCAATGGACGGGCGATCGCATTGCTGTATGGGTCAAGCCTTGGGATAAAAAGGATGGCACGGCTCCCGTCGATCGGCGGCTGGAAGTGAGTACCAGTTTTAATGACCCGGCTTACCAAGATCTGGGCATCCTCACAGCTCCTACTCCCTACAACGGTCGGTTAACCAATGCGGCCACGCTGCAATTCTTTGTAAATGGCAGCACAACGCCAGTGACGGTCACAGTTAACCCAGATGCCAGTAATAATTCGATCGATGACTTAATTGCTGATATCAACTCGGCGCTGGATGGGCAAGGACTGACTACGATTCGCGCCGCCCGAGCGGTAGCCAACAGTACAGGGAATCGGATTGTCTTCAAAGTGGTGAGTGATCCGACGATTACCCGCTTGGAAGTACTGGCGACTGAGCCGAATCCGGCGAATCCCACCAATGGCGCAATTACTCAACTTGGTTTCCAAAACGGGCAACGGCTGCAAGCCAAAGGGCGGGCAACAAACTTCTTTCTGCAAGATGCAAATTTCACGGGCAATACAACACTCACGCCCACCCAAATTAATCCGAGCCAGCCCTTTGCTAAGGCGAATTATGGGTATTTAGGACTAGAGATTACTGGCAGCAGCGGCAACATCACCGGAGATGTCAACCTGACACTGAAAGATCCAACTACCAATAGTTCACGGGTCACTCTGCAATCGTTATTAACTGCCCTAGTGAAAAATGCTGGAGTGGATAATGCAGCCAGCATCATTACTCCTGGGTCTAGCGTGACCGGAGCCGCCAATTTAACCTTTACGGTGACTCCAGAGGCCGGGATTACCCTGTCTCCTGCCAGCACCACGATCGGCTTAAATCTGCCGAACTGGATTGGGGTCGCTCGTCC
>DATNPU010000112.1:0-11488 GCA_036703105.1 Microcoleaceae cyanobacterium
GCCAAGATTACTGTAGCCCCATTGGGCCAGGATCGAGTTCGGGTCACTGTGATTGGTAAAACCAATGCCCCGATCGCCAAGATCGATCGCTTGTCGGGCAGCATCAGTTTGCAAACTGTAGCCTCTAAAGCGGGTCAACGATCGACCGTGAAATCCTTAGGAGCGATCGCTCAAGCCACGCCAACTCAATCTTCCAATCCTACGCTGGTTCCGGGTCTGGGTAAGCTTCCCCCCAATGTGCGGGTGGTCGAGAAATCAAAAGACACAGATCCAAGCATGTTTCCGGCCTCCCTGGCCCAATCCCCAGCTGTGGCACCAATGCAAGGGCCACCTCCGCTCATTCCCAACCCGGATGTGAGAGTTCAGGGACCGGCTCCAGTGCCCGGTGTGCCTCTCGCACCTAGAGCAGTACCACCGCCAGTTGGGGATATGGCGACTGCCTCGATCGATACAGCTCCCAGCTTAATTGATTTGGGGACAGCGCAGACTGTGCCTCGCTTGGTATTGCGGGATGCTCCGGCCCGCGAAGTGTTAGCCTTGCTGGCACGAGCCGCTGGATTAAACTTAGTGTTTACAGGGGAGCAAAGTACTACTCAACAACAGCCTGGACAAGCAGGAGCGGCCGGAACTGATGGGCCCAGAATTACCCTGGATCTAGAAAATGTTCCTGTTCAAAATGCCTTTAACTATGTGTTGATGGTGTCGGGTCTACAGGCTAATCGCAGAGGCAACACTATTTTTGTGGGCACAACCTTACCTAATACCGCCCGAGATGTTGTAATTCGTAGTGTACGTCTGAACCAGGTACCGGTCGTCAATGCTTTGAATTACTTGGTAAGTTTGGGAGCAGAAAGTGTTATCAGCCGAGAACGTCTGGTTACCAGCGTCAACGCTGTGCCAGTGACGCAGTTAGCTGGATCGTCTCAAAATGCCATTACCCAAACTCAAACGACTACCGAGCAGCGTCTAGAAACCCAACGGGTAAATTTCCAGGATTCGACCCCATTCTTACGAGGAATGCAGGTGTCGGGCGATGAGCGAACCAATATGTTAACGATGGTTGGTTCCCCCCGACAAATTGAAGTTGCCTTGGCTCAACTGACTCAACTAGATGTCAGACGGCGTCAGGTTGCTGTTAATGTGCGGGTGATTGATGTCAATCTGTTGGCGTTGGATCGAGCTTACAGCAGTTTCTCGTTTGGGATAAACGATACCCGTGCGGTCAGTGAGGGTGGGGTTGGTGTCATTAACTTTGGTAAGGTAACTCCTGCTGGCTCTAACCTCAGTGGGCAATCGGTTGGTCAGGGTACGGTTAGCATACCCTCATTTACCCAACTGCCATTTAACTTTGTCCGTAACTTCTTTGCCCAGTTGCAGTTTGCTGTCACGAATGGCAATGCAAAGGTTGTCACCGATCCAACCCTTGTGATTCAGGAAGGCCAAAAGGCTGAGGTGCGCTTAACCCAAGAAGTTGTCACAAACTTGACACAACAGGTCACGGCTACTCAAAACTCGACTCAAATCACGATTACGGTTGAGAAATCTTCGGCAGGGCTGATTTTGCCAGTCCAGATTGATCGGATTGATGACAATGGCTTTATCTCATTATCGGTAGCACCCACGATCGCTAGCCCTTATGATACTCAACAAATCTCAATTCCAGGCTCAGGTGGTTCTCCAGGGGTAACCAATCAAATTGCACTACTTGCTGAGCGTCGCTTGCAATCTGGGCAACTACGAGTTCGAGATGGGCAAACGTTGGTATTAGCTGGGATTATTCAGGATCAAGACCGGGCAGATGTCACGAAGGTCCCGATCCTGGGTGATATTCCCATTTTAGGTGCTCTGTTCCGCCGCACTGTTCGGCAAAATGCACGGCAAGAGTTAATTGTGTTGTTAACTCCCCGGGTGTTGGATGATTCGGAACGGAGTACTTTTGGCTATAGCTACACTCCAGGTCCTGGTGTTCAGCGGGTTTTGGATCAGGGATCGCAGCCACCTCGATAATGCATCTACCGCTTCAAGAACGATAGGGTGTAGGGACGTTGGGCAGCCAGCGTCCCTCTGCGTTTCAAGTTAAAACCAAGATAATTGCACAGTCTGAGTTGGCTGCTGCCGTAGTTGCTCAACCTTGCCTCGCTGATACATTGGGGTCTTGTGACGACCAAACAGTCGTGGTTTGATCCCTGCCCGATACAGTACCCCCCGAGCTTCCCGTCCAGAGCACCCTAAAATTGCCGCAGCATCTCCTAACGGCAACCATTGATTTGTAAATCGTGTTAATAAAGCGGCATCGCTCTCATGCTGAATTTCAGTCAGGAGTTGTTTAGCTAAGTACCAGCAGGCTAAGGTGTCGGCAGCTGCTCGATGGGATTCGTGAATGTCAAAGCCAAAGTGCTTGACTAAATCAGGTAAGCGTCGCGAGGGAAGCTCTGGTAACATTAAGCGCGACAGAATTACGGTACAAAGTTGCTGATCTCGCGATCGTTCAAAGCTACCTCCCAAGCGATCGCTTTCAGACCGAATGAAGGCATAGTCAAAGCTGAGGTTGTGGGCAGTCAAAACACCCTGATTAAGTAACGGTAGATAGTGGTGCCAAACTTCAGGTGCTAGAGGGGCCTGATCCACCATTTCCTGAGATATGCCAGTAAACGCCGTAATCGTTTCAGGCACAGGCATTTGGGGATTAATCAGATCGGTTTGGTGGTGGAGAATGCCGTCTGCTAAGGTCGCTTGCAGCACAGAGACTTCAATCACTCGCCCTTCGGTCGCTCGATGTCCGGTGGTTTCCACATCTACGATTGTCAAGAGCTGTTGGCTCACACGACGGTAATGAGCTAAGAGTTCTGTAGAGGATTTACCAGACATAGGACGTTCGAGCCGAGATCGTAAACTGCATTCTTAACCTTAATAGATCATAGGGGCGAACTCATGTTCGCCCCTACAAGTGCTTATCGCAGATCTAATTCAATTCGCTCGACTGAGCTATTACCGTTCAGAGCGGATCGCTGGCTTGTTCCGTTTGATCGGCTTAGGCTTGGGTGCGTTCTGAGGTGCATCCTCAATGTAGTCACCAGCATCCTGATGACCGCGAATCCAAGCAGGGCGAGTCTGGTCATACGCCATTTGTAATGCTGCTGCCGCGATCGCATGAGGTTCGTATTCTTCCGACAACTGAGCCACGATCGGTAAGAACGATGCCATCCGTTCGCCAGCCAATGCTTCCCGGATTTGGGCCTGGAGTTTTTCCAATTGGCGAGCTTCGATTTGGGCCCGAGTTGGGATCGAGGCAAGTTCCAGCCGTTGGCGAATGTGATACTCAATATCACGCAGTTTACGGCGATCGAACGGTTGAATCAGCGAAATTGCTTTCCCTTCTTTCCCAGCTCGACCTGTCCGACCAATCCGGTGCACATAGTTCTCAACGCTATCTGGCAGATCGTAGTTGATCACATGGGTCAGGTCATCAACGTGAATGCCGCGTGCGGCAATATCAGTGGCGACTACCCAGCGAACTTGCCGTTGCCGGAAGCGAAGGAGCAAGCGTTCCCGTTGGGTTTGGCTGAGATCACCGTGATACTCATCGACGCTATGACCGGCGGCTTGTAGTTGACTGGTCAGTTCTGCCGCTGCTTTCCGAGTCCGCACAAAAATCAATGCTGATTCGGGATCTTCCAGCTCCAGGATTGGGAGCAGGGCACGGGCTTTGGTCCAGCCACGGGGTACTTGATAGGCGACTTGATTAATCCGAGTTGGAGCAGCTTTGGGTTGCTCGATCGTCACTGTGATCGGAGAACGCAGGAACTTCGTTACCAGCTTGCGGATCGAGGGATCCATCGTGGCAGAGAAGAAGGCGGTTTGCCGTTCGGTTGGAGCCTGGTTGAGGATCTTTTCGACATCTTGAATAAAGCCCATGTTCAGCATTTCATCGGCTTCATCCAACACAATCCAGCTCAGTTGATCCAGCTTCAGATCACCCCGGCTGAGTAGGTCTAATACCCGTCCTGGGGTACCAACCACTAGCTGGGCGCCGCGTTGTAACCGAGAAATTTGCGGTTCGATCGCTTGTCCACCATAGATGGAAACCACTTTCAGGCGGCGATCGTCATTAAACCCGCGAATCGCTTGGCACACTTGCAATGCCAGCTCACGAGTTGGCGTGAGAATTAAAGCTTGCACCGCAGGGAGCTTGACATCGATCCGCTCCAGAATCGGTAAGGAGAAGGCGGCTGTTTTGCCTGTCCCTGTTTGGGCTTGTCCGACCACGTCGCGTCCGGACAGTAAATGAGGAATTGCCTGTGCCTGAATCGGTGTGGGAGTGGCAAACCCACTCTCTTCCAAAAACCGAACTCGCGCTTCAGAAATGCCAAGGCTATGGAAAGAAAGAGTCATTACATCTCCTAAGAGTTAAGGGGATTTGAGGTACTAGAAAATCTGTTGCCTCTGACTGGTGCCGGAGGCAGGTTATCTGACGTGACGAGTTGTTATGGAACCGTCAACGATCGCAGTGGAATCACATCATTCGCTGTCGCTACTCGACCATATAGGTCATAGACATCAGCATCCTGAATCACAACCGGGATCAGCGAACCCAGTCGCGCATTACCCTGCACATAAATCAGCCCATCGACATCGGGGGCGAACCGGGTAGACCGACCAATCAGTTCCCCCGTGTCGGGGTTTTCCTGCTCGATCAATACATCCACCACTTTGCCAATCTCTGCCCGATTTTTCTTTAAGGAAATCGGCTGTTGCACTTGCATCAGCGCATCTAGACGAGCATCCATGACCGACTGAGGCAGTTGGTTGGGCAAGTCATACGCTGGAGTGCCTTCTTCCGGTGAGAAGGTGAACACCCCTACATGATCAAATTCATGTCGTTGCACAAACTCCAACAGATGTTGGAAATGCGCTTCCGTCTCTCCTGGAAATCCCACAATGAAGGTGGTACGCAATACAGCATTGGGGATCGCTGTTTTAATGCGATCGATCACTCCATCATTGACCTGAGCTTGCCAGGGGCGGTTCATGGCCCGAAGCACTTCCGGGTGGGAGTGTTGCAGTGGCAAATCTAAATAAGGCAGAACGTTCGGCGTTTCCCGAATGGCTTCAATCACCTTCGGGGTTAAGCCGGTGGGATAGGCATAGTGAATCCGAATCCAGGGAATCTCAACTTCGCCTAAGGCCTGCAGTAACTCCGCCAGCCGCGGTTCGCCGTAAATATCCAAGCCATAATTTGTGGTGATCTGGGAGATCAAAATCAGTTCTTGAACACCTTCGGCTGCCAACTGCTTGGCTTCTGCGACGATCGATTCAATCGTGCGGGAGCGTTGATTGCCCCGTAAGTGAGGGATGATGCAAAAGGCACAGCGATAATCACACCCTTCTGCTACCCGTAGGTAAGCCACACCTTCGGTTGTTGTGCGATAACGTGGGGTGGTTTCGTCGGCAATATAAGTTGGTTCGAGGGAAACTTCCTTAACTCGCTCTCCGGTCTGGACACGTTCAATCACATTCACGATCTTGTGATAATCACCCGTTCCGACCAAGGCGACAGCTTCTGGCAGTTCAGCTAACAGTTCATCCTGAAAGTGCTGCGCCATACAGCCAGTGATCACAATCTTTTTTCCGGCCTCTGCTAGTTCTACCAGGGTACGCACCGATTCTTCGCGGGCTGCCTGAATAAAACTACAGGTATTAACAATGACAAAATCTGCTAGTTCCTCATTGGTGTCTACTGGATAGCCGGATTGTACCAGTAAACCCAGCATGTGTTCCGTATCGATTCGATTTTTTTCGCAGCCTAGATGTGAGACAGCAATCGTTGGCTTGTTGCCCATGAAGTCCGTTGATATTGGGTAAATTCAGCAAGAGTGGTCAGTCGTTAAGCTGTAGCGATCGCTATTGCGACGGATGATCCCCTCGCCTCAAACCCGAATGTAGAAACACGGTGGCTTCTACCTGCCGCAATCGCTCAGATGACGTTATCAGTTATAATAACGCAAAATCGAAAATATTACGATCTGTTACACAAATTTTTTCGGCTATTACGTCTTCTTTACAGTTTAGCGACAATCCAACGAGATCTGCCAGAACCGCAAATACAGACACAGTAAGCCGCTATGATTTTGGTAATCTAGATCCTTGCAGATGAGTCCTAATCCTTTATACCCGTGGACTTAAACAAAATTTTCAAGACCCCAAACCCCATTATTGGTGTTGTTCATCTCCTACCATTGCCAACCTCGCCCCGTTGGGGAGGAAATCTCAAGGCAGTGATCGACCGAGCCGAACAAGAAGCGATGGCGCTTGCCTCCGGCGGTGTCAATGGCATTATTGTGGAGAATTTCTTTGATGCACCCTTTGCCAAAGATCAGGTTGATCCCGCCGTTGTCAGCGCTATGAGTTTGATTGTCGAGCGCTTGATCCAGATGGTGCCCTTACCGATCGGGATCAATGTTTTGCGAAATGATGCGCATAGTGCCTTAGCGATCGCCAGTTGTACCCAGGCGCAATTCATTCGGGTGAATGTATTGACGGGGGTGATGGCAACCGATCAAGGCTTAATTGAAGGGCGAGCCCATGAATTGCTGCGGTATCGCCGAGAGTTGGGCAGTGATGTCCATATTTTGGCGGATGTCCTAGTCAAACATGCGCGTCCTTTAAGTTCCCCTAATTTGACAGTAGCCGTACAGGATACGATCGAGCGTGGATTGGCTGATGCCATTATTTTGTCTGGTTGGGCAACGGGGAGTCCGCCTAGCTTGGAAGATCTGGAGCTAGCTAAAGCGGCGGCTAACGGTACACCCGTGTTTATTGGCAGTGGAGCCGACTGGGAAAATATCTCTACCTTAATGCCCGCCGTAGATGGTGTGATCGCCTGTAGCTCTCTGAAGCGGCATGGTCGGCGGGATCAACCGATCGATCCCATCCGTGTCAGTCGCTTTGTGGAAGCGGCACGGCGGAGTTATGCTCCCAAAGCTGAATCGCCATCAGTATCATCAGTGAGTGTGCCTTCGTAATCTAAGCTTATGGCTCAACAATTTTCACGACTTAAAAGTGTGCTTCCGGCGATCGCGCTAATCGCTGGGCTAGGACTGGGACTACTGGTTCATGCTAGTCCGCTCATGGCTCAGCCGAATCGTCAGCCCACGGCTCCTAAGACGGGTAGCGATAAATCGGCGATCGATGCTCTGGCCAAACACTTACAACAAATCGGCGCCAAGATGTATGGAGCCTATTGGTGTCCCCATTGCCAGCATCAAAAAGAGATGTTTGGTAGCCCAACGTTCAGCCGTTACATTAACTACATTGAATGTGACCCTCGGGGCCAGAATGCCAAGCCGAACCTATGTCGGGCCGCCAAAATTGAAGGGTATCCGACTTGGGAAATCAACGGAAAATTTTACCCAGGAACCCAATCGTTGAAGGACTTAGCGAAATTGTCGGGCTATCAAGGTTCGCAAAATTTCTAAGCGAGATAAGGCAGAATAGGAGCGTAATGCTTTTCCGAGGAGTTCGCTGGATTTAGAGGATGTGCTATGTCAAAAACCCTTGCCAGTCGTCGTCGTAATACTCCGTGGATTCAGCGGTGGTCGCGGCAAATTATTGGTGCGATCGCCACGCTGGGGATCTTAGATACGGCTTATCTGACCTATACGAAGCTGACCAATACTCAGGCTGTTTGCCCCACCAGTGGGTGTGAAAAGGTGCTCTCTAGCCCCTGGGCCAGCATCAATGGCATTCCCCTCCCTGTAATTGGCCTACTGGGGTATAGCGTGATTGCCACGTTGGCGCTGGCTCCTCTAGTCGTGCGATCGGAGTCGAATAAATCCCTCCGCACCACGCTGGAAAATTGGACATGGTTGCTCCTGTTCATTGGGACAACCGCTATGACCGTTTTCAGTGGCTACCTGATGTTTATCATGACCTCCCAATTTGTCGTGCCGTTTGGCTGGGAGGGAGTGTGCTATTTCTGTGTTGGTTCTGCTCTATTTTCTCTCAGCATGTTTGTCCTGACGTTGCTTGGACGAGATTGGGAAGATATTGGGCAGCTACTATTTACTGGAGTAATCGTAATTATGGTTACTCTGATTGGGGCGCTAGCCGTTTATGCTCCAATTCAAACTGCATCATCTGAAAGTACAGCAGCAGGTGAAGTAGGCCCTCCGGTGACTACAACATCTGGTAACGCAGAGATCCAATTGGCCCAACACTTGAAAAAGACAGGCGCCAAGATGTATGGAGCCTACTGGTGTTCACACTGTTATGACCAAAAACTGCTATTTGGGGCAGCCGCAGTGAAAGAGTTACCCTATATTGAGTGTTACCCCGGTGGGAAGAATGCTCAACCCGAAGTTTGCCAGAAGGCAGGGGTACGAGCTTTCCCAAGCTGGAATATCAATGGTCAGGTAAAAGAAGGAACTGTGCCGTTAGAAGAGTTAGCGAAGCTATCAGGTTACACGGGACCACGCGACTTCAAAAACAACTAGATCGACCGATAAATCTAGATCCTTGGGGGTAGGCGCCTTTTGCCTGCCCCTTTGATGTATTTGCACCGTCCAAAATGATCTACCTACTATTGACCTGAGCAAGCAGCAGCCGGTGTGGATAACTCAGTGGAGTTAGTCCACTCGCTCTAACTGCCACAGGATTTGGTTTCCTTCCCGACGGACACGGGATACGACCCAGTTCCGCCAGACCCAATGATCCCCACGACTGGTAACAGCGCTAGCATTCACATCCATTAGATCAGCCAGTTCCGAGCTACTAATTAAGTAGCCCTTGCTCGCGATTTCATCTGCCATATGCAAAGTTTCAACCAAATGTCGGAGTTGAGTGACTCTTACCTCACGGGGAAGTTCTTCAAGAGAGTCCGTTGGAGACAAAGAAGCAGGTGAATCTGTCATGGCAACATCAGTACTGGAATGTTCAGAGGTTGTCAGAGTAGATGGAAGTTTCTGGGTGAGCTGAAAGGGTTTGCCGAGAGAGAAAGCTCGGGCGATCGTATCGCAGCGTTCATTGCCAACATTGCCAGCATGACCTCGGACGTAGCGCCATTGCACTGTGACTGAACTATTGATGCGGGTATTCAACTCATCCAGGATTGCCCAGAGATCCTGGTTAAGAACGGGTTTACCAGAGGAAGTAACCCAGTTTTTCTTTTTCCAGCCTTTAATCCATTGAGTAATCCCATTTTTCAGGTACTCACTGTCAGTGTAAAGTTCAACTGGCTGAGTTTGCTCGGAGGCGGCAAGAAATTCTAATGCCGCGATCGCGGCTTGCATTTCCATGCGATTATTCGTGGTTTGGGGATCCGCCCCACCCAGCTCATGGCAACTACCATCTGCAAAATAAATCACTGTGCCCCAACCACCTGGCCCCGGATTACCAGAGCACGCTCCATCTGTATAAATACTTTGGACAATACAAGACATACGATCGGAATCAGTAAACTAATCCAGAGGAATCCTGCCTATTTTAGACAGACTGGAACCAAATCTTGAAATAGAAATCGGTAGACCATGCTGAAGATGAATCTGAACGCTTTATATGGCTAGCCGCTGAGCTAGATCAACCCAACTAAAATATATACAGAAACAGTACAGGTGTTTTACTTAAAATCACTAATCCTACAGAGTAGGAAATTGCGGTAAATCAATGGCCTACGAACCACTGCATCACAAATATCGCCCTCAAACCTTTGCGGAATTGGTTGGGCAGGAAGCGATCGCGGCAACCTTGAGTAATGCCCTCCGCCAACAAAAAATTGCGCCTGCTTACCTGTTTACCGGGGCACGGGGAACCGGGAAGACCTCCAGTGCCCGGATTCTGGCAAAGTCACTCAATTGCCTGGAGTCCACTGTCCCAACAGCACAACCCTGTGGCAAATGTGAGGTTTGTCGGGCGATCGCCAATGGCTCGGCTCTAGACATCATTGAAATCGATGCGGCCAGCAATACCGGGGTTGACAACATCCGCGACTTGATCGAGAAAGCCCAGTTTGCTCCTGTCCAATGCCGCTACAAGGTCTATGTTGTCGATGAATGCTTGACTGGAGAGACTTTAATCACGACTGATGCTGGGTTGCTTAGAATTGACGACCCCAGCATTAAAGGGAAAAAGGTTCTCAGTTATCACGAAGCCTCTGGAGAATGGGAATTTAAGCCTGTCGTTCGGTGGTTGGAGCAAGGGGAACGGCAAACCTATATGATCGAGACAGAGCGTTATAAGATCAAGTGTACTGGCAACCACTTGATCAGAACTGCAACAGGATGGATAGCAGCAAAAGACATCAGAAAAGGAACGAAGATACTATCCCCTGTGAATGCGGGTGCGGTACAGCAATGGTATACAAATTTGGAAACGGTCAAGTCTGTCAGCCTCGCTGGAGTTGAGCAGGTTTACGACATTGAAGTTGAAGATAATCATAATTTTGTGGCAAATGGGCTCTTGGTTCATAACTGCCACATGCTCAGTACAGCAGCGTTTAATGCGTTATTGAAGACGTTGGAGGAGCCACCCGATCGCGTGGTGTTCGTCTTAGCGACGACTGATCCCCAGCGGGTATTACCGACGATTATTTCCCGGTGTCAGCGGTTTGATTTTCGGCGGATTCCGTTAACGGCAATGGTGGAGCATCTGACGACGATCGCCGCCAAGGAAACGATTCCGATCGCGGCAGATGCTTTGACTTTAGTAGGACAAATTGCCCAGGGTGGGTTACGAGATGCCGAGAGCTTACTGGATCAACTGAGTCTGCTGAGTGGTGAGATTACTGCCGAACAGGTTTGGGATTTGGTGGGATCAGTACCAGAACGGGATTTGCTCAGTTTACTAGAAGCGATCGCTCAGGATGATCCAGAAACGATGTTGGATAGCACCCGTCGCTTGATGGATCGGGGGCGAGAACCGCTGATTGTTCTGCAAAATTTGGCCAGCTTCTACCGCGATCTCTTAATTGCGAAAACAGCACCCGATCGCCATGATTTGATTGCTGTGACTCTGCCGACTTGGGAACGGTTATGTCAGTTCGCCCAGGAATTGGAGATCAGTACAATTTTGCTGGGACAACAACACCTCCGGAGTGCCGAAGTTCAGCTCAAAAATACGACCCAACCGCGTTTGTGGCTGGAAATTACCTTAATGGGCTTGTTGCCATCCGCGATCGCAGGCTCGATCGGCGTTGCTCAACCGACACCATCTCAACCTACCCCAACACGGGTTATACCAGCCAAATCAGAATCTCGGAGTTCAGTCACTCCTTCTGGAAGTACGACTCCAACTGTAGAGCGATCGCCTGATCCTCCCAGTGCTCAAACACCCCCTGTTTCGCCTCAGACCCAGCCAGCTTCTGTTCCAGAACCACCTGCCCAACCAGAAGCACCTCCCCCGGCCGTGCCAACTCCACCACCGGCTGCCTCTACGTCAGCGGGAGAAGTTGATTTAGAACAGGTTTGGCAAAAAGTCTTAGGGCTGGTGCAGCCCT
>DATNPU010000117.1:0-11559 GCA_036703105.1 Microcoleaceae cyanobacterium
TACATCGATTGCTGAAGGGCCACGATCGCTTCTTGCCCATTGCTGACAATATCCGGTTGATACCCCAAACGTTGCAACATAAACCGCATTAATTGTTGATTCGTTAGGTTATCTTCAGCGACTAGAATTTTTAGCGGGCAATACCGGGCAAAATCAATATTCCATAGTGATGCTGAATCACTGAATTGAGCTGAATTAGGCAAGGGAGGAGCAGGTGCGACATCAGCACGAATTGTGAAGGAAAATGTTGCTCCTTGCCCAACCTGACTGGTGACGTGAATCTGCCCACCCATTAATTCGCACAGGCGCTTACAAATCACTAATCCTAAGCCTGTACCTCCATAGCGACGAGTAATCGAACTATCCACTTGACTAAACGGTTGAAATAGCCGATGCAATCGTTCTAGAGCAATCCCAATCCCAGTATCTTGCACTGAAAACTGAATCTCGTATCGCATCGGTTCTGAATCAACGATCGTTGAATTCAACGACACTAATACTTTACCGACCTCAGTAAATTTAATCGCATTTCCGACGAGGTTTAATAAAATTTGCCGCAGGCGAGCCACATCTCCCAAAATGTAGGCAGGTACGTTATCGGCGACAAGAACCCGGAGTTCTAGCGATTTCTCTACCGCTCGATTGGCAAACAATGCTAGTACTTCATCCAAACATTGACGCGGGCTGAAAGGCGCATTTTCCAACTCCAGCCGCCCCGACTCAATTCGGGAAAAGTCCAGGATATCGTTAATCACCGATAGTAGAACGTCCCCGCCGGTACCGATCGCTTGCACCATCTGTCGCTGTTCAACATTGAGTGTTGTTGTCAGCAGCAAGTTCGTCATCCCAATCACCGCATTCATGGGCGTCCGAATTTCATGGCTCATGGTAGACAAAAACTCACTCTTAGCCCGATTAGCCGCTTCTGCCTCTAACCTAGCCTGTTCTAACCGCAAGTTTTTTTCTAACAATTCCTGAGTTCGTTCTTTGACTTTTTGCTCAAGTAACTGATTGGCCTGTTTGAGCGTTTGCCACACCCAATAGCCTCGACTCACCAGAGCCGCTGACCCTAAAGCCAACAACGGGGTAATGGCAATCAACCACCATCCCAACAAAAATAGACTATAAGCACTGCCTAACAAACCACCGATCACCAGCGGTAGAGTAACGATCGCCGACCGTAGCGATCGCACAAACCAGCCGACAATGACACCCACACCAGACCAGCCGACAATCCACACCCATTCCAGCCACTTCGGTGGACTTTGTAATGTCACCCGATGATCTAAGGCACTGGTAATCAACTGGCTGGCCAGATCAGCATGGAGTTCTACACCGGCCCAAGCCTCACGGATATCGGTGGTATAAGGGGTGAAAAAGCGATCGCCTCTGACACTTTCTGCCGTTAATCCAATTAAGACCACTTGCCCCTGAAACCGCTCATTCGGAATCCGGCCTTCTAAAATGTAGCGGATCGGAATTTTGGGAATTTTTCCCGATGGCAATCTAAGAAAATTAGACAAAATTTGATAGCCACCAACGTCGGCATTCACATACCCACCCGCGTTTGGTGATAACCGTCGAAATTGCGCCTTTCCCAACTGAATCGTGTTACCATCAGCCCCTGCTTGGGGAGTAACTTGATGCTGTTCTAAATAGCGCAGCGCCAAGCGGGTGCCTAATGCTAGCATCGTCTTGCCACGCTGAGACACGGATAACAAATGGCGGCGAATAATGCCATCTGAATCAACCACTAAATCATTGATCGCCACCTGATCTCGCTGCTCCAGGAGCGGAGGTGGCTCTACTACCGGCCCATTTCGATTGCCGACGACCTTCTTGATACCAACCAAATTCGGTATCGTTTTAAACACGGCTTGCAACTGTGCTGTTCCTGGCGCGACTGGCAAATCTCGATACAGATCAAGCCCAATCACTGCCGGATTTGCTTGCTTCAAGCGTTGCAACAGAGTAGCCAGTTGTCTATCCGACATGGGCCACTGACCCAACTGCCGAATATCCTCTTCATCGATCGCGACAATCACAATTGGTGGATCTCGGTCTTCCGGTGGGCGCAGCCGAAACCAATAATCCAGTAGCCGCAACTCTAGCGGTTGCAGTGCCCCAGTTAGTTGCAATCCAATCACCGCTCCGGCCACACCCAGCCCAATCTTGCCCAGCTGATGCAGTGGTAAGCAACAATGTCTGAACAACTGCTGGATCATGGTGGAGCTAAGGAGGACGATCGCCAGAGCCAGAAAAATCGGGCTTTACTGGTCAGTAAAAGATTGTGACGGGATTCTAGTCAGTTGAGGCAACCCGATCGATTGCAACAAATCGGCCCAGATAGAGCCTAACGCAGAATCATGGGGTTGAGCCTGCTGAAGTTGCACAAATGTTTCCAATGCATCATACCAGAAGCCAGCATCAGCATAGATTTTAACTCTAGCGGCTCCGCTTGCCCCTGCTAACCGCTGTTGTAGCCGTGTATCGGGATGCTGCTGGCGAATCCAGCCACCAATGAGCCAATCGTCGGTGCGTTGATTCGGGTTGCAGATTAATGCCACTGTCCAATAGTAAGGACGTTGGGCCGACAGGGCTGGGGCATCGGCCGGGAATGGGAAACGCATAAAAGTGTCACTCCGAGAGATCGGCACTGTCGTTTGATAAATCCCTCGTCCTTGAGCATCAAATAAGCTCAGTTCAGCCACCTGAGCCGTCGTGGGCGGTAAATAGACCCAAACAATTGGGCGATCGCGCGTGGTTAGCCCTACGTAGGTCGTTGGACTTAGTGCTGTCAAGGCTGACCGGCTTTTGGTGGTTGAAAAACAGGCAGATTGCACGGGGCGAGAACCCCCTCCTGCGGTGCCTACAGGTGATCCCTGGTCAGGCGGGGGATCAAAATTGGCGATCGCCGATCTCATCCCTACGGCCCAAAGCCCACTCATCATCGGTAGCAGACTCAAGACAACCCATCGATTGGTCAATAATTGTTTTTGCATCACCTTCTCCGCCTAAAACAGCCAGAATCGCGAGCCGCCTCCCATTGTGGTTGAGATAGCTCTTTATCCTGGATTTGACCGCTATTGGCAATCGTTAGAATCTGAGTTTTTAGTTTTGGACAAACAGCAGGGAAACGTAAACAGCTCTGGGGAGGAAACCTAGATGAATCGGGTAACCCTTGAAGCACCCTATGCTATTGATAATTATACTATTGTTTTTTCTATCACAGGGTAAAATTAGGACGATCGCAGGAATTTTCTCAGTATTACTGCTGAACCCACTTACAGTCCTTCAGCAATAGCCAAACTTTGTGAAACTGGTGTGACAATCCACCTCAAATTGATTACAGCCAGTTGCCAACCAGAATAAAAGGTGCCCAGAAGTAAGGGTGCTGGAACTTAGGATGGTGTAATAAAGCCAGTTGAGCCTGCCGGATGGCCTCTGCGCGAGTCATACCGGGTTGGATCAGCGCTTGATAGAACTGAGCCATCAATGTAGCCGTCGAAGTATCATTTACCGTCCATAAGGAGGCCAGGGTACTGTGAGCCCCCGATCGCACAGCTACTCCGGCCATACCGAGAGCGGCGCGATCGTCCCCCTGAGCCGTTTGGCAAGCACTCAAGATCAGTAATTCCAGATCAGCTAAATTAGCTCCTTGTCGTTGCTGCAACAGAGCTTGCAAATCATTCACCTGTACCTTACCATTCCAAGTCAGAATGTAAGTATTACTGGCTTGAGAACTGAATTGACCATGCGTCGCCAGATGCACGACTGAAAATGGCATTGTTTTTAGCTTCGCGGCTAATGCTGAAGTCGTAAACGCCTGATTCATCAATACTGTGGCTGGGAGCTGATGACTAATTTGGTTAACTTCCTGTTCTACACCGGGTAGCGCCGGATAATTCTCAGTGCCTTGGCTTAAGCCCCCGACCAAGACCTGTAGCGGTCGGTGGGAAAGAGGTTGGGGGCTAAATAATTGCAAGCCTGGTGCGATCGCGACTCGATAGCGTTCGATTAAATACTGGTTACCATCATGTAGGGCTGCCATTGGCAGGCTCCGTAACCCTCCATCCAACACAAACACTAGTGTCTTGATTTGATGCTGTTCTAGGTCAGCAACGGCAGGCTGCACTAACCAGCGATCGATCTCTTGAGCTGCCGCTAAGCGTTCGGGTAAGAAGGCCGTGAGCCGCATCGATTGCTGCATCCGCCGAATAGCCGCCTGAATTTCGGCTTGGGGTAAATGGGTCGCATAGTGGCGGAGTGGTTGTCCGGGAATCGAGAGAATCACTTCCAGGCGATCGCGGAGAATAATCGGGTAGATCACCGCCGCCGTCGGATCAATTTGATCGATCGCTTGCGGAGTTGCCTCTAAGCAGGCTTCCCGGAAAAAGTTGGTCAATTCCGCAATTTGCAACGATTCAATCACCTGACGAGCTTGTTGCAGATCTGATGGTGCGGCTGAAGGATCTTGCAGCAGTAGATCCACCAGTTCTCGGTACACTGGCTCCACTTGTTCCCGAAAGGAGAATTGCACATCTGGATTAGTCAGGCCCAAATCATTCCGTAAGACCTGCAAATTTTGTACCGCTTGCGTGTAATGCTCGATCGCGCCTAGCCGATCGCCTTGAGCAGTGCGTAACCGTCCTAGTTGCCACCGCCATTGATACGCCAAATCTAGCGACAGCCGACTTTGGGCCATTAACCAGGCTTGCGTTGTTAGTCGTTCGGCCTCAGCCCATTGATGATTGAGTTCGTACACCGCGCCCAGACGCCCCAAGGCATAGGATTCTGCCCGGTGATCACCCAACGTTCTTGCCTGCTGTAACGCATTGACCAGTAATTGAGCGATGGTTGTGCGATCGGGCTGAGGCGGGGCGTCGCGATCGGCGGTTAACTTCAACAGGTTTTCCGCTAAGGTGATCTGACTATACATGGTCATCTGACTGGGAGGCAAAGCCGTCAGTTGGGTTGTTATTAAGGACAATAAGGGTTGAACTTCGGCATAGCGCTTCAGAGCAATCAATTGGTTTAATTGATTCAGGCGGGCCGGAAGCTGTACCGGACTCTGATCCGCCGCCGCTTGCTGGTATAGCCGGAGAGCCAGTTCTAATTGCTGTTCGGCGACTAAGGCATTTGCCAGGTGAAAGGCTGCTGTTTGTTGAGCCGGAATGGCTTGTAACGTTTGAGCGATCGTGTACGCCTGTCGCAACACCGTGACCGAGGCCTCCAGCTCTCCTATTAATCGCAATACATTGCCTAGATTAATTAAGCCAGCCAGCTTTAAGCTGGAATCGGGTTGGCGGTTCAGGGTGATCTCGACTTGCTCTAGTAACGTTTTCGCCGGTCGATACAACCCTAAGGCCTGCAATGCTCTGGCTTGATTAATTTGGCTACCGACTATCCCATCCGCATCACCGAGCTGGCGATATTCTTGCTCTGCCTGTTGCCAGAGCGTTAAGGCCACATTAGGTTGACCCTGCTGTAACTGCTGTTCTCCTTGCTCGGTGAGATGACGGGGCGCTAACCCTGACCAGGCCACCGGGGTCAGGGGAGACGACACGATCGCCATAATGACGCCGGATAAGCACCAGAGCAATCCCTGATGCCACCAGGTTTTGAAGCGGTTTCTATTCAAGAATGGGATGAGCGATCGCATACAGTCGGTCACAATGGGGGATTCAATCAATTGAGCCTGTGGAAGCAGCAGAAGATGTTGGGAACAACCTGATAGACGTTAGCGCGATTTAGTAATTTGGAGTCGGTACAGGCAAGCAACCACGACTAAATTGATTTGCCGCCACCCGATCGTCTGTACTCGCGACTAATACGATCGTGCCATCGGCCTCAGTCACCCAGTGGGTCGCTTCAACAAATGGTTGATTAACCGCATTAGACAGCGTGGCTTCAGCGATCGAGGACTGAGTGAGTTCCGAGGGTTCACTGTGCGGCGCTAATGGTGCCATTGTCGATTGCTGAGTCACCGATGATTCGTCCTGCCATCCGGCTGGAGTATTCACAACTTCCTGTGGCGTCGGTGGCAATCCTCCCCGGCCTGAGATCACAAAACTGTTGGCCCGCCCTCTAGCGGCACACCGTTGATCCAGTAAATTGGTTGCCTCTAAAAAGTTGGTTGATAACTGGACCCAATTACGGCTGGGATCAAGATTTGGGTTGGTAATGGAAACTACCCCTTGCACCCCAAACTGAGAACTGGCCGTAATATCGCTCAACGGCGTGAGCTGAGGCCGATAGCGGATCCCAAATAGCCCTTGAGTGCGGATCTGGATATTGCCGCCTTGCCCACCAAATGCATTCGCCGTAATATCACTATTTTCCAAAGCTGGAGCCACGATAAATTGGGCCGCGATCGTAATATTGCCACCATTGCCTGTTCCTCCCAACAAGCCCGCGCTGCTACTCATCCGAGCATTGTGTTGCATGAGTAATAAATCTCGCACTTGTAATTGCAGATTCCCTCCCGTTCCTAACAATGATGCGGCTTCTAAAAATGCCTGATCGTTCAATCGTATTGAATCAGCTGCAATCTCCAGATTTCCCCCAGTGCCCGTTCCCTGACTCAAAACACTCACCCCCGCTCCTGCCTCAATCCTCAGCGCGCCAGTCTGAATGGTCAAGTTGCCGCCATTGCCGAACCCTCGTGCACTAATGGATGTCGGAAATACACGATCGGGAACACTACCAGATAGGAAAATTGAATCAGTCGCTCGAACCATGACGTTACCTGCATTGGCTTGACTGATACTATCTGCAACAATTTGGGCACCATCCGTCACCACTAACCGCCGGGTCATTAGTTCTAGATCGCCAGCCTGCCCCCCTAGCAATCCATTGGTTGAAATACTCGTTGTAATGCGGTTAGCATTTTGGATTGGCAGTAAAATTGTCTGCTCGCCTACTAAATGAATACTATCCGTAGCATGAACAACCAGATTCCCGCTTGATCCTGTCCCTAATGTGGCTGTAGAAATAAAACTGTTGTTTTGCATGGTTAGGCGATCGGTGTTCACGGTAATCGCCCCACTATTCCCCTGACTGCCAAACAAAGTCAGACTAGAAATTAAGCCTTGGTTCAAGTCGATATTCGCAGCATTAACAGTTAAGCTTCCCGGTTGTTCCACACTATTGGCAACGCTGGTGATATACGCCCCATTTTGTAACCGCAGGTGTTGGGTATTAATGACAATTCCACCTACCGCACCTGACGCAGCCGCGATCGTGGCAATAATATTCAGTGCATTGGTGGCACTTAACTGGCCAGTAGCAATCTGCTGAAGGGCTAGCTCATAATTACCCGTTCCGATAATCTCGATCGCATCACTAGCATTAATTGTCAGCGTTCCTCCCGCTTCAGCACCCAGGTTAGTAGACAAAATTCGGGCATCTTCTTGCAGGTGTAGCGATCGACCCTGAATTTGAATCGCCCCAGATGGATTCCCCGATGTATTGATTTGCGCTCCCCCCGAGAGTTGAATATCACCAAAGGTTGTGAGCTGAGGATAACTCAAGGTAAATCCTGGGTTAGTCGCTGTAAGCAGCACTTGCCCAGATTCCTGCACACTCCCCAGCTCCACGCGTCCCCCTAAAGCGATTAAATTACCGCCTGACAAGGCCACAGCTCCACCTAATAGCCCCAAAGTTTGGCCCGGTTGCACCGCTAACCAAGGCGACTGCTGCACAATCTGACCCGGACTCACGCCAAATTGCAGTCCTAACGGCACATTGATCGTTAGCAACGGTGGGGGACTGGGATTAGTCGCACTAAACTCACTACCATCCGCAAACTGAAAGCTATTCGCCGTAGTGGCTAAAAAAGAACCACCAATATTTAAGCGAGCGTTTGCGCCAAAGACAATGCCATGCGGATTCAGCAAAAATAGATTCGTCGTACCATTCGCCCGAATCACACCATTGATCGTCGAAATCGAGTTTCCTGTAACTCTAGCCAAGATCGTTTGTACGGTGAGTGGTTGATTAAAAAAAGCAATGCCACCCGTAGGTACAGAAAACTCTCGAAAACTATGGAATAAATAATCACCAACTGTAGTGCCACCAGTGATGATTAACACATTTCTTTCGGAATTAACGATCGAATTAGTCGTATTATCAGCGGCAATTTCGCCAGACCAGGCTGGGACAGAGCTATATACTGGGGCAGCGATCGCTAATAGCCAAAAATAGTGGTTGACTTGTCGTAACGGAAATCGAGACAACCGCCGTAAATGATGCAGATAGCTCTGGCAAAGTACCCACCAGGAGGTTACAGGGTTAGTATGCTGATGCACATTCGCAATAATTAGTATGGTCAATGACAACAAAGCACCCGTTAGATGTATCCTATCTTGAAAAAGAATCCTTCGTTGAGGCTGACTGGCTGAGAATCAGACCTAACCGCAAGTTGGGTTTTAGCCTATACGCAGAAGCCAGGATTGATTAAATTATGATCTTGATTCAGGTATCAACCCGATTTCGATCAACTATAATCTTTCAGCTCTATCAGTTCTGAATTAAGAGCGTAAAATTAGTACAGATGTTTCTTTCTACAGTTCTTGATTATGGTTCAATACACTCTTGTTCAAAGCCCAGACGTCATCCTCACGGTTCCTGGTAAGGATTCGACTAAAGCCCGTGAGAAGGCTATGGATCAACTGATGGCCCTGCTCGATGAAGGGAAATTACCTACCGATCTCTCTGATGGTTTCAGTCCTCAACAATTTATTGAAGTGAAAGAACCGACTCCCCTCCAACCCGACGCCGAAGATGCCGTGACTCAAGCTGTCCAAGTCCTGAGTAATTTAGCCACGCTCAAACTAAAGGTGCAAGAATCACGGGCAGACGCCTTCAAAGTTCGGCAATTAGTAGATGTGTTATTTACCGATGAGGAAGTAGACGAAGCCACGATCGCCACAATGAAAGAGGGCTTCAAAGTGTTGAAAGCTTATGCTCAAACCAATCTGCGCTATCGAGAAGCTCGCTCTCAAGCGGAAGAGGCCCGGGCAATTCTCGATCGAGCTTTGGGCACAAGTGAGGCTGACAGTTAAGTAACAATTACTACTTGGCACCAGTCACTTGAGAGTTGATCGATCAGCAGTTTCCTGTATGGTTCAAGAATATACCATACAGGAAATTTAATATGTCATGGCTCACATCAAGCATGTGGATTAATGCTGCTCAACTGAGGAGCATTAATTGGGTTTTCTGTATGTCAATAATTTTTATCATGCAGAATTTGAGACAACAGGTCAGACTATGACCAAGCTCAACCTTTCGTCTCTACACAAAAAATTAATATGAACATTAACTAACATCCGTAATTTAACGGTTTTTCCCTAGTGTGCGGAAAATTAACTTGCATATAGATAAGAGATCAGTAATAACCGAACCTCAATTTCGGCTTTACTACGGGCGGATTTCAGTGTGTTGTGTTTACTTAAAACCTGTTGTGGGTCGGCTTTAGATTTAATTTGAATAGCAGCAAAGTAAGTTTTGGTAATAAATTTTACCTTCTGTCTTAGGCTTCGGGATAGTTGCATAGAGCAGTCAGCCTGAACGCTATTGGTTCTATCCAGAAAAAGGCAGGTTAAAACTACACAAAACATACGGAAAATTACTGAGGGCCTTCATCCATGCGTGAAAATACGTTATGCCGGATCGGGTTGCATGTCGGTATTGCCATCTGCATCTTGTCAACAGCGGCATTGATGCCAACTGTAGCTCAATCCCAAACCTCGAACCGGAGTGAGTTTCCGGGCAGACGGGTTGGAGGAGGCACACGGGGAGAATGCTTGATGAATAGCCAATCGCTAGTGGCGTTAAATCCCGTCAATAACCTGGGAGTCACAGCGAGTGATCGTCCGATCGTGTATTTCGCTGTGCCTCAATCGGAGCAGTCTTATCCCATTCAATTTGTTTTACGGGATGCCGATGGTCATTCGGCTTATGAAACGACATTGACCACCAACAAAGCCCAGGAACTCGTAGGAGTACAGCTCCCATCAAATACTGTTAAAGCTGGTCAAGATTATCAATGGTACTTTTCGGTCGTCTGCGATCCAGAAGATAGTTCCCAAAACCTCGTTTTATCCGGGTGGCTGCGGCGGGTTTCTGCCCAGATTACCGTTCAAACTGGTACTGATGTGGAGACCAAGTTAAAGCTGGCTCAAGCTTATGCCGGGGCAGGATTATGGAGCGATCAAATTGCCACCTTAGCTGAATTACGCCAGACCAATCCCCATAACGAGCAAGTGCGGGGACAATGGCAACAACTGTTAAAAACATTGGAGTTACAGCAAGTTTTTAGTTTGTCGATCGCCAGACAGTAGTGAGAGGAAGTTGTCCAGGTGACAAAATTCTTTCGGGTCGCCACGACAGTCATCCAGCACCTGCAACCATGCTTACAGTTCATCCCTAACTGGTGCAAACAGAGACCGCCCATTCCTCGGATTGCTTGGACAGCGGGCTGCTCGATCCTCGTGTCGGGCACCGTGATTACTGGTTTGTTTAGCGGCATCCAGTTATTTGGCGGCCTCCAAACGCTGGAACTCTTTGTCTTCGATCGCTTCATGCAAGGGCGCAAAGAGGCAGCACCCGATCCACGCTTACTCATTGTCACGATTACCGAACAGGATCTCTATCGCTACCGCTGGCCATTATCCGATCAGATTTTGGCCGAAACGTTGCGGCGGCTTCAGTCCTATCAACCTAAAGCGATCGGTCTAGATCTGTACCGAGATTTTCCTCATCCTCCTGGAGCAGCGGCTTTAAGCACCCAACTCCGAGCCAAAAATCTGATTGCGATTACTGAAATTGTCGGCGGTATTGCAGCTCCGGCCGAAGTTGAGGTAGAACGCGTTGGATTTAATGACTTCACGTTAGATGCTGACGGAGTGCTACGGCGCAATTTGTTGTTTGTCGATGGAGCACAGCAAGACTATTATTCTTTGGCCTTGCGACTAGTATTAGCTTATTTCAAAGATCACCACTTATCTCTGCACCCAACGCCCAACGCCTTGCAGCTAGGGACGATGACGATCGCTCCCTTGGAACCAACCTCTGGTGGCTATCAAACCGCAGATACACGCGGTTATCAAATTTTGCTGAATTACCGCCGTCGTCAGCAAGTTGCCCCGGCAATTACACTGAGCGAGGTGCTAGATAATCGCATCAATCCAGCTTGGGTGAAAGACAAGATCGTGCTCATTGGCACGATCGCTCCCAGTTTAAAGGATGAATTTTACACTCCTTACAGCGCCGAACAACAGACAAACTTTCAGATGCCAGGAGTGATCATTCATGCGCAAATGACCAGCCAATTATTAGACATGGCGGCTAGCCACAGCCAAGGATTTCAGTTCTGGTCGCAGGGTAGTGAACGGCTTTGGCTCTGGGCCTGGACATTAGTTGGGGGGTTGCTCGTCTGGAAGTTGAGACATCCCTTGACCTTCGGGCTAGCAACCCTCGGATGTTTACTGATCATGGGTGGTATCAGTTGGATATTTTTTGTTGATTCAGTTTGGATTCCCACTGCCGAGCCCA
>DATNPU010000118.1:0-2613 GCA_036703105.1 Microcoleaceae cyanobacterium
CTCCATTTGATTCCGGCTTGCTGGCATTGCTGCCTCAGCCGTTCTGTTGGAGTTGGGTTACGCTTTGTGGCGCTACTCTCTTGCACAATGGACGTCTGGGGTACCGACTTCGGAGTTGAAGTAGACAAACTTCCAGACTTCCATTGACTCGCTTGATTGAAACGGTGACGCGCGTAAAGCACAAACGATCCAGCGATATATCCAGCACCGAGTAATTCTGCAACGACTACAGCTTCCGAAATGAATGATTGCATTGTAAAAAGCTCCTTAAGACCTTAAGAGGTGTCCCATCTGCCCCAGCGCGGAGAAGGGATGTAGCGATAGCTGGGAGATGGTGCCGATCGCGCAGTATGCATAATTTGAAAGGAAGATCGGTTGAGGTAATTATAGGAGATTTCAATCAAATTAAAACAATAGATTTATTATTCTCGTTGTTGGCTGAAAGCCAGTAATGCCGTTATGGAGGCTCTGCCTCCTTGCTCAACCAATAGAGGCAGAGCCCCCCAAGTGGCATTTTCAGGCAAAACCTGGAAACGAGATCAACATTGAAAAATTAAGAGGGGTGGGTGGCTTTGCCCCCAGCTAGGGGTTTCATCCCTGCACCCCGACCTACTACCCATTGACGTGAAATAATCTATTTACGAGATGTATTGCAGATCACATTATGAATTGTTGTGAGCAGTTCTTTTGCAGTGTAGGGTTTGGGTAGAAATGCTTGAATTCCGAGTGATGCAGTCGCTAATTCTTGACTGGATGTTAAACCACTGGCCGCAATAATTTTGACTTGAGGATCAATCTTGCGTAGAGTCCGAATCGTGGTTGCACCATCCATCGTAGGCATCATCATATCGATCACAACCGCACTGATCTCGGTCTTGTGTTCTGCATAAAGGGCGATCGCCTCAATACCCTCACTGGCCGTGAGTGCACGATAATAGTGACTGGTTAGCAACGTCTCACCAATATCTCGAATTGCGGCTTCATCATCCACCAGTAAGACTAATTCACCATGTCCTATTGGGATAGTGGCATCTTCTTCCTCCAGTGCATCCAGCGCATTCACAGCAGGTAAAAACACCTTGAACTGAGTCCCTTCCCCAACCGTACTGGCGACATTCACGAAACCACCGTGGCTTTTCACGATGCCAATCACCGTCGAAAGTCCTAACCCGCTGCCTTCTCCAACGGCCTTGGTCGTAAAGAAGGGTTCAAAAATTCGGTCTAAGATGTCGGCTGGAATACCAACCCCGGTATCTGTAACCACGATCGAGATATAGGAGCCAACCTTCGCATCCAGATTTACCCGACTGTAGCTTTCATCAATCACCAGATTTTCAGCCGAAATTCTCAAAATACCACCGTGTGGCATCGCGTCGCGTGCATTTACGCAGAGATTAATCAGCACTTGATGAAGCTGAGTTGCATCTCCAGCTACCGTCCACAAATCTCTGGGTGCCTGGGCCTGAACTTCGATCGATTTGGGAAACGTTTGCTGAATGATTTGCTCCACTTCCCAAATCAGATGCTTGATCTGCAAAATGGTGTGTTTCCCTTCTGCCCCTCTAGCAAACGACAAGACCTGCTTTACCAGCGCGGCTCCGCGTCGCGTGTTGGATTCTATCAATTCCAACATCTGTTTGCTGCGCGCATCCAGGTTTGTCAGCTTCATCTGCAAGAGTTGAGACGTTGTCAGAATTGGAGTCAAAATGTTGTTTAAATCATGCGCAATACCGCTAGCTAAAGTACCAATACTTTCCATCCGCTGAGCACGTAAAAATTGCGCTTCAAGATGTTTCTTTTCAGTAATATTGGTACTCACAATCAAGACAGATTTAGGTTGATTCGCATTGTCGCGCATTAACGTCCAGCGACTTTCAACCGTCACCGTTTCATTGGATCGGGTGATTTGCTCCAACTCACCATACCATTCACCCTGCTCGATCAATGTTTGTTGAGCAGCCGCATATTGATAATGCGTTGTTCTGTAGAGCAACTCACTCACCTGCTGTCCGATCGCCGTCTCAGCATCCCAACCATACAGCCGTTCAGCACCTTTATTCCAAAACAAAATTTTGCCGTCCAGGGTGCGCACTAAAATCGCATCTGTGGCAATGTCCAGCAGCGCGGCCTGTTCACGAATGCGTTGCTCAGTGCGGTTGCGCTCGATCGCATAGCGAATAGAACGAGCCAGCAAATCGCTAGTCACCTGCCCTTTAATCAAATAATCCTGCGCGCCTTCCTGCATGGCACGATCGGCTAGCGTTTCGTCATTCAGTCCCGTAATCACGACGATGGGTACGGCGGGCGATCGCTGATGCAATTTAACAAAGGTATCCAATCCCTGGCTATCCGGCAGCGACAGATCGAGGAGAACGATATCAAATGGTGTTTCATCCAGCACTTCTGAACCCTGATTGAGGCTATGGGCTTGCGTCAGTTGAAACTGTACCGAGTTCACATCCCGCAAGAGTTCCTGAAGCAATCGGGCATCACCGGGATTGTCTTCAATTAACAACACATGAATGAATCGTTCCTCCATCTTTTTACTCCGGAGACAATTTAACGATCGTTAACCAGAACTCTTCGATCGATTTAATCACTTGAATAAACTGA
>DATNPU010000128.1:0-4451 GCA_036703105.1 Microcoleaceae cyanobacterium
CAGCGGAATCGTGGTTTGCCGTAATGGGTATGCCCGTATTTGATAATTTGAGGAGATTGGCACTTGGGACAATTCATCGGTTTAGCTGCAATGCTTGATTCTTCTAGCTTATCAAATCACCATTACTATGCATTACTACCCCGTCAGCCGCATGGCTGCAAAGGTTTCCACTTGAGAGTCTGGGGCAACCCCCTTTTCGTCACGATAACCGTGAAATTGCCCCCGCACCAGATCTTGCGGCTCTAATGGAGAAATGGCTTTCAGCACCTTGACTTTCTCATCCCGAATCGATTCGCTATCCATGCGGGCAGGTGGTTCCATCGCCAGGTTAGACACGACCTGGAACAGATGATTTTGCATGACATCGCGAATGGCTCCGGTTTCTTCGTAAAAGCCGCCGCGCCCCTGAACACCGAAATTTTCTGCCATCGTGATCTGTATACTCTCGATCGAGTGGCGGTTCCAGAACGATTCCAGCAGCGGATTGGCAAAGCGGAAAAACAACAGGTTGTGAACGGGACGCTTGCCCAGGTAGTGATCAATGCGGTAGATCGCGGATTCGTTAAAACTGCTGAGCAGAATGCGGTTGAGTTCCTGGGCAGAAGCCAGATCGCGACCAAAAGGTTTCTCCACAATGACGCGGGCACCTTGAGCGCAGCCTGAAGTCTTTAAATGGCCAATCACGGTTTCAAATGCCGTTGGTGGAATCGCCAGGTAATGTGCCGGATGTTGGGCAGCCTGCATTGCCGTACAAAGGGTCTGAAAGGTTGTGGAATCACCATAATCCACGCGGGTATAGCGCATCAGGCGACACAAGTTGTCAAAGGCGATCGCGTCAAACGTCCCGTTCTTCTCCAGGCTGTCACGGGCAAGATCGTGGAGTTGGGCATCGGTCCAATCGGAGCGACCCACCCCAATCACAGGCATCTTGAGATTGCCCCGTTTCACCATCGCCTGCAAGGCCGGAAAAATTTTTTTGAAGGCTAGATCGCCTGTAGCACCGAAGAAAACCAACGTATCGGATGTGGAATTCGTCATGAGTTTCTCCTGCGACTACTCTATGAAGCAGTCGTGGCTAGTGTTGTTGATTTATCCAGCATTAACAGTCGGGTCCGAGATGGAATAGCTGGTCTTTTCCCACAGCCGAAACCCACCCGTAAACGCATTGGCGTTGTCCCCTGTCCGACATTTGGGGGGAAGCTGCTTCAGCTTTTTAGCATTGCCGCCGCCAATCACCACGTCATCCAGTTCCAAGGCAGAAATGAAGCGGCCAATGCAATCCTCGACATGCTTTCGCCATTTCTTGTCACCAAGCCGCTTTAATCCACCAATCCCCAGGTAGTCCTCAAAGGTTCCCTTCTTATAGGACAGATGAGCCAGTTCCATTGGCACTACCACGCCTTCTACCACCATGGCGGAGCCTAAGCCGGTTCCCAGACCTAAGAAGAGCATTGTGCCACTGCGATAACTGCCTAATGCCTGCATCGCAGCATCGTTAATTAGTTTGGCCGGGCAACCAAAGACTGTTTCAAAGTCAAACCCAATCCAACCGGGGGCTAAGTTGTGAGGCTCTTTAGCAATCTGCCCTTTGAGTACTAGGCCGGGATAGCCGATCGCAACGACATCGTATGTCCAGTCATGGGTCATCTCCTTGACACCAGCTACCATCCCTGCGGGTGTCATTGTCCGTCCGGATGGAAACTTGCGCGATTCTGACTGTTCCGTCGCCAGGAATTTAATATTAGTGCCACCGATATCAATCACCAATACATTCATTGTTTATGTCTCCCAGAAATTTTAGCTAAATCGCTATTTGAGGTCGTAGTGAAGGGCATTACTCCAACTGCTCTATCAACCAGGTAACCAAACCTGTCCATCGCACCATGCCCCATTGGCGATCGCTCAGGTACGCTTCCCAACGTTTCCAGTAGGCGATGCGCTCACGGTCTTGAGCTAAACGGCTTGCTTCGGCGGTAGTCATCGTTCGGGCCTCTCAGGGACAAGAATGGGTTAAACCCGGAGGTAAGGTTCCCGTTTTTTTCAAGGTGTTTGGGAATTACGGGCTTCTAGCAGTCGAGTGTGTTCAAATGTCATAACTAGTTACCTTATGTAAAAATTAAAGATGCAAGTTAAATGTTTAGGAAAACCTTGAAGTGCTTTGATGTTTGAAACTTTTTGATTAAATTCTGGTGATATTGCAGCTCTAGATAAGTGGCAAGATTGATGCATTATGAGAACTAGCTTTTCTCCAAAGTTCAGTCCTTACAAACTCTTTAGGATTGCTATTACGTGTATAACGCTGCTAAAAAATACTATCAATCAAAAAGATAATTTGTATTAGTCTGCGGAAAATATTAATTATTGACAGCAGGTCCATAATTGGTTGGATCGGCTTCATAGCTGGGAGCAAAAATTCGAATTCCGGCTTCATCACAACAATCGCGAATATTTTCATGCAATTGCGATCGTGCTTGTTCAACTTCCTTTAAAGTTTTGTCCTTAAAATATTCCACATCAACATAGGAATTGAGCAAGTACGTGACATAGACTTCGTTCAGTTCTCCTTGCAGCACAAACGGTTCCGGCACCTTGGCGATACCAGTAGTCAGCAGTGCAGCTTGAATCAATGCCTGGTACGCTTCCCGCCAGGGAACTTCATATCCCAAATACACCGAAGTTCGTAAGATCAAAGGTTGTTTTAATTCACGGTAGCTGAAACTTAGATTTTCAATGGAACTGGTGCTAATTTGAGAATTGGGAATGCTGACAATCACATTGGTTGGTGTCAGAATGCGAGTGACCAATAGAGTGGTTTCTAACACTTTTCCAGAAATGTCACCAATTTTGATGCGATCGCCCACCCGAAAGGCGCGAGTATAGATGAGAACGCTACCCGAAACCAGATTGGCAATGAGAGAGGTCGAGCCTAAAGAAATTAACAATCCTAAGAAAACAGAGATCCCTTGGAAGGCCGGAGATTGAAATCCTGGCAGTAAGGGAAAGATGATCACTGCTGCCAGGGCAATGATCAGAAAAGTCACCAGTTTGTGAGTCGCATCTGCCCATTCGGGATAGAAGCCTGGTAAAGCAAACCTGCCTTCGCCCAATTCCCGGAAGAACGGTTTGGATAAGTTGAGCAGGAAGGATGCCACGATCATGATCAGGGCGATCGTGAATAAACTGGGTAAGTAACTGACAAACGCCTGCCATCCCACCTGTAGGGTAGCGAGCAGATAGCTCTCAACGGTTTTTGCCAGTTCCCTCGTCCAGGGAAATTGCTTGAAGACAAAGGGAAAGTAAGCAACGAATAGCCCCAGAATCAGAATAGTCTGAACCAGCCGCACCAGCCAGGTAAGAATGTCATCCAACTGATTGGCGCGAATCAGTTCCCAATTGCCCAACCGCACTGGGTGAATGTACGTCTCTTGCCAAGCCTTGAGCCGCTGGTAGATTCTGGCAAAGATGTTATTTGCAATCAATAAGACAACAATCAGCGAAATTGTGGCGATCGCACTCCATAGAGCGGCACGGAGTAAATATTGCAGGCTACGTTCTTGGCGATAGGAACTAACTGCTTGCTTGATGGTTTGGAAATACTCTTGCCCTAATTCCGATCGTGGTTTGCCAGCCAGTTGAGCATCGGCATCGGAAATAGAGATTAAAGAAACACTACCCGCGCTGATTGCCGTTAAGGGAATGCCGTCTTTGTCCCCAGTATACATTTCCAGTTCGTTGAGTGAGAGGGCCTGGTTGTCAGCAAATTCTCTCAAGTTTTGGCTCGTCCGCTGCGCTCGTTCCTGGGCCGATAAACTACCGAGTTTTGTGTGCAGAATAAAGAGGGGGGTACCCTCCAGTACCACGGGGGCACCAACACTCTGACTCGTAGGGGGCGAGGGAGCATTCTGTGCCATCATCAACGGGATGGTGATAGTGAGGAAAAAGACAAGGGCAATCCCAACAATTAGCGTTCTCAGGGACCTTTTCATCGGTTTTTTATCCAGATTGGAATGAACGTTCCAACGCAATGGATCACAAATTTAATTCAATCGAAAATTCAGTTTTCTCAAAGGGGCAAACGACCATAAGCCCAAAGAGCCAGCTTTGCTGACACCCCTACAGAAAAATATCGAAATGGTTCAATTCCCATTCCTATAAATCTTCTTCCACCAGTGCTTCAACTTGCCCCGTCTTCACGGCTTTGACTAAAGCCGCATGGTCTCGCTCCGTTTGATCGGCGTAAGCCACGGCAAACTCACCCATTGCCTGGTCAAACTGATCGCCTTTCCCCAAATAACCGCTAATCGTTGCGGCATCGCCCGATTTAGCGTGGGCACGGGCTAACGTCCAGCCGCAGTACTCGGCATACCGTTGGAGTTGTCCTGCGGATGCGCCCTCAACGGGAATCGAAAATTTCATGTCTCGCAATTGGCGCAAGAAAAAGTCATAGCCCA
>DATNPU010000129.1:0-8388 GCA_036703105.1 Microcoleaceae cyanobacterium
TTCCATTAGTGCTATTAACCGCCTTAGGCCAACGCGATTCTGTGGCAATTTACGGCACTGACTATCCCACTCCCGATGGCACATGCATTCGAGACTATGTGCATGTTACTGATTTAGCGACAGCCCATGTCATGGGACTGGAATACTTGCTGAACGGAGGCAATAGCGATCGCTTTAATTTAGGCAATGGGAATGGCTTCTCCGTCAAACAGGTGATTGAAGCGGCCCGTCGGGTCACAGGGCGGGAGATTGCGGCGCTGGAACAGGAGCGGCGTCCAGGAGATCCGCCGGCTTTGGTGGGTAGTGGAACAAAAGCTAGCGAAATTTTAGGCTGGAAACCTCAGTTTGGCGATATTGATACGATCCTGAGACACGCGTGGGATTGGCATCAAAAACGTCACGCGAAATAATGATCGCTACTGCTCAAGCGATCGCAAGGCTAGAAGGGACGTGATCCATTAGCGTCCCTATTAACCAACAGCATGAGCAAGCCCCAATTTAGTTCATCAACTTAATTAATCAACGGTGCAGTAGTAATGGCACTCAGGCCCACGGAGCGTAAAAGTTCCTCCCAAGCAGAAGCGAGGGCTTGATTATGGGGTTGAGAGCGCCGTAAGGCCGCTAAATCTGCAACAGCCTCAAACCAGATACCAGAGCGAGCGTACAGTTCTACGCGATCGAGGGCGTTAGCTGTTTTCAGTTGGTTGGCTAAAGCGCTATCAGGCTGAACACGGCGGATGGCTCCTGATGCTAGCGGGTCCTGAGGTTTGACACCATCGGGTTGGCAGGCGATCGACACAACCCATTTATAATCTTTGCCGACCTGTAAAGCCGATCGCGTCGTTGGTAAGCTAACCCGGATTACCCCCGGAGTTGTGCTTAAATTCAACTGGGTTTGATAAACCTCTTTCCCATTCTGATCCTCTAGTTTGAACTCCAGAATCTGGGCAGATGTTGGCGGTACATAAATCAAAAAGGTCGGATATGCCTCGATCGTTAAGCCTAACCGGGTCATTGGCAATAATGGTAGCAACGTCCGAGCCTTGGTATACACCACCTTGGGCAGTGTGCTGGCCATGGAACTATCTTGGGGACACGTTCCAGGGTTCCGTCTGCCTCCCCCGATCGTGACTTTGGGTGCCGGTTGGCCTTTAGGAGGCTCCAGAGCAAATTTACCCTTCCGGGGTGAGGATTGAGTCAGTTTAGGTGCCTGAGTTTGGGCTGTCACGGCAGCAGACAAACCAACGAGTAGGACTGATTGCAGTAGTGTTGCTGAAAACAGCGCTATGTACCTGGGGCAGTGGGTGAGAGCCATGATTGAAGTTCTCCTACGAGGGTCGGTCAGCAGGTGAGAAGGTAGATGTGAGAAGGCCAGTAAGTTGGTAATGATGTGGCTTCTGTTAACCAGCCCTGATGTTGATTAAACTTTTGTGAAGTATCGGCTATGGGTGATTAGTTCTATCTAAAACTGTAGTTATGGCTCTAAAACTGTGATATCTGAGAATAGGGCAAGATTGATGAATAACTTAAAGCAAACTCCGTTACATCCTTACGATCGCTGAACCGATTAGTTTCTCTAAGCCACATTGCGCCTAGCTTGACATCTCCTCTATTGTCTTCGTTGTCACTGATTACAGCTATGAAAATTCCGTAACTGTCTTTCCAAGTTTGGAAATAGCTACGCTTATCCCATTCTATTCTCTCTAGAGATATGGAATACGCCGTCACCCGGATGCGTGATTTTACTTGAGCGGCCCTTCACTATTGGTCTAAAATCCTACCATCCGGCCCAATTGACAATCCTGATAAGAAACTTTTTTAGCGGGTAGACGGATTTACAACCAGTTCCCAACCAAGACAAAAGGCGCCCAGTAGTAGGGCTGTTTGAAGCTCGATTCATGCAGTAACTTGAGTTGAGCTTGCCGTAGGGCTTCGGACTTAGTCATATTCGGTTTAGCGAGTTCTTGATAGAACTGCACCATAAAGGATGAGGTTGATTCATCATCTACAGGCCACAATGTAGCCAAAGTACTACGGGCTCCCGATCGCACCGCCACCCCAGCCAGACCCAATGCTGCTCGGCGATCGCCATCTGCGGTCTGACAGGCACTTAACACCAAAAGTTCGATCGGATTGTGACTTTCCTGAGCCCGAGCTTGCAACAGTTCACCCAACTGTTTCACATCCAGGCGGCTATCCCAAACCAGCACAAAGGTTTCATTGGCATTCGAGCTAAATTGTCCGTGGGTGGCCAGGTGAACGACGGGAAACGGAGCTGAACTAATTTGTTGTTGCAGTTGAGCCGCAGTGAAATTCTGGTTAAACAGGACTTGGGCTGGCACTTCCGATTTGATCTGATCAATCTCCTGCTCGACTCCTGGTAAGGGAACAAATCCCTGCCGTCCCTCACTCAACCCACCCACAAGCAATTTGAGGCGTTGACGTTGTAATGGGCGAGGATCAAGCAACTGTAAGCCTGGAGTCAGGGCAACGGCGTATTTCTCAATTAAAAATTGTTGGCCGTCATGCAGTGCAGCCATTGGTAAATTTTTCAAGGCTCCGTCTAATACAAAGGCCAGCGTTTTAATGCTACTGGCAGCCAGATCTGCTTCAGCCGGACGAATCAGCAAATCATAAACTTTTTGGGCGATCGCCATACGTTCCTGTTTGCTCGCGGTGCGCCGCAGCGATCGCCGCATATCCAGAAAGATATCTTCCAACTGGGCCTGTGGAATCGTGGTGGCGTAGTGATGCAAAGGTTGGTTTGGTAGCGACAAAACAACTTCTAACCGATCGGCCAGGATAATCGGATAAACGATCGCGGCAGTGGGATCAATGCGGTCAATATCGGCGGCTCGCCCGGTGAGACAAGCCTCTCGGAAAAAGTTGTCTAATTCCGCAATTTGCAATGATTCAATCACTTCACGGGCTTTTTTTAAGTTTTCCTGGCTGGCTGGCTGACCCTTGACCGGTTCTAGCAATAGTCCCACCAGTTGCCGATATACAGGCTCCACAGTTTCCCGGAACGAGAATTGCACATCCAGATTACTTGACACCAGATCATTACGAATGTCTCGTAAGGTTTGAACCGCCTGGTTATAGGCTGAGATCGCCCCATCGCGATCGCCCTGCGCCTTCAGTAGCCGCCCCAACTGCCACTGCCACCGGTAGGCAATATCATCCGCATTGGTAGATTGGGCTAGCAGCAAGGCACGTTCCGTTAATCGCTGCGCCTCCACCCATTGACGGTTTTGTTCATAGGCACTGCCTAAATACCCCGTAGCATAAGCTTCCATGCGTGAATCAGCGAGTTCCTTAGCCTGTTGGGTCGCCGTTGCAAGTAATTGGGCTATGGCCGTTGGCTGATGGGTTTTCGGCTTCTTGTCAGCTAGCCGCATCAGCATTTGGGCTAGATTAATTTGAGCCTGAACGGTAATTCGGTTGGCTGGAAGTGTTACCAACTGAGCCTGGATGGTGGGAATTAATGATGTGGCCGTTGACCAGTCCTCTGTGTCGATCAGCAGCCGCAGTTGGTTGAGCTGAGCCTGGATTTTGGTTTCTGGACGGTCTGCTGCCGCGATCGCTTCTTGGTAGTAATTGATTGCCTGATCCGGGTGCTGTTTTGCCCGCATCGTATTACCCAAGCTGAGTAAAATTGCCCCTAGATCCGGCGAGGGGGAAAATTTTTGGGCGATCGCCAGACTTTGTCGTAGCATCGCTTCCGATTGTTGGACATCACCCATCAGCCGCAGTGCGTCACCAAAATTCAGTAGCCCGGCGGCTTTGAGAGGAGAATCGGGTTGACCTTGAAGCGTGTGGTTCACCTGGGCCAAGGTATTGCGAGCACGGGGATATAACCCCAAGGCGCGGAGAGCCTGACTCTGGTTAATTAAACTGCGCGCCACTCCAGCCTGATCTCCAACGCGCTGGTAAACCGCCGTTGCCTGCTGCCAAGTATCTAAGGCTGCCTGTGCCCGCCCCTGAGAAAGTTGTAAGCTCCCTTGAATGTTCAAGGCCTGGGCTAATAAGCTCTGCTGGTTCGCCGTCTGATCTTTTGCCTGACTATTCAGTAGTGATAGACTTTGCGCGATCGCCTGTTCAGCTTCTGTCCACTGTCCCATTTGTTGATAGGTGAGGGCGAGATTACTCAAGACCACTGCTTGATTGAGTTGGTCGCCCTGTCCAGCAAATAAACTCACGGCTTGCTGCCATAGAGGAACTGCTGCCGCATATTGTCCCGATCGATAGTATGAGTTAGCGGTTTGTACCAGTTGAGTGGGATCGCTCGTTGGTGCTGATTGAGTTAGCTGGGCATTAGGTGCGATCGAGGAGCTATGGAATTGGGCCGCAGGGGTAAGTCGCCCCCAACCCCACAGGATTGTCAGTAGGGCAATACATAGGCTCAAACCCAGATGAGTCAGCCACTTATAGCCTGACAATCGGCGACGGTCTGACAAAACTAACCGCCAATTCTGAAAAGCGGCTCGGAGTTTTTGCAGTAAGGATGTCCATTTTGTCATGAGTTGATTCCGCGCTTTCACTGAGTTAGAGTGCCCATTCCAACCCTTCACTAGCTATTCCTTCTAGTAAAAGATTAGACTTCAGGAAGTTCCAACGATCGACGAGCAAGGCCGAATTTCATCAACTCATTATCTTTTGCCTCCTAGCTTCCCCGTAAAAACACAGTTGGCGTTTTCATCACAAGTCATGATCGTTAGATATAGTCATCTACCCGCGTCCACGAATCAGTAGATCACGGCCTCTACTGAGATTAATTTATTAAAAGATTAATTTTCTAAAGTGGGGGCGATCGGTTAAGACCAAATTGTCACCTTATCTCATTTTTAGTTTCTCTTCGACGGAAAAAAGCTGTGAAACCAACCGCATTCCAGTTTTGGGCACTGAGTGGTATCGTCCTGACTACTGTAGTCACAGCCTCCCCTATTCAGGCTCAAATTGTGCCTGACAATACCCTGCCGACGAATTCTAGTGTGGTTCCGGGCTGTACTCACTGTGTGATTGAAGGAGGGACAACTCGCGGGGATAGCCTGTTTCACAGTTTCCGCGAATTTTCTGTGCCGACAGGTGGTGAGGCCTGGTTTAATAATAGCCTCCAGATTCAAAATATTTTTACTCGGGTTACAGGTAATACGATTTCTAATATCGATGGCTTAATTCGGGCTAATGGGACGGCCAATCTGTTCCTGCTGAATCCAAATGGCATCTTGTTTGGGCCCAATGCTCGCTTAGATATAGGCGGTTCTTTTGTCGCGACGACGGCCAGTCATTTTCAGTTTTCGGATGGTAGCGAATTTAGTGCAACCAATCCTCAAGCTCCACCATTATTAACTGTTAATGTGCCTTTGGGGCTGCAATATGGCCCCAGTCGTACCGGAGCAACGATCGCCAACGCTGGCATTCTCACTACTGGCCAGGATTTGAGCTTGGTTGCCGATCGCTTAGAGTTGCAAGGACAACTCGTGGCAGATGGGAACTTAACTCTGCAAGCTCAGGATACGGTGCAAATTAGGGATAGTGTGACGCAATCTTTTATCGCTCAGGCGGGTGGTGAGCTAACGATTCAGGGCGATCGGAGTGTGGATATTTTGGCTTTGAATCATCCGTCTAGTGGCTTGATCGCTGGAGGTGATCTAGTATTGCGATCGGCCAACACGATTCGAGGCGATGCTCATTATTGGACAGGTGGCAGTTTTCGGATTGAGCAATTGAATGGACAGGCTGGTAATCTCTTCAGTCCCCTGGATCCGATTATTTTTGCGTCCGGAGATGTGAATTTAGGTGACTACACTGGGGCCTCGCTGCATATCCTGGCCGGAGGGAATGTCACTCTGGGCAATGTCACGATTACAGGCACAGATACGGTTGGCAACACGATTAATCCTACGAATACCCCCGGATTAGCTGATGTCACGCTCAGTGATGGCACGACAATTACGATCGATGGGAGCACTACTCCCACACTCGATGTTCGGGCTGGGATCGACTGGGCGCAATTTGGTGGTTTTCCCTTTCCTAATCCCTTCATCCTGGGCACAGTCACCCCTCCACCGACAACTGCTCCGGCCACAGGCGCTAACATTATTGTCGGAACGATCGCGAATACTTCAGGAGTGACCAATAACGCTGGCCAAGTGCTCTTAACCAATCAATACGTGCCCAATGCCTTGCTGACGGGATCAATTCAAACGGGGGGGATTCCTACCTATGGTGCGGTCGCGATCGATTCTCAGCAGAATGTCTCTGCGTTTGGCAGCATTGATACGTCGATTAATGATGCTGTTCTGACCAATCGCACGGCTGGTGAAGTCAGGATTCTGGCAGACCAGGATATTTCCACTGGGCGGATTGCCTCAAATGTCAATGGGACGGCTGGAACATCAGCACCGGGAACAGGAGGAGATATCATTCTCACGAGCCGGAATGGCGGCATTGATACCACTGCTGGAACTCTCACTTCTGAATCTGTGAATGGTGTGGCGGGCGATGTCCGACTAAGTGCGGCAGGTGATATTGCTGTTAGCGATATTCAGTCATCTAGTAATAGTAATTCTGGTTTCAGTGTAATTGATTTAACGTCTCAATCTGGTTCTATTTCAATTGACAGTGCAACACTATCGACGATTAACAATGGAACTGGATTTGCCGGGGACATCATCATTGATGCAGAACAAAACATTGATGTTATCAATAGCACTCTCCTGAGTGATGGCTTATTTGGTCGAATTCTCATTGGCCGTAATAGTGCGGTCGATCGCGTCACTATTAGTAGTAATAGTACGCTAAATGCCGTGAGTGATACGGCCGGAACTCCCAGTGTCATCCGCGTTAATGCAGATACGATCGAGGTATTGAATTCGACCTTTAATACGACAGCGACTCAGCAAGCGAATGCAGGCACGATCGAACTAACAGCTAATAATGATCTTTTGATGCAGTCTAGTACGATCGATAACACGGTAGAAAATGGTACCCCCGGGGCCTTTCCAGCCGCAGTCAATTTGAGCGGCCAAACCGTTAATATCGACGCTACCCAGATCAACTCTAGTACTCTGGGTACAGGCAATGCTGGCAATGTGACGATTACAGCGGCTGATACAGCCACAGCGACGATTACAGGCAGTACAGTTCGTAGTGTGGTCAATCCAGGGGCCAGTGGGAGTGGGGGGAATATTACTGTTTCTGGAGGTTCGATCAACTCAGATAATTCAACTTTTGATGCGAGCACTCTAGGATCTGGCACAGGCGGAACTGTTACAGTAACAGCGGCTCCAACTGGGACAGCTAATCTAACTGGAACTAAACTACTGAGCACCGTTCAAACGGGGGCTAGTGGGGATGGTGGAGATGTTACAGTTTCCGGTGGTTCAATTAATGCCACTAACTCTACACTGGATGCCAGTACGGATGGTTCTGGGGCGGGAGGTGATATTACAGTTACGGCAGCGGCTCAGGGTGCTGTGACGTTAACGGATAGCTTAATCCGAACTCCAGTCTACCGGAATGCGACCAATCAAGGGGGCGATATTACGATCGCGGGAGGTGGCATTACGATTAACAATGGAACGTTGATCGATGCTAGTACCGATAGTTTGGATCCAGCTCAACAAGGCACTGGAGGCAGCATTACAATCGGAACGGCTAGCAGTGATGTGAACCTCCAAGGAGTCACGATTACAACCGCCAGTAAAGGGAACAGTGATGGTGGTGATTTAAGTGTGATCGGACGATCGTTAACGGCCAGTGATAGCTTACTGGATCTAGCCGCAAATGGCGATGGTAAGGGAGGCAATGCTCAGGTGACGATCGCGGGTAGATCCACATTTGATAATACCAGTATCAACACAACCTCTGGAGTTAAAGCCACTCAACCTGGTGGTAATATTACCTTACAAACCGGAACCCTATCATTAACTCGGGGTAGCAAGCTAGCAGCGCAAACCCAGGGAGTAGCGGATGCAGGTAATATTCTAGTCAACGTTGCTGGAACAGATATTGGTGCAACAGCGGCATTTGAGTTGTCTGGCAATGGTACCGGGTTGATTACTTCTACAAATAGTGGTAATGGCGGCAACGGTGGTAATATCACTGTGCAAGTGCCAAACGGAACCATGCGAGCATCCGACCTAGCGGTATTAGATGCCAGTACCCGGAGCTTTAATGATGGTGGCGATATTGCAGTGACCGCTAGGGCCTTAGAGATGACTGGCGGTGCTCAATTTACAACAACATCGCGGGGAACTGGAGCTGCTGGAAATATAACTGTCACTGCCGATCGCGTGGATATTGCTGGTTCAACCACTCCACCTCCCCGCTTATTTCAAGGAGTTTCCACCTATAACCTGGGTAGTCTATTGAGTGCGAACATGA
>DATNPU010000295.1:0-3794 GCA_036703105.1 Microcoleaceae cyanobacterium
CTGGACAATTTCCTGATTAGCAATGTGAACTCGGACTCTGCCAGAAACCACAACATAGAGCGATCGACCTTCCTGACCTTTGGTAAAAATCGTGTGGTTGGCGGGAAACGATAGCTCATCCATCACGGCTGCCAGTCTAGCCAGAAACTCGTCGCGCAGTTCCTTAAAGACTGGTACCTCCCGAATAAACAGTAGCCGCTGAAAGCTGTTGAGCATAGATTTATCGCAAGTATCCTGGCAAGCACCCGATGATCAAGACGCGACGAGTCATTTCGCTAGAGTTATTATCCCCAGATTCCTCGCTCATACCATACTCATTTCTCTTGTATTCCTAAATTGGTTCTAGTCCAGGGAAATTACGAGGCTGCCCGTCGGATGCATGGGGCATTGTAGAAGACTGACCCGAAGCTGGTTTATTCCCTGTTTGATGAGGCTGTAACTTTTGCATCATTTGTTTAACCTGATCGGCCACCAAGCGATCGGGATCATTTTTCAGCATGGGTAACAACTCCTGCAAGGCTCGGGGGGAAGCCATCCATAAATAAGCTAATACAGCCTCGCGGACAAAGCCGCGGGGATGGCGCAGACAAGCCAAGATTTGGTCAGATGTTAAGCTCCAGTGTGCCCGTCGAGCGAGTTGAAAGCAGCAGGCTAACGTCCAATCGGACAGGAAGTGACGTAAATCCAACAACCGTCGCAGTCGATCGCTGGAGGACATTGGCTCATAGGTGACGATTTCTGCCAAACTTCGCAGTTTTTCCTGGTCAGAATTATTATCTAGAATACTTAATAACGCCCGTTTACTCGGGATATCCAGCGTATTGTCTAGAATTTCTAGCCCCTGTGCCATGTTGGCATGAGAGGTCGATTGCAGGTTATAAGCAGCAGCTCGGATCGATCCGATCGGATACAGGAATTTCATCAGCATGAATAACCGATCCTTGGCATCTCCCTGTAGATCGCGCAAAGCGCGGCGCAACAAGGTCGCTTCTTGCAACGACAACTGTTCAGGAGCCAAGTCCAGTAAGGCCGCCAGCGTTTGACCAATAAACATCAGTTCTTGGTCAATCATCCGTTCAATTCCACTCCGACCCAAGCGTTTTAGGACACTTTCAATCCCTCGATCGTCCGGAATTTCCAACAGGATTTTGAGAATACTGCGGCGATCGGTTCCCCAAGCTGTCATTAAGTGAGAAATCAAGGCATCCACGGCCTGAATGGTGCCAATTTGCCCGATCGCCCGCCAGGCATAAAGCCGCACTAGATCAGGTTTATGAATGTCCTCCGCTACTTTGACTAACATCGGTACAGCATCATTTTCCAGCCGTACCAATGCTTTCATCGCTGCTTCTCGGGTTGATTTGTAATGCAAGCCCCGCAACAAGGAGGGATAAAACTCTTCTAAATGAGTGGCTGCGATCGCCTCTAGAAGCGCACATCGAACCCGTAATGACTCATCCTGTAACAACGGCTCAATATAGATCCGGAGAGCCTGAAGGTATACCGCCTCACCCAGCGCCCGACAGCCCATGACCCGTTCTCGCTCTTTCTTATGAGTCAACATTCGCCGGAGAGTATTTGTCGCCTCAGCTTTCTGCGTGGGATTTCCCCGCCGCATCATTAGTGAAGCCGCTGTTCCTCGCACGACTGGATCCACTTCGGGACGCAAGTAAGGTTTGAGTTGCCGAATATCCGGTTCTTCTTCGGTAATCCAAACGTACCGTAGGGCGACAGCCAGAACATCGGGCGGTGGGGCTTGATCAATCAAGGCTTTCACTGGAGCTAGATAGGCCGTACTGGGATACGCCATCATCACTTCCAAGCTTTTGCGTTGGAGGGCGGGGGATAGCTTGAGCAAGACTGGTGCTAATACTTCCCCCACATTCTTTGGATCCAGTTGGCTCAATACTTCGATACAGGATTTTTTATTGGCTTCGCTTTCTGGCTTGTCTAACGTTTCGGCTACGGCTCGTTTCAGTTCCCGCAGATCTGCATCACCACTTAACTGGCCCCGTTCGGCACTGATGACCAACAGCCCAACGTATTTTGCTTGCAGGAAGTAAATTGTGAACACCCAGACGATCGCCAGAATGACGATCGCGGCGTAGACCCAGTTCAGAGCAGCTTCACCGATCGACAGGTGGTTACTAATCCAAGCTAGCCCCAACAACGCTAGTCCTGTTGCACCCGTGGAGAGTGGGTCAGCGATTCCCCGCACCATTGCCTGAACGCGGCTACGGACTTCCTCACGAATCGGTTGGAATAGCACCGGCCCAACACTAGTAAACAGGGTATAGTGCAGCAACTCATCCAAAAACTTGAGAAACAGTAGTGTCCAGAACAGAATTTGCAGCCAGCCAAATCCAGCGACGACCATTGCTGCTGTCCCTAAAACCGCGATTACTCCAGGCAGTAGCACTGAAGACGCGAAAACCCCTGCTCGTTCAATTACCCGGCTGGAGGCTAACCATTGCATTCCTAACTCGCAAATCCCCAGAAAACCGCTAAAGAATCCTAGGAAAATAGCGACTTCATCCTCTGTTTTCTGCTCTTGTAATTGGCTCAGAAATTGAAAATCAATCAGCAGAAATAAAACTTGCGCCAGGATAAAAAAGGTGAATAATAGCACCACATAAAACCGGAGTGGCCCTCGGATTGTCTGGCTGGCAAACTCTGCCCGTCTTTCCTCCCGCGATCGTCGCCACAAAAACTCCGGAAATGCCTGCTGATACTTTTGACTCAAGTAGAATAAGATTCCAGCCCCGATAAACATCATCAGACAGGCTAGAATCACGACATTGTTTAAGCCGATATGATCAATCAGAAGTTTGAGCGAGAAGCCACTGAGCACATCGGCCAATAAAATGCCGCTACTAATTAATGGATAGGTACGCTTAATTTCGCGGATATTAAATAGTTGATTAGCCGTAATTGAGGTGTTCAGATCGTTCAGAACATAGATGGCCTCTAACCACAGGCGCATCAAAAATACTGTGACGGCAACTAAACTCACAGACCAGGGATGAAACTGCATCCCTAGCAGTTGTATAGTGTCAAAATAAAGTTTTCCGGGGCTATTTAATCCCCACCAGAAGGGAAACAGTGGCAGGGCCATTAATACAGCGATCACAACAATTACGCGCCGCAAGGGCAGAAATCGCTGTAACCAGGAGTACAAAACTCCTAACCCAGAACCAATGCCAGCACTGGCAATATAAATCCAGGGTAATCCCTCTTCCGCCCGATATTCTCGTAAGAATAATGCGACTGTACTCGCTTCTAGCCAAACTAGCCCGATCGAGGTGACCGTGTAGAACGCAAACATGAAAAATGTGCGTTCACTTTCCTCGGGACGGAGGTTGACCCACTGTAAAAGCTTTTGCCCCCATCCGCCGTTAATCTGCCTGTGGTTGTTGAGTCCCATTCAGCATTTGCTTCCCGTGTCGTAGCATGTCCCTGAACGCGCTAACCAGTAGCACTTTACTAGAATGCCCGGAATGGCTTTCATTGTAGATACACTTCCGACACTAGTGGCAAAAAGTTTTACCTGTAGACTATCTGAAGCAAGGTTCGTCGCGGGAAATGGACGATCGGGGATTATGGCAGCCCGTTCGCGATCGCCCATTTCTCTCAGCCTTATTTCTTCGGAGCCAGCAGCATCATCATGTTACGGCCTTCTTTTTTCGGGGCTTGTTGCACTTCTGCCAATTCTTGCAGGTCCCCAGCCAAACGATTGAGCAAATCTTCCGCAATGTCGCTGTGCTGAATTTCGCGGCCCCGGAACATAATCGTGG
>DATNPU010000145.1:0-7633 GCA_036703105.1 Microcoleaceae cyanobacterium
ACCCGAGCAACTACAAACAGGCAAAAAAGCTGCCATCAAAGAGAATTTGCTCACGCCCCGGTTCTACACCACTGACTTTGACACGGCGGCCAAGCTTGATCTTTCATCTCAAGAAACTGAGCTACAGGCCATGCTAGAAGAAATGCGGGCAGACTATAACCGCCATCATTTTGTCCGTAATCAAGAGTTCGAGCAGTCTTGGGCACATATTGATGGAGCGTCGCGCCAAGCATTCATTGATTACCTGGAACGTTCCTGTGTCTCGGAATTTTCTGGATTTCTGCTGTTTAAGGAACTGTCTCGGCGGCTGAAAGGCCATAGCCCGTTGCTGACCGAAATGTTTCAACTGATGGCCCGGGATGAAGCCCGCCATGCCGGATTTCTGAATAAAGCGATGGGTGACTTTAATCTCACCCTGGATCTTGGCCAGTTAACTAAAAGCCGGAATTACACTTTCTTCCCTTTGGAATGGGTGTTATATACCGTTTATCTTTCCGAAAAAATTGGTTACTGGCGTTACATCATTATTTATCACCACTTACAGAACCATCCTGAACACCAGTTTTATCCGCTATTCAAATATTTTGAAAGCTGGTGTCAAGATGAAAATCGCCACGGGGATATTTTCAAAGCTTTGATTCGATCGCAGCCGCAATTATGGCAAACCTGGAAAGCAAGACTCTGGAGCCGGTTTTTCCTGCTCACCGTGTTTGTGACTCATAGTTTGACGGTACATGAGCGATCAGGCTTCTATGACTTGTTGGGCATTGATCCTACTGAGTTCGATAAAGAAGTGATTCGGCAAACTAATGACACCTCCGCTCGGGCTTTCCCAAGTGTGTTAAACACCGAGCATCCAGAGTTTTATCCTCGGTTACAAGCATGTTCTAACTTGAATTTGAAAATGTCTGAGATCAACAAATCTCAGCAACCTAAGTTGGTAAAGGCACTGCGTAAACTGCCATTGCAATTAGGCATTTTGGGACACTTTGTTCGGTTGTATTTAATTAAACCGATCGATGCTGAAGCTACACGGGGAACAGTTCGTTGATGCTATGACGCTGTTCTGAAGCGCTTGCTCATAATCCATCTATTGCAGCCGTCTTCAACTGTCTGGGAACACAAGTTGAAGACGGTTTTTCTTTGGTGTCGGGGCAAGTTTTGCCCAACCCTTGGAATTGGGCAGATCACTATGATGGCTAAACCTGCCTTTACAGGGATTTTTCTAGCTAGAAATCACCTAATCGATCTCGACTAGCTTAATATCAAATGTCAAATCCTCTCCAGCTAAGGGATGATTGGCATCCAGAGTCACGGCGGAACCAGAAACATCAGTAATCACTACGGGGATCAACTGTCCAGTCGAGTCATGCTGGATATGGAGTTGTTGACCCACCTCTGGCTCAATTTCTTCGGGAATCTGGGCGCGATCAACTACCACCACCATTTCCTGCAAATAGGGGCCGTAGGCCATATCCGGTGCAATCACTTCAGTTTTCGATTCTCCCGGACTCATGCCGACGACTGCTTGCTCAAAGCCAGGAATAATTGTGCCTGTCCCGATCGTGAATTCTAACGGATCGCGATCGGCAGAAGAATCAAACACTGTGCCATCCTCTAGCTTTCCGGTGTAATGCACTTTCACCGTATCGCCTTGTTTCGCTGTGGTCATGGATGTACTCCTTATCTTGTGTTTCCCTAAGGATGGTTGGTTCTGAGCGGCCTCAGTAAGTTTGATGAATTATACGTTGCACCGACAAAGGATTTCATTGGTCAACAGCATGATTTAAACAATGGCGTCGCCAGCAACCAGTAATAGCCAATAAACGATGACCAGAGACTACTTATGCCAGCTAGTTCGCTGAAAACTGCTATTTTTGCCAATTGTTAACGATTCAATGTTAACTATTTACTGTCTATTGCTCATTATTTATGTCTGAGTTTCGGGGTGAATTAGCTGCTCTCAGTGCAGCACTAATCTGGGCAGTGGCTTCGGTGGTCTACACCACGATCGGGCGACAACTCTCGCCGTTAATGCTGAATCTTGCCAAAGGTACGATCGCGATCGGGCTACTGCTCCTAACTCTCCTCCTCCGTCACAGTTTATTTCCGACTGTGCCGTTTGCGGCTATAGGTCTATTGTTACTAAGTGGCGTGATTGGAATTGGCTTGGGCGATACCGCTTATTTCGCGGCCCTAAATCGATTGGGTACTCGACGGGCCTTGGTACTGGAATCGTTAGCTCCACCTCTAGCCGCGATGTTAGCGCTGGTTAGTCTCCAGGAACAGTTAGCCCCGATCTCCTGGTTCGGCATTCTCCTTACCGTTTCAGGAGTCACTTGGGTTGTCCTCGAACGCACCCCCACTCCCGCCTCTCCCTCACCCAACCCCTCTCCCCAATTCCTGCTACCAGGAATTATCTTGGGAACTCTTGCAGCCCTTGGGCAGGCGAGTGGTGGTGTTTTATCGCGGGCGGCTCTCGCAGGCAGTGAGATTGATCCGTTATGGAGTACATTTGTGCGTCTGCTGGGTGGACAGTTTGTACTACTCCTATGGGCAACTGGGCAACAGCGATCGCTCCAAGAATTCCAGCCCTTAAGTAATCGTCGGTTGCTAGTGACATTAATCGGTACAGCCTTTGCCAGTACCTATCTAGCTCTATGGTTACAGCAAATCTCGTTCAAATATACGGCAGCGGGAGTGGCTCAATCCTTACTAGCAACTAGCCCTGTATTTGTGTTACCGATCGCGCTGGCAATGGGTGAAAAAGTTAGCTTACGAGCCATTCTGGGGGTTTTAGTTGCGATCACGGGAGTCTGGTTGTTATTTAACCGTTGACGGCAAGGGGTAGGGTAAACCAGAAGGTGGCTCCCTGCCCTAGCGCACTGATGACGCCAATCTGGCCTCCGTGGGCAGTAATAATTTGGCGACAGAGATAAAGTCCTAAGCCAATGCCAGCCGAACGGCGTGCCCGCGAACCGCGAACATAGCGATCGAACAGTGACTCCTGTTCAGTTTGATTAATGCCCATACCGGTATCCTGAATGCTGCACCGAATCCATTCATCCTCGACATCAGCTTTCAAGGTGACTGTGAGGCCAATGGGATTGTGTTTTAGGGCATTGGTAATCAGGTTTTCGAACACTCGCTGGATTTGGGCCGGATCCGCTGTAACAAACGGTAAATCGTCTGGCACTAGATTAATCAAGGTTGCCTGGTTTTCGGCCAGCAAAGGCTCTAGATCAGCCGCGATTGTCCGGGTGAGTGTGCCTAAATTGACTAACTCATAGTTCAGAATGACTCCACGGGTTTCGCTGGAATGAGCTTCCAGCAGCGAGTTGATCATAGCCAGTTGTCGATCGCAACTCTGCACCATCCGATCCAATATCGATCGCGACAAGGTAATCGTATCGTTACATTTTGATTGGAGATTTTTTAACACGAGCAACATTCCCATCACGGGAGTCCGCAAATCATGGGAAACCGCGTGTAGAAAGTCATCCTTTAAATGATCCAGTTCTTGCAACTCCAGCATTTTCTGTTGCAGTTGCGCGGTACGTTCCTGGACCTGATATTCCAGATTGGCGTTAAGGGTTTGGACTTGTTGGTACAGCTCTGCTTGTTGGATCGCGATCGCTACCTGAGTGGCTAATTGGGACAGCAACTCAACTTCAAAGGGTTGCCAGTGACGCAAAGTCGAGCATTGGTTGGCAATTAGCACTCCAAAGAAATCGTCACCGAGAGTAATCGGTACTCCCAAACTGGCTTTAATCTGACAACGGGCGTAGTACTCGGCCAGGAGCGGTGAGACTTCAGCCGCGGTTGTATCATCGATCGCCTGCACTTGCCCCTGTTCAAATAAGACGCGGATCTCGCGCAGGTAAATGTCATCAGCAATCCAGGCCAGAATCGATCCCCACTCCGGAGCAGCGGATTCTGCGACCACTCGTCCCTGCCAGGTTTGATCAATTTGCCCAATAAACACCCGATCGGCTTGCAAAAACTGCCGCACTTCGGCCACGGTCGTCGTGAGAATTTGATCCAGGTTGAGCGATCGATGGATCCGCAGGGCAATTTGTCCTAGTAAACGATCGCGTTCGGTATTGATCCGTAACTGGGCTTCAGTCCGCTTGCGATCGGTGATGTCGCGCATGATCGCCAGTACTTCATCCTCACCACTGACCACAATCCGCCCTTCATAATCACGCACCTCCCCATGATTTAGTAATGGGTACTCAAAGACTTGGGTTTCTCTGGTCTTTAAGGCTTGTTCAATATAGTGCATCCGCTGTTGAGCAATGTCGGCAGGGAGCACGTCATACACGGTACGGCCCAGCATCTCATCGGCTGGGAAGGCAAAATCCTGCTCTTGATCCGCTTTAAAGTCGAGGTAGGTGCCATCTCGGGCAATCCGGAACATCAGGTCAGGAATGGCATTTAAAAAGGCACGATTCCGTTCTTCGCTGCGGCGTAAAGCAGCTTCCGCCCGTTTACGATCCGTAATATCCCGTTCGATCGCCAGCACTTCTTCGGCCCCGCTCACCACTACCCGCACCTCGTAATCCCGCATCTCCCCGGCATTCGGTTCCCAGGCTTTCGGGATTTGATACTCAAACACTTGCAAAGTCCCGGTTTCCAGCGCCCGAGCGATCGCGCTTAAACAGCGTTCTGCCACATCCGGCGGCACAAACTGGCGAAGATTACTGCCAATGACCGTCTCCCGCACCATCCCATGTTCAGTGTCTTCCTGAGTACCCTTAAAGTCTAAATTGTCACCATCACGGCTCACCCGAAACACGCGATCGGGCATCAGGTTCAGCATCGCTTCATACCGGGCCTGACTTTGGCTAGAACCCGGACGGCAAGCTGTATGGTTTAACAGGGGTTCTAAAATCCCTAATAGTCGCTGAAACGCGGCATCATCTCGACAACACTCCCGGATTGCGTCTAACTGATCCGACCCCAACATTTTGCCCTCATCCCTACAAGTGTAGTCACCGCCCAATTCGGTTGCTAACGCCATCTTCCCGATTTAAAACAGCTTGCACCACAGGTACTACGAAAGAATTTAAGTTAAATCGTTATTTAGTAGTCAGAGGTTAGTAATTAGTTGTCAATAGATTAATCGTTCATCTCGAAAAGAAGCGAGTATCATCAAGGGCGAGAGCTAGGGATAGCCCTCCTGGGTAACGGTTTCCAGCACCTTTTTCATCTGTGTGCATCCCTCCAGGCGGCAATTCATGGCTGATGCCGCGATCGCAGCTAGGAATAGTAAGACATACCGTTCCACTTAAGGTTGTGACGTTAGCATATCGCCTGAATGACTAAATTGGCTGTGTTTGTAGGAGAACTAATTGAATCATGCTGCGTCTTTAGAATTAGTGGCGGGAAAATGGTTCGGTATCAATTCCCTAAATTGGTAGAATTCTGCCAAAATTTTTCGTTTTTTACGGTGATATTACGTAGGAACCTTTTAGCTTATACAAGGTCTACATAACTAACGAATAGTCGATGTTTCTTTGGAGATCTCTCTCATGGTGTACTCTCGTGCATGGAAATCTGGAGCCGCTCTACTACTAACCTTTGGTGTAGCAACAGGCACAGTTGCCCCAATGATTATGGCCCCTGCTCCAGCCGTTGCCCAATCCGCTTTCCCAGATGTTCCTTCGAGTTACTGGGCGAATGGATTTATCACCTCTCTTGTCTCAGCAGGAGTCATCTCAGGCTTCCCGGATGGCACATTCCGTCCTGAAGAACCGGTTACCCGTGCTCAATACGCTTCTATGATCGCAAAGGCATTTGGAGCACGGACAGCCGTTCGCACTCCAATTAACTTTGTTGATGTCCCGACCAACTATTGGGCGGCTAATCAAATTCAGCGAGCCTATGCCCTCGGCTTTATGATGGGCTATCCCGGTAACGAATTTCGGCCCGACGAAAATATTCCTCGGACTCAGATTCCTGTATCACTGACGAATGGTTTAGGGTATTCCGCGAACGGCGATTCGGAGGCAATTCTGGCTAATGCCTTCACGGATGCAGCGGCGATTCCTGCTTATGCTCGTCCCGGAGTGGCAGCAGCTACGCAGCGGCAGATGATTGTTAACTATCCTGAGCTTAGGCTCTTCAATCCTAACCGGGCAGCAACTCGGGCTGAAGTGGCAGCGCTAATCTACCAGGCATTAGTTAGCACCGGACAGGTAACGGCGATTCCTTCTCCCTATATTGTGGGTGCTCAAGCTCCTCAACCTTCCGCTATTCGGATTCCCGCTGGAACCGCAATTCCGATTCGCTACGAAGGCGCAGAGAGAATTCTGCTGGCTCAAAATGAACCATCCCCCATTCCTTTAGTGTTAAAAGTGGCACAAAATGTTGTGACCTCTAGTGGTCGAGTGCTGATTCCGGCGGGCAGTGATGTGATTGGCCAACTTCAGGTTGTGCAGAATGGATCTGGGGCTCAGTTTGTAGCTAGCGAGATTGTCCTACCTTCTAACGATCGTCTGGCGGTCAATGCCACCTCTGAAGTGATTACTAAAACAACTACGATCTCGAAGGGCATTTCGGTCGGCAATGTCTTAGCAGGTGCGGCTGTTGGCAGTGGTGCGGCGGCTGGGATTGCAGCGGTAACAGGGGATAAGAAGATTCAGGCTTGGGAAGTGTTAACTGGGACTGCGGCTGGCTCCCTGTTGGGTGCATTTGTTGGACAAAACAAAATCACGTTGCTCGAAGTTGAACCGAACAGTGATCTTAGCCTCACACTAAATTCGGATCTAACCATTCCAGCTAGTTCCAGCGGGCAGTAGAGGCGTTGGCATGAGCCACGATCGAGCGTAGAGACATCATCGTTATCTTAGCCATTGTCTCTACCCGTTCAACTCTGTTTCTGTCTGGATAGTGACATGAACGACCTGAAGGGTAAGGGCGTGGATTTCTGAGCCAGTACAGAGGCTAATCCTACGCCCTTATTGCTGTTTATGGGTACTCTGCGGCTGAGCCACCTCGGGGGGTTGGGTGATCGCCAACCGCACAATGAACGTTGTCCCCACTCCTAGCTGAACAGATGGATTGGGCTTAATTGCCTCCAATTGGTGGGCTAAAGCTGGACTAAAGACTTGGATTTCACCCTGCATTTGCTCAACCAGGGTGCGGGCGATCGCCAAGCCAAGCCCACTCCCTGGAATATCCGTCTGTGCTTGTATCCCTCGATAGTGTCGCTCAAAAATGTGTGGTAGATCGTCTGGGGGAATGCCGCAGCCCGTATCCGTCACGGCGATTTCTAGCCAGGGCTGGGGAGGAGCAACTTCTGCTGTGACTAGAACTGCTCCTCCAGTGGGCGTGTATTTCAGGGCGTTTTCAATCAGGTTATTCAACACTTCTCGGAGAGCCTGAGGATTGACCCAAACCAACGGTAAGGTTGAAGGAATGTTAGCTTGAAGAGTTAACGCCTTATCCTGGGCGATCGGGGCAGCAGATGCCAGGAGCGGCTCTAGAACAGTCTCCACAGCACAAGGTTCCAGCTTAAGGCTACCTGCGAGCAGACTAGGAGTGGTTGCGGGTAGCATCGCTGCTTCGGCCATCTGGTTCTGAGGGGCAGGCGGTGTTGAGGGCGGCAATAAGGGAGCCGCATGACCAC
>DATNPU010000157.1:0-2040 GCA_036703105.1 Microcoleaceae cyanobacterium
GTCATGCGGGCGACCCAGAAGAAGATGATATCAAACCCAGTCACTAGGGTCGTTGTGGGATAGTAACGCTCTAGATCGGCTGTTTGCTCCGGCCAGCCCATCGTCGAGAACGGCCATAACCCCGAAGAAAACCAGGTATCCAACACGTCGGGATCTTGCTGAAGTTGAACCGATTCACCGAACTGGGCGATCGCTTTTTCTCTGGCTTCTGCTTCGGTTTGAGCTACGACAAAGGGCGTATCGTCGGTAATCTCACCGCCGGTTTGATCCACGGCATACCAGGCCGGAATTTGATGGCCCCACCAGAGCTGACGCGAAATACACCAATCTCGCAGACTGACTAACCAATCGCGATATACCTTCGTCCAGCGTTCGGGCACAAACAGCGGTGACTGTTGCTGATCCAGGAAGTTGAGCGCGCGAGTGGCGAGTGGCTCAATCTTAACGAACCATTGCGTAGACAGGAGTGGTTCTACTGGCACTTTGCCCCGATCGCTGTAGGGCACCGTATGTTTGTAGTCTTCCACCCGTACTAGGCAACCGAGGGCTTCCAATTTAGCTACCACATTTTTTCGGGCGACAAATCGATCTTGCCCCTGAAATTCTCCGGCATTCTCATTCAGGGTGCCATTTTTATTCATGATTGTGATCATGGGCAAATTGTGGCGCTTACCCATCTCAAAATCATTCGGATCATGGGCCGGTGTCACTTTAACGCAACCCGTGCCAAAGCTAGCATCGACATACTCATCGGCAATAATCGGAATTTCCCGATTCATGATTGGCAATGTTAACGTCTTGCCAATCAACGCCTTGTAGCGATCGTCATGGGGATTCACGGCCACCGCGGTATCACCCAACATGGTTTCCGGGCGGGTGGTCGCTACTTCGACAAACCCCGATCCATCGGTCAACGGATAGCGGAAATGCCAGAGATGCCCATTCACTTCCTGGTTATCCACTTCCAGATCCGACACGGCCGACTGGGTGGCTGGACACCAGTTAACCATATACTTGCCGCGATAGATCAGCCCTTCTTCATAGAGTTGATTAAAGGCTAGTAAGACCGCTTGTGAGAGTCCTTCATCCAGCGTGAACCGTTCCCGCGACCAGTCTACCGATACTCCTAAGCGGCGCAATTGGTTGACGATCGTGCCACCAGAATTGGCTTTCCATTCCTGGGCTCGGAGTAAAAACTGCTCTCGGCCTAAATCCTCCCGAGTTTTGCCCTCGGTCTTCAGTTGCTTCTCCAGCATCGTATGGACGGCAATACTGGCGTGATCTGTTCCTGGTAACCAGAGAGTATTCCGCCCAATCATCCGGTGATAACGTACTAATACGTCAATTAACGCACTTTCAAAGGCGTGTCCCATGTGGAGGCTACCCGTGACATTGGGAGGGGGAATTACCACACAGTAAGGTTCTCCCGGTCGGCTGGGGTCAGCTTTGAAGACTTGATGCGCTTCCCAGTACTGCTGCCACTTGGCTTCAGTAGTTACAGGATCGTATTGGCTCGGCAGATTAGGGATAGTTGCAGTCATGGAATCGGGAAAAATCAGCGATCTTTAAGTTATCTAAATTCTGCCACGCCATTGCCAATTGCTTCCAATGTCGTTTTAAGGAATTCCTGCTAAAAAAAGATCAGGCTTGATATATCATCCTTCTGAGAATCTGTCCGTTGTCTTGCTAGAGTTCCGGGTGCTTCAAGCGCAGACTCAAGAGCTATCGCCATCCGCAGAATTTGATGAATCCAATTAATCAGGCTGTTGATCTACAGGATTGGCAATGGGCGTTACCCGATGTCGATCGCGCGGTGCTGGGAACTTGGTTAAGACAGATGCCTACGTTTCAATCCGCCATCCGGGAAGCATTGCGGCTGGTCTGCCTGTCTACAGGTTGGCCATTTGCCGAGGCTTGGCTGCCCAATACCGAGCAAACTCGCTTAAACTGTAGCCCAGTTTGGTTCGCTCAGCCACTCTTAGCGTCATCCCCCTTTGATCCCTTTCGGTTGGCTAGTCAGCAACTCACCTTTACCATAGG
>DATNPU010000189.1:0-6023 GCA_036703105.1 Microcoleaceae cyanobacterium
ATGGTGATGCGCTAACCAATTGGCCCGTCGCTCAAAAAATGCCAACGCCTCGGGATTGTCTAGATCCATTAGCTTATAACTATCAATGCAGGCTAATAAAGAAAACGCCGCTGCGCCCCCAGCTCGCTCAAATGGAAAATAATCATCACAGGAACCATCCGGGTGAGCGCTTCGCGCTGCATACAGAATTCCGGCCTCGACCCAATCCCGCAATACGGACTGTTGATAAAACGGGTTATCTGGAATCTCAGTGTGATAGGCCAGCGCCAACGGTAGCACAAACTCCTGCGACATACCACTGGGGAAGTCAATGATTTTGTATTGCCAGAAATTGCGATCGAAGCAGCCATAGGTCGGGCTATGCGGATTGCGGTCTAACAGCGTCAGAATTTTAGGAATCTGCGCGATCGCCTCACGAGCCAACAAATCTCTCATCATTAGCCTCTCCTCTCCATCTCCCCCATCTTCCCCATCCCCCTCATCTCCTCACTCCCCGACCCGACTGCTCCACCTCCGATCGGCGTAACCGCAACTGAATATCCTCCAAAATCTTGCGATTCACGGATAGTAATTCAGCTACCAACCCGAAAATCCATAGCTGGAAGCCAATTAGAATCAAAATCGCGGCCAACACCAAACTAGGGACACGGGCTTTTGCCGCGCCTTCCAGGAAAAACAGCACCAGCCACCGGATACCGAGCAAAGTTCCCAAGGAGAAGGGCAGACTACCCATTGTGAGGAAAAACTGGAGCGGACGATAGGTCATGAAGATCAATAAGATCGTCAGGATCGATCGCTTGATATAAGACGGAATACTTTTGACTAAGCGAGAAGGACGCAAATAACCATTCGTCCGAATTGGCACCCAGGTAATGGCCATGCCTCGCTGTCCAGCCTGAATAATGGTTTCCAGCGTATAGGTGTATTCGTTAAATACATTTAGTTGCATGGCCGCCGTCCGACTAATGGCCCGAAACCCACTCGGCGCATCTGGAATATCGGTTTTACTGGCTAACCGCACCACCCAACTGCCTAAATTCTGCAACACCTTTTTAACGGGCGAAAAATGCTTGATTTGGTGAATTGGCCGCGCCCCAATTACAATCTCCGCCTCACCCCGCAGGATCGGTTCAATCAGTTTCGGGATGTCATCAGCACAATATTGGTTATCCGCATCCGTATTCACAATAATGTCGGCCCCCGCCTTCAGACAGGCCTCTATACCCGCCATGAAGCCCTTGGCCAATCCCCGGTTATGCTCGAAGTTGACAATATGATCCACACCATTCTTGCGAGCCACCTCTGCTGTGCGATCGCTGCTGCCGTCGTTAATAATCAGCCACTCCACCTGATCGACTCCAGGTAAGTGGCGTGGTAGTTCGGATAGGGTTAGCCCCAGAGTGGCTTCCTCGTTGTAACAGGGAATTTGAATAATAACTTTAGTCATGGGGCCGCGATCAACAGGGATGGGTGACGGATACCGTATGCAATTTTGACACACATCGCCCCGTTGCAATGCGGTCTATCGGTGCTGCGGCATTTCTGGGCATCGTCTGCTAATCACCGCCAATAGTTCCCAACAGCAGGTTATTCGGTAAGACTACGATCGCCCTCTCGGGCTTGGGTGTCTGGAATATGCTGAAGTCCCCATCGCACGATCGATAACAGGACTGGACGTAGGCTTTGCCCCTGCTCGGTTAACTGGTAGTTCATCCGGCGGGCATGATTACTATAGGGAATTTTTTCGACTAAGCCTAACTGCTCCAAGGTTTTCAGGCGGTTAGCCAAAATGTTAGTTGAAATGCCTTCGGGCGACTCCAGAAATTCTTCAAATCGCTGTTTGCCAAAAAACATCATGTCGCGGATCACTAATAGCGTCCAGTGATCGCCGATTAGATCGAGGGTACAGGCAATCGGGCAAGGAGAACGACGGTCTGACATGTGGCAATGCAACGGCTGTAGAACTTACTTGCATTTTACAAGTTATCGGCCTACCATAACTTTTAACTTGCAATCTAAAAGTTACTAAACCTATGCAACTCACTGCATTGCCTTCTCGGACAGGCGACCACTTTGCCGCGATCGATTTGGGAGACTTAGTCGATCTCGATCGCTTCAGCTTCCAACTACCGCACCGCCATCTTCAGGCAGACGGTAAGGTGTTTCTTAAACAACTACTGAGGTTGACAGGGGCTGAGATTTCACTAAACAAACTGCCTGTGGGCAAATCGTTGCCGTTCTATCACAAGCACCAGGTCAATGAAGAGATCTATATCTTCCTGCGGGGTGAAGGGGAATTTCAGGTAGACGGTACCAGTTTTCCAGTACGGGAAGGGACAGTGATTCGAGTGGATTGCGAAGGTGAACGCTGTTGGCGGAATCGATCGGCTCAGGATCTGTATTACATCGTGATCCAGGTACATACTGGTTCCTGTGAGCAGTCTACAGTTGAGGACGGGATTCGGGTCGCTAAACCTGTACAGTGGGTAGATTAATCACGGGTACTACAGAAAGTCTTCCTGGTCGGAAATTGCCTGCTATACCGTTTTCTGCCTCTGTGTGGATTCTGAAAGGGCTACCAGTTCGTTAGGCTGCAAACAGCATGATGAGTTAGGAGACAGCAAGATGCGCGATCGAGCCGAACAGGAATTCGTCAGCCCTACCGACCAGGAAGATTTAGAATCCAGTCTGCACAATTTTGGGGCACCCGTCGAGGATGAGCTTGAACCAGACGTAGAAGCCAATACGAATTTTGGCGATGTCCCCCAGGAGTACACAGAGTCCTATGGCACTGGAGTACATGACCTACCGGGATACAACGAAGGGGGCCGCACGATGCGACAACGCGATCGCCAGTTCAATGCGGCAGATCCGGAGTTAACCGGTGGCGATATTGATGCCAATTACGAACAAGCGTATGCCGTGGGAGATGAAGCCGTTGGTGGCACTGTCTCTACCCCCGATCAGGACATTGTCGATGAACTGGGAGCTGCTGTGGGGTTAGAAATGGCCGATCAAGCTTTTCTTCGCACCAATGATATTTTGCTAGAGCGCGACGATCGCCGATGGGAGCTGGATCCAAAATCATCTGAAGACTATGCCGATCGGCGGGATGAAGAATAGAACGCTATCTCCCATACTAGTGGGCCCCCTGGTTCTGGCGAATTGACAGATCCGTACCCAGAATTGAGGGGGATCACCTGCCGTGTGAGCAGCACAAGACGCTAAGTTGATCTATTTGTTGGATAAATATTAAGGAAGACAAACAAAGATTTACTTTAGTGGAACCAGCCTCTAGCATGAGAGGTTGATATTCCAAAGTACCGTTTATATAGATCCATTTATTTAGCCGGTATGGAGCAGTGAGTACCACTATTCTGATGCTGTTCCTGACTATGACTGAGATTGACTAATAATATTTTTTCTAAGTTTAATTCGCTGCTGGCCACTGTCTCTGGTCAATCATTGAGTACCATTTATTTCAACCAGTAACAGGTGAACGATCGCGCTTCGCCTCTACTCTCAACTACACACTGGGTTGGATTTGATCCCCAATTCTGACTATCTAGCTACTATTGTGCTCCGATAGCCTTAGAATCCTGATTGAACAACCCCTACTTGCTGCAAGCGCTAGACGAGGAGCACTAAGACGATGCAGGCACTACCAAAACGGGGCACTAACGGCAAATCGAGCTTTGCAGATCAGGGACTTGAACCATTTCTTCAGTCACCGATCCAGTTACCGAACGACTTTAACGATGGTGATCCGCAGGGCTGCGATCGAGTTGCCATTTTTATCGATGGTTCTAACCTGTTTTATGCAGCACTCAATATTGGCATCGAAATTGATTATGCTAAGCTGCTGTGTAAGTTAACCGGACACCGCCGTCTACTGCGGGCCTACTTCTACACCGGAATTGATCCCCACAACGATCGACAACAGGGGTTTCTCTTATGGATGCGGCGCAATGGCTATCGGGTGGTAACGAAAGAATTAATCCAGTTTCCCGATGGCTCTAAAAAAGCCAACCTGGATGTGGAAATTGCAGTTGACATGATGACCCTGGCCCACCATTGCGACACGATGGTGCTATTAAGTGGTGACGGGGATTTAACCTATGTAGTCAATGCGATTACTTACCTGGGCACTCAAGTCGAAGTCGTCAGTTTGCCCTCGATGACTAGTGAGAGCTTAATCAATGTCGCCGATCGCTACACTGACCTGGGTAGTATTTGCCGCGAGATTAAAAAATAAAGGGGATAGCCTGACTGACTCAGGGTTTGCTCATCTGGAACTGTTCACTCAGGAGAAACTTGCCTATAATGCAAGGCGATCGGGCTGCTGATGGGATCTCCTTCTGACCCTGAAATGGAACGATTACAATTGAAGTAAGTTAGTAGCCTACTATTTGGCGTTAAATCCCATTGTTGTATAGTCTCGCATGTTGAAATCGTTCTACCGTCGGCAACCTGTTGTTAGTTTCGTCGTTACCGCTGGAGCCGTAGATGCAGCGATCGGCGGACTGAGTGAACATTGGTCACTGTTATTTTTAGGATTGGGAGCTGTAGGTGGTGCGATCGGGTTTAGTGTGTGGCAATGGCAGGCTCGCAAACCGCTAGAAGTGCCTGAGCATCCGCCGGTTTACGTCCTACCGCCCCAATCTTCTCGCCCGAGTTTACCGATGTTAAGCATGAATAAAAAACAGCCTCCCCGTTAAGGCTTTAGAGTTGAGAATTGATTCAAGACAGTCGATCGATGATCACTTCTATCTCATCCCCGCTATTGAAAATTGGCGAAGTGGCGGCAGCCAGTGGTTTGCCGATCAAAACTATTCGCTACTACGAAGAAATTGGCTTGCTGACTCCGACCGTCAGGCGTTCCGAGGCTGGCTACCGGCTATTTTCTGATACTGTACTGAATCGGCTGGCGTTTATCCGACGGGTTCAGGGCTTGGGGTTATCCCTAGCGGAAATTGGTGAAATATTACAGGTTCACGATCGGGGAGAAGTACCCTGTGGTGAAGTGAAATCCCATTTGGAACTCAAGTTGCAAGACATTCGGCAACAGATGGCCGCCTTAAAAATTTTAGAAACCGAACTGGAAGGACTTCTATCCGGGTGGCAAGAACCTCCTAGCAAAACTGCGATCGTGCCAACGATTTGTCCGAATATTCCCTCTCACATTCATCCCATTGACACCTGAGCTAATTCCGAGTTAGGAAGGGCGAAGCCTCAAAGTTGATTGCGGTCTTTCCTTCATCCATCACCGGAATGCTACGTTCTTACTATCGCTTCTGCCTGACCCTAGTGCTGACGTTAGGGCTACTGTTTGCCTGCCAATCGTCCCGTTCCACGCCCGCCTTTACCCCCTGGAACACGGATAATCCACGGATTACAGTCACGGCCCGCCCCACCCCCCTCGCTTCATCCTTCGTGTGGTGGGAAGCTGAAACGCCGCTGAAAACGAACTTTCCTGCCCCCGATCGTCACCCCTTTGCGCCTACAAATTCTGCTGAGGCGGCCATGCTTTCTAACCAGCAATGGATTGGGGTGGGTGACAAACGTGAGCAGACGTTATTTCTGGAGTATCAAATCACGGTTCCAACGACCAGCGACTATTTCTTCTATACCCGCAAATTTTGGCGACATGGCCCGTTTCGGTGGCGATGGGACGATCAGCCCTGGCAGTATGTGGGTGACAACGTTTACCTGATGGATAACGTCGGGATGCGGCAATTCGTTGGGGCAAATTGGGTCAGTTTAGGGAAAGTCGCTCTCACCGCAGGTCGTCATCAATTACGCATTGAACTGACGGAACTAGAGGGAGCCGCCGCGTTTGACTGCTTTCTACTCTCTAAAACCCTGTTTCAACCGCAGGGCAACTTGCAGCCTAATCAACAGGTGCAAGTAGAAGTCACGGATGGGTTTAGCTTTACGCCTCAACTCGATCGCTTTGCGGCTAGCCCGATCGACCTGCGTTCTTTAAATGAAGCGGTGGCCGGAGAACAAGGCTGGATTCGGGT
>DATNPU010000196.1:0-2552 GCA_036703105.1 Microcoleaceae cyanobacterium
CCGTTACTGATGTTGTTGGCGAATGTGTTACACATACCTTTACAAGGGTGCTACAAGCTTTATGAGCAATGGAATAGCAACCATTTCAGAGTCTGTCGTATTTGAGTAATCTTGCTTGTAGTACATTCGCCAACGACATCCATTACTATCAAGTCTTGTTATTCTCTGAACCTGATTTAGTGACCGTCCAGTGATCCTTTGCGTCAATCTCCCACCCTATAATGACGTTCTGGATCTAGGATCGATATCAGTGAACTTGACCTGACATCCCAAAGGTGAATTATGACTCAAACGCTGCCACTAACCTCCGAAAATGTTGAAACCGTATTGGATGAAATGCGTCCCTACCTGCTGGCAGATGGCGGCAACGTGGAATTAGTGGAAATCGATGGCCCGATCGTTAAATTGCGGCTTCAGGGTGCCTGTGGTTCCTGCCCTAGTTCTGCGATGACTCTGAGAATGGGAATTGAACGCCGTCTGCGGGAATTCATTCCTGAAATTGCTGAAGTCGAGCAAGTGCTGTAAAAGCATCCAGCATTCTATCTGGATTTCACCAGTAGGGGTTGATAGCTCGATCGCCCCTACTGGGGTGATTTGTGCTGTAGCGGACACCAAGTGAACCAAACACATCTGTTATCGTAAGCGTTGTAACGCAGCCAACAGAATTCGGAGCGTCAACTCCGGTATCAATCCCCTTAGTTCCTTGCCCTTCGCTGTCAGCTAACCTATGCCTCATCCCCTTTATGTCGCCTTTATCTGGCATCAGCACCAACCGTTGTATAAAAGTCGGGCGGCATCGACAGCCACCGATGGGCAGTATCGCTTACCCTGGGTGCGGTTACACGGCACGAAGGACTACCTCGATTTAGTTCTGATTCTGGAAAAATATCCCAAATTGCATCAAACGGTGAATTTAGTCCCATCGTTGATTCTGCAAATTGAGGATTACGTCGCTGGAAAAGCTCTCGACCCCTATTTACAGATTGCGCTATTACCGACCGAGCAACTGACGCAGGAGCAAAAAGAATTTGCCATCCAACATTTCTTTGATGGCAATCACCGCACGTTAATTGACCCCCACCCGCGCTACGCTGATCTCTTTAATCAACGGCAGGACCAAGGGTTAAATTGGTGCTTAGAACATTGGACAGCTCAGGACTATAGCGATTTAGCCGCTTGGCACAACTTGTCTTGGATTGATCCGTTGTTTTGGGATGATCCAGAGATTGGTACTTGGCTCGATCGCGGCAAAGGCTTTACCCTCAGCGATCGCCAACGCATTTATTCTAAACAACGCCAGATCCTCAGCCGCATCATTCCTCAACATAAGAAGATGCAAGAGACAGGGCAGTTGGAAATTACCACGACTCCCTACACCCACCCGATTTTGCCGCTGTTAGCTGATACCGATGCCGGACGAGTGGCTGTCCCCAACATGGTATTACCGCAACACCGCTTCCAGTGGGCAGAGGACATTCCCCGCCATCTGCAAAAAGCCTGGGAAATGTATGAGGAACGTTTTAGTCGATCGCCGCGGGGTTTGTGGCCGTCTGAGCAATCTGTTAGTTCTGTGATTCTCCCCGACATTGCCAAACAAGGATTTGAGTGGATTTGTTCGGATGAAGCCGTCCTGGGCTGGACATTGGATCATTTCTTTAGTCGTGACGGATCGGGGAATGTCTATGAACCGGATAAACTGTACCGGCCTTATCGCTTAGAAACTCCTGAAGGCGATTTGGCGATCGTCTTCCGTGACCACCGCTTGTCAGATCTCTTGGGCTTTACCTATAGTTCCATGCCACCCGAGAAAGCTGCCAGAGATTTGGTTGGTCATTTAGAAGCGATTTCCCGTTCCTTAAAAGCGCAACAAACCAGTAGCAGTACAACTTTAGAAGATCCCTGGTTAGTAACGATCGCTCTGGATGGCGAGAACTGCTGGGAGTTCTATCCGCAGGATGGTCTGCCCTTCCTGACGGCCCTATATGAAACCCTCAGTCACGATCCGGATATTCAACTGGTCACCGTCTCCGAATTTCTCGATCAGTTTCCTCCAACTGCGACTCTACCAGCCGAAAAGCTGCATAGTGGTTCCTGGGTGGATGGTAGCTTCACCACCTGGATTGGCGATCGTGCCAAAAATCGCGCCTGGGATTTACTCACAGCGGCTCGGCAAGTCCTAGCAAACCATCCCGAAGCCACGGAAGAAAATAATCCCGAAGCTTGGGAAGCGTTGTATGCCGCCGAAGGTTCCGACTGGTTCTGGTGGTTTGGCGAAGGGCATTCGTCTAACCAGGATGCCATGTTTGATCAACTGTTCCGGGAACACCTAGCCGCCCTATACCAAGCCTTGAATGAACCGGTTCCTGCGAGTGTCCGGCAACCGATCGAGATTCATATGGCTCAGGGCGATCACCCCCCGCAGGGCTTCATTCACCCCGTGATTGATGGCATTGGGGATGAGCAGGACTGGGAGCGAGCCGGACGCTTTAATGTCGGTGGGGCGAGAGGAACAATGCACCGCAGTAGCCCCATCCAACGCCTCTGGTACGGTG
>DATNPU010000198.1:0-4768 GCA_036703105.1 Microcoleaceae cyanobacterium
AACCGTAAAGCTACGAGCTAAATTGTTGAATTTCTGATGAAGATCGGTAGAATTACTGAGAAATCGCCTAATAACAGTCATCGATCGCCGAAAACTGGCGTTAATCGGAAAATGGCTCGTACCTGAGGGCCAAACACAATCACGTCTTCAGCTGTTAAATCATGAGTCTGCCGTTTGTGCCCGTTAATGATTAACCCATTCGTACTCGGTTTACCATCCGCATTGCCATCCTGAATCCGGTAAGCAAAGCTTCCATCCGGTTTAACCAACCGCGTTAGCACGGCATGGTGGCGAGAAGCAAATTGGGAATGCAAGCAAACGTCACTTTTGGGATCTCGACCGATCGTGTAGCGCTCTTGATCCAAAAGAATTTCTCGGCTCCCCCAATCATCTTCGATCACGATCAACGGTTGCCGCCGTTGAGTACGCGGGACTTCATCGGTAGCCGCAAACTCCAAGGAAAAGATAATTTGGGAATCGGTTTCCGCTTCAACAAAGGTTGGATCATCAAAGTTAGACCCTGACCAAGCTGGATGGGTTGTTGGTTGGCGGCTATTGAACCCTGATTGTTCTGCCGCTAAATTCCGGGCATGCCAGGATACCTGATCTTCTGGATGTAATGCCAGCGCGCGATCGTAACTCGCGATCGCATCCTCATAACGGCGCAATTCTACTAAAGCATGACCCCGATTCCGCCAAGCCAACGGGTTATCAGGATTAATCTCTAACACTCGACCATAACAGGCTAATGCATCTTCCAAACGGCTGAGGCCAAACAGGAAGGCATTGCCACGATTTTGCCAAAGTAGTTCATGATCCGGGTTTAACTTTAAGGCTTGGTCATAGCTCGCGATCGCCTCTATATATTGCCCCAAGCCATACTGCAAAGCATTCCCCCGTTCATGCCAAATGTCACACAGGGCATCGTCATTCGGACGCAGGCTCAAAGCCCGCTCGAAACTCGCGATCGCGTCAGTATAATCCCCTCGCGTTTCCAGAACCAAACCCCGTTCATACCAGGCTTCATAGAAATCAGGTCTGACTTCTAGCACCTGGTCATAGCAAATTAGCGCCTGCTCATAACGTCCAGCAGCTGTCATGGTTAGCCCCTGCTGGAACCACAGCAGAGATTCACCACTCAGTGGTATTTGACCTGTATCAAGCATGAAACTTTGCGTTCTAGACTTCACCAGTCATTCATTAGCCAGACTCAAAACAGGGAGCTCTGTCAGAAAAGATGGCTAGCAAACCATCCAGGCTAATTGATGTTTGTCATTCACTGAAACAGGCGATCGTGAGCCTTACGTAAATTTTATCCAGCCTCTATGAAGTTCAGGATAAAAACCGGTACTTCCTCATACTTTCTTCAAACAAGGCAGATCACCCTGCTACTCGATCGCGCCCAAACGCTTCAGCGTTAACCATTGAGCTTCGGTTAGACCGGTAGCACCCGTCAGAATCATACCTTCGTATGGACGGGACACTTGTAACGTAACGTGACACTCTCCCGTGTGTCCATCTACCACCCGGCAGAGACTATCCTGGCTACCAATGCTTAGATAAACACCATCAGGGCTAAATAACACGGTATTGTTATAGCTAATCCGCAGCGATAAACTTCGTAGGCAATCTCCCTGCCTGACCGACCACAGCCGCACGGTGCCATCCAGGCTAGCACTGGCTAGTAATTCCCCCTCAGGATGGATCGCGATCGACACGACCCCGGCCTGATGGTCGGTCAACACTCGGAAACATTCCCCCGTTTGTACGTGCCAATGCCGAATAGTGTGATCCTGGCTAGCACTAATTAATATTTGGCCATCTGGACTAAAAAGCGCTGCTGTTAGGCGATTGGTATGCCCACTGAACGTTTGGCAACACCTACCTGTCTTAACCTCCCACAATTTCACCGTTTGATCCCAGCCGCTACTAGCGATCGTGCCGCCATCCGGACTAAAGCACAGCGATTGGACTGGATTGGTATGCCCCTCTAGCACAGCTAGGCAATCCCCTGTAGCCACATCCCATAAGCGGATCGTTTGATCGCCACTGGCACTCGCAACCATCCGGCCATCCGGACTAAAAACTACCGCTCTTACCCAAGCGGAATGACCTCGTAAGGTGGCCAAACACCCCTGATCCGTAAGTCGCCATAATTTCACGGTATTATCCAAACCGCCACTAGCCAGTAGGCAACCATCTGGACTAACCGTTGCCTGCATCGCTCCCTGGATAGCTAAAGAGAAGGTTTTCAGACATTCACCCGTAGCGATATTCCAGCAGCGCACCTGTTGATCATCACTGAGAGTAAGCAGTTGGGCAGGTTGAGCGGCGATCGCAGATGGCAAAAAGCCGATGGGAAAGGTGGCATTGTGATAGCCCTGTAAAGTGCGAAGGCAATGACCATCCAAAGGCTGCCAAAATTTCAGCATCTTGTCTTCACTGCCACTGGCCAATACTACTTGATCTGCATCTGTAGTCGTGGGTGCATACGCGAGCGACCAGATCCGGCCCTGATGCCCCTGAAGAGTACGACTCACCTGTCGGGTCGCCACATCCCATAAATGAATGTAGTGATCATCACTGGCACTCGCGAGGGTTTGGCCATCTGGACTCACTGCTAAACTCCAAACAGCGCCTTGATGCTGCTCTAGCCTGTCTAAACAGTGCCCCGTCTCGCCATCCCACAGCTTCACCTGACCATCGTCTCCCCCAGTCGCCAGCATCGTTCGATTACCCGCTAACGGGATGATTGCGATCGTCAGTAATGCACAAGTATCATGCCGAGTTTGCCAACAGGTTCCAGTGGTGATATCCCAGAGTTTGATGGTGTGGTCAAATCCCACACTCGCCAGGCGCTGACTATCGGGATACCAGGCGATCGCCCGGATCAGATCCGTATGGCCAGTCAATGTCTGTAATAACGCTCCAGTCTGCGCTTGAATCAACGTCACGGTACGATCGCTACTCCCACTGGCTAGAAATTGTCCGTCGGGGCTAAAGGCAACCGTGGCTACACCACCACTATGCACCTGCACAACTCTCAGACAGTGACCGGTAGTTACATTCCAAAATTTAATCGAACAGTCCAAGCTACCTGTAACTAATAAGTTCTCTAGGGGATGAAAGGCGATCGAAAAGATCCAGTCTTGGTGGGCATGGATAGCTAGTAATTGCTGCCCAGTTGAGACTTGCCAGAGGTACAACCAACCCTGGTTATCACTCGTCGCCAGGATCGAGCCATCTGGACTAAACGCCAGGGAGACAACACTGCCAAAGGTTTCTGTAAAGGCGGAGGTAGATAGATCTGCATGGCCAAAATTAACCCGGTTGAGGCTAACTCCGCGCAGGTTAGCCTGCCAGATTGACAAGTGGGAACAGTCATAGCCACTGAGATCAACCTGCAAGTAGCACCATAAATTCAGCAAGTTACCCGCTAAATATCCAGTTTGCAGAGCAGGTTGACCTCGATGCTGTTCGAGCAATGGGGTTAAATGGTTGATCAAACTCCAGCGATCGGAGTAGGTCTGCTGAAGCCGCTGAACTAAGGGTTCCAGAATTAAACAGGTCTGGGCCTCCCGAATGTAATCCTGAGTTTGCGCTTTCAGCAACGCATGACTTTTAAATAAGGCTGGTTGCGATCGACTCAACTCATCATAAAGTTGCTGAATCAAGCGGTTGGTCGTATATTCCATCACGACGGGTTGCAGGGTATAGCCTGTGGCACTTACTTCTAATAGCGATCGCCGCTGTAGGGAGGCTAACGTTTCTGGCAATCTAGCCTGAGCTTCGGGTAGCAGTAGATCGGCTTGTAAAGTACCGAGCCGCACAGGCTGCCGTTCGATCGCCAGCCAATACATTACGTCCTGTTCTAACGGTGAGAGGCGATTAAAATGTCGTTCTAACAGGTCATGAATATTGGAAAACGTAAACTTTCCTTGCTGCAATAGCTCTAGAAAGTGGGTCACATCATGATTCAGCAGCCCTCGAATTCCTGCTGCCACAATTTTTAGAGCCAGCGGATTGCCAGCGTAGTGCGTCACGATCGCGGCGCATTGTTCTGCGGATAGCGTTAACATGCCCGTTTTTTGCAAGACCTGGTGTCCTTCAGTCACGGTTAGCCCTTGCAACCGCATGACTCGCACTCGTTCACCTTCCAGTAGAGCCAGCTCTTGCGGCAACTCTCGGCTCGTCAGGAGAACGCAACTTTGATGCCGCTCTTCACCTAACCGACGCAATAACTCACCATAATTCTCGTACCCAGGACGGTATTGGTCTAAACACCAACCGGATCCAGACTTGATCGGTAATTCACTCACCTGGCTGTCTTGCAAGATCGACTCTAGATTATCGAGCACGAGTAAACATCGCTGCTCCCGCAAACAGGTGAGTAATAACGAGACTTGACGATCGAGACGATCGGGTAAGATCACCGATTGCTGCCGCGATAGTAATGGAATCACATCCGCTAACAGTCCTTCTAAGGGTGGCGCATTTCGTAGCGATCGCCAGACCATCACCTGAAACTGGCTCACCTCAGGCCCTACCAAGCCAGCATTGGTTGGGTCTAGAACCTGCTCGGTCAATTGGACAGATAGCGTTGTCTTACCAATTCCGCCCATTCCCAACAGGACAACCAATTTACACCCTTCCGCCCCAATCCATTGGCTCAAGGTTTGCAGTTCAGCATCGCGCCCACAGAAAAATGTAGGTTCTGGAGCTTCTCCCCAATCCTGTACCGAACGTGAAGTAGCGAGAACTTGTTCGA
>DATNPU010000200.1:0-19802 GCA_036703105.1 Microcoleaceae cyanobacterium
AAAGATGGTATCGCATTCTGGAGAATATTCTGGTGATCTGGGTGAGCCTGGAATTGTAATCACACTTGACAAAGTCGCTAAAACCCTAGCCGTTACCGATAATGGCATTGGTATGACGGCTGATGAAGTCAAGCGCTACATCAATCAGGTGGCGTTTTCCAGTGCCGAGGAATTTGTTGAGAAATATAAAGCAGCCGGGGACGAGCAGATTATTGGTCACTTTGGCCTGGGCTTTTACTCCTCGTTCATGGTGGCAAAACGGGTTGATATTGATACGCTGTCCTACAAACCTGACTCTCAATCCGTGCATTGGGGCTGTGATGGTTCCACAGAGTTTGAGTTGAGTCAGTCTACTCGCACCACTCGTGGTACTACAGTTACCCTATTACTCCAAGACGAAGAACAGGAATATCTGGAACCCTATCGGATTCGGCAGTTGATCAAAACCTACTGCGACTTCATGCCTTATCCGATCAAGTTAGAGGTGAAAGAAGCCCCCGCCGAACCCAAAGAAGGAGAAGCGGAAGCAGCTCCAGCAGAACCCACAGCTCCAGAACAAATTAATCGCCAGAAAGCACCCTGGAAAGAATCACCCAGTTCTTTAACCAAAGAAGATTATCTAGAGTTCTATCGCTATCTGTATCCCTTCCAGGAAGAACCTCTGCTTTGGGTTCATCTGAATACCGACTATCCCTTTGTCGTTAATGGCATTCTTTACTTCCCGAAACTGAAGCCGGATGTCGATGTTACCAAAGGGCAGATCAAACTGTTTTGTAATCAGGTATTCGTCAGCGATAACTGTGATGAAGTGATTCCGCGATTTCTACTGCCCTTGCGCGGGGTAATTGATAGTAGTGATATCCCCCTCAACGTATCCCGTAGCTTCTTGCAGAACGATCGCACCGTGCGGAAGATTGCGGACTATATTGCCAAGAAAGTCGGCGATCGCCTGAAGGAACTCTATCGAGACGATCGGGCAGAATATATTCGCTGCTGGCAAGATTTAGGTACGTTTGTTAAGTTCGGCTCAATCAACGACGACAAATTCAAGAAGCAAGTCGAAGATATCCTGATCTATCGCACCACTGCCAATCTCAGTGCCCAGCCCGATACTCCTAAAGTCGAAGTGCAAACGGCGGAAGGCGATGTCTGGCAGGATACGAACAACGCAGCACCTGCTGCCACTCTAGATGGTAAGTCCTACACCACTTTAAAAGAGTATCTAGAACGCAACAAAGAGCGGCATCCCAATCGGGTGTTCTACTGTACCGATGAAGTGGGTCAGGCAACCTATGTGGAACTCCACAAAACTCAGGGCTTAGAAGTTCTATTTCTAGACTCCTTTATCGATAGCCACTTTGTCAGCTTCCTAGAGCGGGAACACTCGGATGTCAAATTCTCACGGGTAGACGCCGACCTAGATGACACACTGATCGATAAAGAAAAAGAAGCAGAAATTGTTGATCCAGCCACCAACAAGACCCGTAGTGAACAGATCAAAGACTTGTTTACCGCCGCATTGAACAAACCGAAACTGACGATTCGGACAGAAGCCCTCAAGTCAAACGATCCGCAAGGGGCACCACCTGCAATCGTCCTGCTGCCCGAACATTTGCGCCGGATGCAAGAAATGAATGCCTTCTTGCAACAGCAAAGTGTGCAGTTCCCAGAAGAACACATCCTCCTGGTGAATACCTCGCACCCATTGATCCAAAACTTAATTGCGATCAATCAAGGGGCGGTGATTCAAAGTGAAGGGAAATCACCTTCAGCAGAACTGTCTGACATGATTTGTCATCATGTGTATGACCTGGCTTTGATGGCGCAAAAGGGCTTTGACGCAGAAGGGATGAAAACCTTTGTGGAGCGATCGAATAAAGTCCTAACGAGCCTGACAGATCGGGCAAAGTAAGGCCAATCAAACTTTAGCGATCGATTTAGATTGTTCTTAAATCGATCGCTAAATCACCTAATCAATTGCTCAGTTTCAGGTAGAGAAGCAAGGTCTTTTCTACCTGTTTTACGTTTAAACCGCCATTGCGATCGCTGCCGACAACAATCCCTCAAACAACTTGATGCCATCCGTATGCCCCAATTGCGGATCCGCCGCCCGTTCAGGGTGAGGCATCATCCCTAACACATTACCTTGGCGATTACAGATCCCCGCAATCTGATTCAAGGAACCATTTGGATTGCTTTGCAGATCGGTTGTCCCGTCAGCCGCACAATAGCGGAATAGCACCTGCCGATTCGCTTCCAGTTCTGCCAGGGTTGTGGCATCGGCATAATAGCTACCTTCTCCGTGGGCGATCGGTAACGTAATGACTGACCCAGCTTGATACTGCTGCGTCCAGGGTAAGTCATTCCGCTCCACCGTCATGGGAACGCGATCGCAAATAAAATGTAGATCCCGATTCCGAACTAATGCCCCTGGCAGTAGTCCAGCTTCAGTCAACACCTGAAACCCATTACAGATCCCTAACACTAACTTGCCTTGGTTGGCATGGTCGATCGTCGATCGCATAGCCGGAGAAAACCGAGCGATCGCGCCACAGCGCAGATAATCGCCATAACTAAAACCACCTGGCACAATCACTACATCTAGATCAGACAGATCGCTATCTTCATGCCAAACCATGCGAGTCGGTTGGTGCAATAGCGTTTGGGTAACATAGGCAACATCGCGATCGCAGTTCGACCCCGGAAAGACAATCACCCCAAATTTGACTGAATTCGACAAAACCATTGCCTCAACGCTGATTGATCCATGCTAACAGCTGATGATTGTACCAATCGTGCAGCGATAAATTTTTGAGTTAAAAGGCTTAACCTCTATTCAAGAGTCCTAATCTCTGCAACACAATTGAAGATGAACTCGCCTTTATCACTGGACGCACAATTCAACGATTTTCCAGCCAGATTCACGATCACCTTAATCATCCTTGATCAACTCGGCTTTCTAAGCTCCGTTGCACCCCTTCCGGTACTTTAGATAAAAAATCGTATCCGGTGGCGGCTTCCAGCTGATCAACACTCACCCGGAACGATCGCCAGTTGCGCTCTCGAATCCCCTGCTTATTTGGAATATCAATCGCGATCACTCGGGTAGCATCCATAATGGCATCTACCCCTTGGCCCGGACGATCGAGCACCACCACAATCTTCCAGGTATGGGCTGGCACTTCAATTCGATCGCCCGCTATCAATTTTTTCTGGCCATAGCCACCCGCAACAATGTACAGTTCCTTCCCTTGTTTGGCAAGCTCCCGACAATAGCTTTCCAATTCTTCCCAAGGCCCCTGATTGTTGTCAGGCGTTTGGGGCATGATATTCGTCATCAAAAACGTGGAAGAATTGTCGATCGGAGTAGCGGTGCGATCGGCCGAGGGCGTCATGTGACCGCGATCGAACCCGGTATTAATATAGTCGGCAGGAGTCACTCGATACCAATCCTCAGGTAGCGTAAAGTCGGGACGGAAATCATTCCGGCGCGGTACAGTACCTAACCAATCCCGATTTAGTTGCCAACTGACCCAATTCGGAATCCCTTTCTGACTGTTATAGGACAAGGCATACTGCGGTTTGTCCATCAGGTAGTTATCCGGTGCACCAGTACTGAGAATTGCGTTACTGGGATTCCCCAACATCAAATGAATACTGGTTCCAGTTGGCGCTTTCAGTATCGTGCAGCCTACCACTAGCACTAGCACTACCACCAACCCAAGCCATCCTCGTTTCACCATAGTTCTCCCACTGTTTGAGATCGCTCCCAGTGCCATTATCAGCGATGTCATATCGATCGCCGAATCTCGTTACAATTCCGTTGGCGCAGGGATGCCCAAACCATCCAGACAGCACTGTAATACCCGTTGAGTCACCAACAACAATCCCAGATGGGACTGTTGTTGATCGCGAGCTTCTGGACTGCGATCACCCCATATCGGATACGCCCGATGGGCTTCTTCAAACACTTGAGCTAATCGCTCTGCCTGCTGCACAACAACCTTGGCGGGTGGTGATGGCTCAAACCACATATCCAGCACTGTACATATCTGGCTAATTAAACAGCGTTCAGCCAGATGATTAACATAAAGTTGCTCGGTAGCAGTCAGCCAACTAATTGGAGCAGGTTGCAACCATTGCCAGGTGAGGGGATTGGCCTCAGGTTGCTGGAGGCTGATCAATCCCGTGCGATCGGCAAGGCGAAGTAGCGAACAACAACGGGCATGGGCAGATTGAAGCGGGAAGGGGTTGAGTGGAGGAGAGGCGGGGGGCAGAGAAGCAGGCAAGGATAGCGGCTGCTCAACCAAGCCATTGAGCCAGGAGGCGATCGCGCGATCGTGAACCTGGAACAATAAATCATTCGCCGCTGTTACCTGAACCGTGATTCCCTGCCAGATTATAGTTGTGAGTTCATCCCACCCAGATCCATTCCAGCAATTAGCCTGCGGTGGATTCATCGCTTGAGCCATTGCAGTAGCAATTTCGGCAGTAGAAACTCCGTACTGAGTCGTAATACGGTGAGCGATCGCTGACAAATAAAGCACATGAGTCGGGTGACGAATCCGTTTCAGGGGCAAGTCGTTAGTCAGAACATCCTGATTTTTAGAAGTAGAATCACGGATGGTTAATTTCAAAATCTGATATTTTTCCTGAAGATCTCTCTGGAGGCTAGAGATTCTTTGTAGTATAATTCTTGACAGCGCTCTGGCTGTTGGGTTGGTACAAGACAAAGTAGTGTACGCTCTTCGGCTAAAGTTGCTTAGGATTTTGGGGTACTTTGGTTCCGGTTAAACGCTTACTTCACCATCTCTAGGAGTAGAAATCATTTTCATTCCTGGTTTTCTGAGATTTCTCATGAAAATGTAAAGTCTATAAAAGACATGTGAAGTTAAACTAGTGCTACCTTCACGCATCTGGTCTACACTGAGTCTACCTTCCTAGCCAACTTTACTAGCCTTGAGTTTCATTTGCCCCGTCTAATCAACTCTTAAAGCCCCAGACTTATGTATTCAGTATCTTCCAACACAGCATCAGAGGCATCGCGGCCCTTTCTCACCTGGCAGCGGATCATTGACTGGTCACAAGAGCATTACCGGGTTCGCACCTTTGCCAAAGATGAGAAAATTCCCGCTCGGCCTGGACTGTTGTATTTAGTTCAGCGAGGAGCTGTTCGCTTAGTGGGTAGTGCCCAAACTAATGCCACAGGCAGCAACGCATCCCGTTTAGCCCGAATTAGTCCCGAAGAAGCGTTTTTAGGATTTGTGGGCGCCGGACAGCCGTTTGAGATTGTGGCTCAGTCCCCTTTCACTCTGCAAAGCTATGCCCATGTCGATCAAACCTCCGTGTTATGGATGTACTGGCATGATCTGGATAACTGGCCCCATTTCCGGCGGGAAGTGATGGATGCCTTCCGCCACCAGCATCAGCGGAAACTCCTCTGGCTCAGTACCTTAGGACAACGGCGGACGATCGATCGTTTACTGGGCTTTCTAACGCTGCTGATTGAGGAGTTTGGTGAACCGTCTGAACAGGGCTATTGCCTGCCGTTTCCCCTAACTCATGCGCAAATTGGTAGTGCGATCGGCTCTACACGAGTAACAGTAACCCGATTAATGGGTAAATTGCGGCAACGCGGCATGATTCGCACTCAAGGCGATAATCTGATCTGCATTCCCTCTGATTCTTCCCTGAATCGCGCTTAATTTAATCGCAGGTCAACTTGTAGGGGCAGGTGGTCGGAGCCAACATCAGCACCGATCGTTCGGTTCTGCACGATGAAAGCTCGGCTGTGCAAGCAATGGTCGATCGCAATCCGCAATAGGGGTGGCCAATAGGCATTCCAGGTAGGTTGCAGGCCAAACCCTCGTTGAGAGTTGAGTAGTTGGCTATCTTGCAATAGCTGACGGAATCGGCTTGACCAGGGAGTGGTGTTAAAGTCTCCTATCATCACGACTTCTCGTCCCTGCTGAAGTTGCTGCCGACTCCAACTGGCCCCGGCCATCAACTCAATCTGTTGAAACTCGGATGTGCCAGCGTTACGCGGACGGGTTGTCTGAAAACTTAATAGGGCGATCGAGTGCCCGGCCCAAGTGACGACGGCCTCCAACATTGGCCGTTCAGACGTCGCTGGCAAATGAATCACTTGAGTACTCTGGACAGCAATGGCTGAAGTTAACCGCTTCTTCAGGAACAACGCACTTCCATGACTGTTCTCGCGCGGTTCTGCTGCTACCAGCTGATAGTGTTTCAGTTCAGATTGCAGTTGTCCCAGGCTAGCTGGCGTCACTTCGATCAGCCAGACTAAATCGGCAGTTTGTCCATCAATATAAGCGATCGCCTGCCTCGTTCGAGCCGGATAATCATGATCCAGTGTCACATTTAACAGACGGAGAGTCGGTTCTAAACCTGCGGTCCCTGCCTGAGTAGTTGGCAGAAATAACGGTGATAGTAGCCCCAAGTTCAGCAACAACGGAATAATCCAGATCGAACTCCAACGTTGCCGCCGCAGGCTACCCAATACTAGAGCAGGCAGCAATAACAGGCAGTATTGGGGACGAGGATGATCCAGCAATTCCCAGATCCACCACCAGCGACCTGCACAGCCTAAAATGGTTGCGATCGTCGAAATTCCTGCCAACCCCGCGATCGCACAATTCACCCATCTGAGAACCAATCGGCGATCGCACTGAAACCACTTCCCCATGTTTAGAGGCTGCCACCCCGTAGGATCAAGTAAATCCCCAGGAAGCAAGTCAGCCCACCCAAAATCGATGACCAAATGGGGTGATAGCTGCGGCTGACCCGACCCCCCGCCGTTCGGAGTTGGTCTACATCAATCCAGGGAATAACTCCCCGCCGAAACCAGCCCGTGACTACCACATCATGAGCAATGAAGTCAGAGGGTCGAATGGGTTGCGCTAACAAGTTACCGGGGGGCCCCCAAACCGGAGTGCAATGCAACTTCACTAAGCCCGTTGCCGTTTCCAGCACCAAGTCCTGGCTGGTTCCATTACTTAAGTTAGACTGTCGCCCCAGCAATTTTCCTTCCAGCCGAACGGGCGACTGGGTAATAGGGAGACTCTCTGGTTGGGTCAGTAAACCAACTAGAGAAGGGGGCTGAGCCGAGGAACGCAGAGTTGGAGGAGGCAAGTCCGGAAATAACGGATTGACCCGAATAAAACTGCCCAAACCAAAGCCAATCAGCGTTAGGCCAATCAGCGTAGCTTGGTCGCTATAGAGCCACGATATTTCACTGATACTTAAGCGATTGCCAATCCAACCGACAATCCACAACCCTACAGCAACGAGCAACCCAAATAGAGCGCCAAAAAATGGTGCCCCTTGCAACAGTAATGTGCCCCACTGCTGGCCGGAGAGAACCGTTGATTTCTTGTTCGACAGCAGGGCGTCCTTCCCCCAATCCATTTCTGTGTCTAAACCCCAATGACGGGCATACAAGGTAAGGAGATACAAGCGATCGCCGGTCGGAGGATGCGATTGGCTAATCGCTAACCAGGAGGCAAAAGGATTGCGCCGATCCCACTGCATCACCGATTCCAGTCGCACATAAGGATATAGACTACCCAGGGGGAGTGCGACTTGATAGCTTAATGGCGATAGCAGTTCAAACCCTTCCAGTAAGTAGCTAGTCTGTTGCTGTTGCTGGATGGCTTTACTCGTTCCGATCGCCAATTTCAGTAAGGCCCGCACATAGCCATTGGGATTACCCGTCAGTTCTGCGGCCACCCGATCGCTGTAATAGACCCGTCGTCTAGACAGCCACAACCCCAACCAACGCAAATACCAATACACGCCATAACTTACTCCTGCCGCCACCCCTGCAAGCCCCCGGACGATCGGGGTTTTACTCCGCTCACCCGACTCTGCCGCCAACCGATATAGGGTATACGGGATTTGGATCAAGGTCGTAATCAACGACATTAATGGAGTCGTCCAATACACCTGATGACCCAGTTCTCCAGCATAAATCGTCGCAATCTCATCATCACTCAGTTGCTCTAGTAGCCCTTGGCTAACCACAATTCGTGTCACCCAGGGAACGCAACCATAGCTAAACACGATCGGTTCTGGCACAGGGAGAATTCCCAGGGTTGGCATAGGTAAATTTCGCTTCCGGCAAAAGCGAAACAGCGAAGCCGAAGTTTCTGGACTGTAGGTTCCCAATTGGCTGAGTGATAGAGGCCGTAAACCATACAAAGTCGTTAATAAAGCATCTAAAAGCCAACGGGAAGCAATCAATGGAACTACTAGGAGAATGACGATCGGCCAGACGGCAGGATCCGACATCTCCCGTTGAAAATACAGATGCGGAATTTTCGTTAGTGCAATCGCCCAACCTGTTGTCACCCAGTAAATCGACTGCTGTAACACAAAAAATAAGCCGATCGCGGTGATCACCTGAATGAGAACTAATCGCCAGGTTTTGATTTTTCCTAGCGTCTTCCCTAACTGGGCGCGTCCTGCCTGTCGCCATACCGGTTGATAGAACGACGGTGGAACGTCTACTGATTCGGATTCCGTTTCCGGCTCAGCGGCCATCCGACTTTGCGGGATGGGCGGCGGAGTTCTGCCTGTCGATCGCCCACGAGCCACCGGGTTCACAGGCAGATCGATCGGTGGAAACGGCGTTTCGGTACTGGGGTCGTCGGTCAGCGACATTCCAGCCTCCACTGGAGGAGCTGATTCTAACGGCACAAATCCCGTGGCATCAGCGTTGCCTGCCATTGAGGGTGGAGGCGTCCCTGGCTCAAACGGCACAAACCCAGTTGGGTCAGAACTGGCCGATGAGGTAGCCTGATTGACCTCTGACTGTGACGATCGAGGAGCATAGCTGGCGATCGTTACATCCGATAGATCCGATGTGGCGTTGGCTTGCCGCTTCCGCAGCTTACCCAATGTTGTTTCTACCCATTCCCGCAATTTAGGATTGGGGCTGTTCTGAAGCGACTGGCACCATTCGGTGGCTTCTGTAAGCCGACCACTGCGGGTATAAGCAACAACTAACCCCATCTGGGCCTGAGTAGACAAGGGATGGTCAGCTGCTGTGGCTAATCCATCCTCCAGCAAGCAGATCGCGGTAGCGTAATCTCCCTGCTTATAGGCAGCAAGCCCCGCTGCCAATGTGGCAGTTTGGTCAGCGTCAGTTTCGGGTGACGACGACTCAGGAAAAGGCGGCATATGCAATTCTCCTGATTGCGAAAAGATTAGGTCACAAACAGACGATCGTTGGATGACCTAGAAGCTATTCCAAGATACTTTAGGATGCGGTTGGTTCTCTCCCTGAAACTACGGGGGCGATCGTGTTCAGTTCTAACCCTGGATGGTCTGCCTGTACCTGATGCAAGTTCCACTCATTGCGGAATAATAACACTGGACGGTTCCAGCTATCCTTCACTGTTACGGTATTAAATAAGCGTCCAACTTTTTCCAACGCTTCCCAACCACCGACCACCCAGCGCGCTACGCTATACGGCAATAGCTCCAGGTTTGTCTCTACCCCATATTCATTTTGCAGTCGAAACTGTACCACTTCAAATTGCAGTTGGCCGACCGCAGCTAAAATCGGGTCGCGTTTGCCTTCATCAGCGGAATACATAATCTGCACCGCCCCTTCTTCCTGCAACTCAGAAACGCCTTTGCGGAAGGGTTTAAACTTGGACGGATTAGGATTCTTGAGATAGGCAAACAGTTCCGGTGAGAAGCAAGGAATCCCCTCATATTCCAGCTTTTGCCCCACATAGATCGTATCCCCGATCGCAAACATCCCCGGATTGTTCAAGCCAATCACATCCCCCGGATAGGCCGCATCAATCACTTCTCGATCCTGAGCAAACAGCTTTTGGGGCCGAGACAACCGCACTGTTTTCCCCGTTCGGGCATGGTTCACTACCATATCTTTCTCAAACTTGCCCGAGCAAACCCGCACAAAGGCCACCCGATCGCGGTGTTTGGGATCCATGTTGGCTTGGAGCTTGAATACGAACCCAGAGAACTCCGGATGGTCCGGCGCGATTTCACCCTGGGTACTGTCATGTACTCCCGGCTTCAGGGCATAGTCCAAAAAGGCGTTCAAAAACAGTTCTACCCCAAAGTTAGTCATGGCACTGCCGAAAAACACAGGGGTCATTTTGCCATGATGCACCAGATCGAGATCTAATTCCGAACCCAATTCTTCCAGCAGTTCCAGATCGTCTTTGAACTGGTAATACAGATCTTGCTCCAGTAATTCCTCAATCCGGGGATCGCCCAGATCAATCACCGTATCTCGGGCTTCTCGTTGTCCATGTTCACTGCGCTCAAATAAATGGATTTGCCGCGATCGCCGATCGAAGACGCCCTTAAACCGATCGCCCATCCCGATCGGCCAATTTACCGCATAGGTATGGAGTCCTAACTCTTGCTCAATTTCATCCAGCAGTTCCAGGGGTTCGCGTCCAGGGCGATCGAGTTTATTGACGAACGTAAAAATCGGCAGTCCCCGCATCCGGCAGACTTCAAATAATTTGCGAGTTTGTGGTTCTAAACCTTTGGCCGCATCAATCAGCATCACGGCATTATCCGCTGCGGCCAGGGTACGGTAGGTATCTTCACTAAAATCCTGGTGTCCCGGTGTATCTAGCAGATTAATCTGACAGTCTTGATATTCGAACTGCAACACAGTTGAGGTGATGGAAATTCCCCGTTGTTGTTCCATCTCCATCCAGTCTGAGGTGGCATGGCGTTGTGCCCGCCGGGCTTTGACTGCTCCTGCTTCATGAATCGCGCCCCCGTACAGTAGCAGTTTCTCGGTTAACGTGGTTTTACCCGCGTCTGGGTGCGAAATAATAGCGAAATTACGACGACGATCGACTTCAAGTTGCAGTTCAGTCAGCAAATCACTGGACATAGAGGATGCAGGTAAAGAACACGAACGAACCAGAAAAATTCCTTATCTATACTAGGGTAAACTACCACTCCCCCTGGAAAACTCTCCTTTTGTGGTACGGTTATTTCTTCCCTTAAGCCATTAAGGTAAGGAAGTCAATATGATAGCGTCATAATGAAGGCAAAAATGGCTAATCCAGCAAAGGAGAACGCTTCATGTATGACTCTGGTTCCTATGATCTCGATAAGCGCAAGCTACTATCAGGGCTATGTCATGGTTCCATCTTCATTAGCCTGCTAGGGGTATCGATCGGCATTCCGCTTGCGATTCTCTTCGTCTCTGAGGATCCGGTAGTGAAGGACAATGCGAAGGAAGCCCTCAACTTCCACTTTAACGTGTGGCTCTATGGCACCATTTTCGGCATTCTGGCGTTCGTGTTAATTGGCATACCGCTTTTAGCTATTCTGCAAATTGTCAACATTGTGCTGCCCGTGATCGCCATTCTGCACACCTTATCTAAACCCAACGATCCGTATCGCTATCCGTTTATCTTCCGGTTGCTGTAATCTCTGCAATTCGGAGCGGGCAGAATTCAGGAGCCAGTATTCTCAGTTGCGCTGAATTCTGTCTGCTACCTTTTAAATACAAAAGTGCCCCGTAGTTGGGGTGCTACAGGGCATTGAGGTACAGTTAAACGCTTGATTAATAGTGTGCCGAAGATTAACACGAATCAGCCCTTATCCTGTGACGATTTCTTGATTGTCCCTGCAAAAGGGGGATAGCAGCGGAGAGGTGTATCCGAAACTGAAACCAACGGGCGATCGAGGACACTACCCCCTAAGCTGAAATCAAGATAAACCTCATGCACTAACACAGGCAGCCAACGGCTGCTTTTTTATTGACCCAGCCTACTCCAGCCGCTTAACTTACCCAATGCTGCTGTGCCATAGGGTAAGGATGGAGTAATAGCTTTCATGATTTAAAGCCCAATATCCCATCCAGCCGATCGCCAATCCAATCAAAGAAGCGGTTGATAATCGCCAAAAAGCCTGCCATTCATCTAAGCCAGAGGTTTGGATATCTAGCCGAGCCAGAGTTTCAGCTGCCACAATCAGCAAAATTTGGATAAACACATGGAGCCAAAACAGAACAACGGCAGCCAAGCTAGCGATCATGCAAATGCTGAGGAATGCCACAGTATCCGACTTAAACCAGCGATTAATGAACCGAGAGAAACTGGTTAGAGGCGACATGAAGATCACAGACAGGAGAAAAATCCAGCCGACGGTCATAATAATGCCGACGAGATTGCGCTGCACGGCCAGGTCGATCGCGGCGAGGCAAGTATAGTGATGCAGGTCCGTAATTGACTCACGCCAAGCGGCAATTCGTTCCAATAATGGGCAGACCCAAGCCAACCTGCTGATTCGAGGCGCACCTGGACTAGATAAGTACCAGCCAAACACCGTGTAAGAGACAAGCAGTAGGGTTAAAGACAGCAGGGGATTCTTTTTAACTGCTAATGGTTGCATACACTAGGATCTCCTTGAAATCGCATAGTGCGATCGGCAACCTCTATTTTGCCTGTAAATTGAGCCAAACAAGATTTGCTCCCCAAAAACCTTACCTGGATGTAGCATTTTATACCTCTAACCGGGGGTGCAGCGGGACGGGTGAGGCACTCGCAGCAACTGGCCACGAACCGGGAAACCTGAACCCTTGTCTTCGTAACGAGGGTTCAGGCGCTTTTGGACCTAACTATGATTAAAGCAATCTCGCCGTGCAAATCTTGTGCAATTCCACCCGTATAACCCAAGACTTAATTAAAAAACAATATTTCGCTGGTTTAAATAACCTGTTTGAAGTTAGTTGAACTTTTATCCTCAATTCAGAAGCTTTGCAGACTACCCACCCCTCTTGACGACTGGCACTACCAATGATGCCAACATCATTAAAGCTATATCACCAATTTTATCGCTTTCAGAGTATTTTCAGTGATGGTGACGATTCCGTTTAATCAAGCAAGATTTGGCTCGCTATGATCAAACTATCTCCTCTTTTCTCCGTGTTCCTATCCAGAGCCGCCGCCCTTTTCAGCGATCGACCTGCCAAGATTGCAGATGCAGCCATTAACGAATCATGGCAACCTGAGATTAGGCTACAGTGGATACTGCGGCAGGAATAGTCAGGAGTAGTCGCACAGACGGTGTTATACCGATTTCCTCGTCTCCTTTACTAGCGCTGCCTTCGCCAATAGGCTAAAGATATGGACAGCTTGGTTATCCCTAAAATCATTTCCCTAATCGCAAATATCACAGGTTTACACATTCGGGAGCGCGATCAGGAATTGCTCCACCGCAAGCTGCGCACCCGTATGAGGCTGCTGGGATTAACCTCATTAGAAGATTATTATCAACGACTCCAAGCCGTCGCTCAATCTCAGGAAAGCGCGATTCCTACAGCCCAGGTGATGGCTAGCGAAAAAGAATGGCGGGAATTGTTGTGTTTACTGACGACAACTGAAAGTTATTTTTTTCGGGATAAAGGTCAGCTCTTGCTGTTAAAAGAACGAATTCTGCCAGAGATTATTCAGAATAAGCAACAAATTATTCAAAATCAGTTTAGTAAGAGTCCAGCCAATCCAATTTTAGAAAAGCCATCGTTACGCGTGTGGAGTGCTGGATGTTCGACCGGAGAAGAAGCGTACTCGATCGCCATTTTATTACAAGAATTAATTCCTAATTGGTCAGATTGGAACTTATTAGTATTAGGAACAGATATTAATCAGGCGGCGATCGCGACTGCGCAACGCGGATTCTACAGCCATTGGTCATTTCGCGATCCAGATCCATCGATCCGCAACCAACATTTTCGAGAATATCGAGACGGCTGGGAGATTTTGCCTAAAATTCGAGAAATTGTCACGTTTCAGTATGGTAATTTAGTCCAAGATCAAATTCCTAATATTACGCAAAGTCTCCACAATATGGATTTGATCGTCTGTCGTAATGTGTTCATTTATTTTGACGCTCAGGCGATCGGGACAGTACTAAAAAAGTTCTATAACACCTTACTTCCCCAGGGATATTTAGTGACAGGACATACCGAACTCTATGATCAAGACATCGATCAATTTCAAGTTCGAGTATTTCCTCAATCTATTGCTTACCAAAAATCTAGAATGGCGATCGCGGCTCCTCTCAGGAGCATATCCATGCCTGCAAACCTCACTACACCGACGCCTAGCGCTCCAGTCCGACTCCTGGAACAACAGGCCACGAATTATTCCACTTCTACCCATCCGGCCCATCTAACGACATTAGGAACTGACGCTGATCGAGTCCCGCTTTCCTCGCCACCGGCCCAGAGTAATTTGCCCACCATTTTTCAGCAAGCCCAACAGTTGTTTGCGAATAAAGCCTATTTAGCCGCTTTGAAAATGGCTGAACAGGTGATTCATTCAGAACCTCAGCACTTCCAAGCTCATTGCTTGATCGCTCAATCCTACGCTAACTTGGGGGCCTACTGCCAGGCAGAACAGATCTGTCGTCAGGCGATTCAAATTAACCCATTGGCGATCGAGCCTTATTACTTAATGGCCCAAATTTCAGAGGAACAAGGTGATTTGGAAGGGGCAAAATTTATGCTGAAACGGATCATTTATCTTGATCCGCAAGCTGTTGATGCTTATTTGGAATTAGGCAGTTTGTACGAACGAGAAGGTAATCCCGATCGGGCCCGCAAAGTTTGGGCTTCTGTATTAGACGTGATCCAGCGATTTGATGCCAATGCCTTAATTAATCGGAGTAAAACTCTCACGGCTGATGAGCTACGCCAGCATGTTGAACGGTTAATTAAAAAATAGCTAAAGATCCCAAACTGAACCAATCAGTAAACTATATCAACAGGTTTAGCAGGCCAATCCGTCCCTCCTATACAGCCGTCGGCAAAACCTGTCCCTACCAAATCTCGAACTTATTTAATTCCCATTTCTAAGCATTAATCCAAAACCATAAACAACTGAGCAGTAGCAATGTAGAAACTTTTGCTACATCCTATGAATTTTTGTCGCTTTTCGCGCCCCCAGGAAACGGTTGGGAAAACTGTCAAATAGAGACCTTTAGTGATCCACTTCAGTTGGTGGAATTATGTCGCCCCAACCCTATTTGATTTTCCAGTCCAACCATTCTCGCTATGGCATTGAAGCCCTGGCCGTGCAAGAAGTATTTTTCCTGCCCGCCCTTAAACCGATCGCCGAAGCTCCCGCTGATGTGGTTGGTGTATTAAACCTGCGCGGCGAGATTCTACCCGTTATCGACTTAAATCGTCGCCTAGGCTATACGCCCCAACCGTATCAACTCAGCGATAGTGTGATTGTGATCAAGCATCAGGACTTCCGTATAGGTCTGGTCGTGAATCAGATTGAGGAAGTGCAAATGCTAGATATTGCAGAAGGCAAGCTGGATTTGACCTATGGCCGGGGCGAGAGTGCCCATACCCGCCGATTTACCAAACAGGTGGTTAACGTTGGCAACGATATTATGACATTGCTGGATAGCGAGCAATTAGTCCGCTACTGCGATCGTAGCGTTGCTGACCAGACGTGCCGAGTGGATACAACTGTGCAGGTGTTTGCGCCTGAAAGCACCGTTGAGGAGCAGCTAATCTTTCGGCAACGAGCAGAAACCTTGATTGGTGGAGCCGCTACAGACGATGCCACTGACCTACTACCTCTGGCCGTTGTTGGTTTGCAGGGTGAGTATTTTAGTTTGGGGCTAGAAGCTGTCCATGAATTTACCGATGTTCAGAAAATCACGCCCATTCCCTGTTGCCCACCTCACATCATCGGCAATGTCAATCTCAGAGGTGAAATTTTAACCCTAATTGATATTAGCCGGGTGTTGAATTTGCCCACCAATCAAATTGGGATCAAACCAAAGGCGATCGTGGTGCATTTAGATCATGTAGTCGTTGGTATCACAGTCGATGAGGTTTTGGATGTTGTATATGTCCATCCTACGGCGATTAAACCTGTACCCGCTGCTGTTGCCGCGACCCATGATGAATATTTGCAGGGAATTGTGCCATTTCAAGACAAAACCATGAGCATTCTTGATCTACCCAAAATCCTATTAAAAGGCAACCTGATTGTTGATGAAGAAGCTTAGGGTATAACTACGTGTCTGGGTGCTATCGCAATCTTTAGAAACAAAAGTGAAGAGTTCCATGAAGACAAATTTCAAACTCAGTCGTGTAGTTCAGTTAGGATTTGGTTCAGTATTTGCGGTGATTGTTGTCGTTGGTACTGTTTCTAAATTTGCTAGCGATCGCTTAGTTGAATCAAATCAATGGGTAACCCATACCTATAAAGTAGAGGCCGAATTAAGAGGTCTGGAAAAGATCCTAGTCGATGCCGAAACTGGACAGCGCGGGTATTTACTAACCCGCAAAGAAGAATTTCTCCAACCTTACTATGCGGCTATCAAGGATATGGATACCGCTTTTGAGACCATCCGTAAACTAATTCAAGATAACCCTGCTCAAGTAGAACGGTTGAATCAGCTTCATACAGCGACTCAAGCCAAAATTGACAATATGGAAAAGACGATCGCGATGAGTCATAACGGTCAGTATCCCCAAGCCGTTGCGATCGTCTCTTCGGGTCAAGGCAAACAATTGATGGACAAGGTTCGGGATGAACTCGGCACGATGATCGATGTTGAAGCCCAACTTTTAGAAATCAGAAAAACTTCAGCCGATCAAGCCGCAACCTTATCCATGCTTGTCACCATTGGTGGAGTTCTCGCCACTATTTGCTTCGGCTTATTAGTGCTATGGTTCATTGCCCGCGAGATTATTCGACCGATCAATCAGTCTGCGAATGCGATCGCATCCTCCTCAAATGAAATTGCCGCCACCGTAGAACAACAAGAACGCACAATTACTCAGCAAGCGGCCTCTGTCAATGAAACAACAACAACGATGGATGAACTCAGTGCATCCTCGCAGCAATCTGCTCAACAGGCAGAATCCGCCGCTATCAGCGCCCAACAAGTGCTCTCCTTAGCTGAAGGGGGCAACAAAGCTGTAGATCAAACGCTCAAAAGTATGGCGGCCCTGAAAACTAAAGTGGCTACCGTCGCGGATCAAATTGTGCGATTGAGTGAACAAACCAATCAGATTGGAAGTATTTCAACCCTCGTGAGTGATTTAGCCAATCAAACCAATATGCTCGCTCTCAATGCTGCTGTCGAAGCAGTGCGGGCCGGAGAACATGGCAAAGGTTTTTCAGTCGTTGCCAGTGAGATTCGTAAATTAGCTGATCAAAGCAAGAAATCAGCCCAGCAGATCAGTCAGCTTGTTACTGATATTCAAGCCGCCATTAATGCGACAGTGATGGCAACAGATTCCAGTAATCAAAACGCCGAGCAAGGGGAACAAATTACTCAAAAAACTGCCGATGTCTTTGCTAATGTCTCTGAATCAGTCAATAACATTGCCTTGAATATTCAACAAATTTCTTTGAATTCCAAACAGCAAGCGATCGCCATTCAACAAGTCGTAGAAGCTATGACGGCATTGAATCGGGGTGCTCAAGAAACAGCCAGTGGAATTCGTCAAACTAGAGCAGGCGTTCAACAATTGAACGAAGCAGCTCTAAATTTACAAACTGTTGTCTAAACAATGGTTAGCGTTCATGTGGAATTCTTGTTTAGTTAGAGCCAGTCCAGTTCATTACACTGAACTTGCTGATGGGGTACAGTACGAAGGGCAGAAATTATGGCAAGTCAAACAAAAGGTTGGAAATTACGGTATTGGATCATTGTCGGGTATTGCGTTCCAATTATCCTCACCGCCCTATCCTCACTATTTGTGTTTTCCTGTGTGCAGACCGTTAGGGAAAAATCGGCAGAATTGCAGCACTCTAGTGAGGTCAATCAAAAAGTTCATGATTTAGAAACCGATGTACAAGCCCGTTCCAGAGCAACTCGCGGATACCTACTTCAAAAAGCCAACGCTTCATTAGAAGTCTATCGAGAGGCCAAAAAACATCTTGAAGAAACGCTGAGTACGCTCAGCGAGTTAATCCAAGACCCGCAGCAGAAACAGAGTTTACGGCAGCTTTTACCACTATTACAAGACTTAGAAACCATCGATCGACAATTGTTCACGTTGGTTGATCAAGGTAAAACCACCCAAGCGATCGAACGTTGGAAAGCTATGAATGAACGTGAGCGGATGGGCGCCATATCAAAAATCTTAGAAACAATGGTGGCGCGGGAAGCTGAAATTGTTCATCGCGGCGAAGTAGCCGGCCAAAAGGCATTAGATCAACTATTAGCGGCCGTTGTGTTAACAACAGTCACATCAATTGCGGTTGCGATCGTTCTGGGTACATGGATTATTCGTAAAATCATCCAACAAATCAATCAATCTGCCAGTATCGTTGCCAGTTCTACTAATGAGATTGCTGTCAGTGTGGAACAACAGGAGCGCACCGCCAATCAGCAAGCCGTCTCAGTTAACGAGACAACTACTACGATGGATGAATTAGGCGCCTCATCGCGGCAATCAGCGGAACAAGCAGAAGCAGCGGCAGCAGGTGCCCGTCAAGCACTAACGTTAGCGGATTCTGGTAATAAAGCCGTTGATCGATCGATTAATGGTATGGCAACGTTGAGGCAGAAAGTGGGAGCGATCGCCGAGCAAATCCTCCGATTGAGTGAACAAACCAGCCAAATTGGGAGCATCTCTGGGTTAGTCAGTGATCTGGCCAATCAAACCAATATGCTAGCCTTGAATGCCGCCGTTGAAGCGGTACGGGCTGGAGAACATGGCAAAGGCTTCGCGGTTGTGGCAGGCGAAATTCGCAAACTGGCCGACCAGAGTAAGAAATCGGCTGAAAAAATCAACCTCCTGGTAGCAGATATTCAAACGGCAATTAACTCCACAGTGATGGTTACAGATGAAGGCACAAAAACCGTAGAAGAAGGGGTGCAAATTGCCCAACAAACTGCCGAATCCTTTTCTGGCGTAACGGATGCCGTGAATAATGTTGTGCTGAATAGCCAACAAATTTCACTGAATGTGAAACAGCAAGCGATCGCCATTCAACAGGTCGTTGACGCTATGAATACCCTCAATGTTGCGGCCCAAGAAACGGCTAACGGGATCAGTCAAGTCCGCATTGGAACTCAACGATTAAACGATGCGGCATCAGATTTAAAGGCGATCGTATAACAGCACTAGCTTAAACGCATGGCAAAAGGATGGTAGCGATGAGAATTGATGATGAAGAACTGCGCGAAGTCTTTAAAGCAGCCAGTGAAGAGCATCTACAAAACCTGGATCAAGGACTGCTACATCTGGAAAAGTATCCTGATGATCAGGCCACGCTAGAAGCATTAATGCGAGAAACCCATTCGCTTAAGGGTGACGCAAATATGCTGGGATTAAAGGATTTGGGCACTCTCGCTCACCAAATGGAGCATATTTTAGGCAGTATTAAACGAGGAGAACAACCGTTTAATGCCAATTTGGGCGATCGCTTGAGTCACGGTTTGGTTGCCATCCGCCAACTGATTGATGAATCCATCACGGGTGAATCTGCTGGTGTCAATACATTCTATGTCCTCGCCGAACTGATGGGAGCGAGCGGCAGCCAGGTTCAACAACAAGCCGCCGGGAATGGAAGAGATGAAGGTAGAGAAGCTGGAGAACTCCGAGCAGAGGTTGAGGCTACAGTAGAATTAGCGATAATGCAACCAGAAGTAGGTGCTGAAGTAACCTCAGTAGCAAGTTCAGATATAGCATTAGAACTTGGTTCTATCGAAACTAGTGATCAATCGACACTCGCGATCGCTGAGCCAGTTCCAGAAGACTTAGTTACCCTGAGACAAAACCTAGAAGCGCA
>DATNPU010000214.1:0-2270 GCA_036703105.1 Microcoleaceae cyanobacterium
CTACCCCGATAAGTACTGTAAGACCAGGGAGAGGTTAAAAGTGGTACATGATAATGAGCATTAGCATCAGCAATGCCAAAACGGATGGGAACTCGATCGAGAAATAGGGGTTCCGGTAGGTTATTCAGGTGGTGCTTAAAATAGTTACCGACATCAAACAGCAGTTCATAAATCCCAGGTTGCACCTCAGCGTCAATCAGTAAAGGAGCATCGGTGCGTCCATCTTGATTCGTCTGCACAGTTTTCAAGCATAATCGTTCACCAGATTCAGACTGAATTAACCAAAGCTCGATCGTCATGTTGCGAGCAGGGCACCCGTGGGCTATATCTAAAACATGGGTTGTTAGCTTACCTACCATAAATCACAAATTAACGTAATGGGCTACCCAGAATTGTATTCGCGATTGCTGTGGTTACCGCTTCGGGGCGTTCAGTGCGCAGTTGGGCATACCACTGTTGAGTTATGTCAGGATCTTTACCATGAATTTGTTCGGCCCGCTGGCGCGCCTTGATCACGATCGCCCTCGCCCGCTCCCAACGTTCCGCCTCATACCGCTTCAATGCATCTTCCACACTGAGATTTGTGGTCCGAAGATAACGAGCCAAAACCACGACATCTTCCATCGCCTGACAACCTCCTTGTCCCAAATCCGGACAGGTAGCATGGGCAGAATCTCCTAACAATGCGACTCTGCCTCGCACCATCCGGTCGATCGGCCCTAGATCATGAATTAACAAGCGATTTGTCGTCTCAGGATTTAATCGTTGAATTAGGGTTTGCACTGGCTCTGCCCACCCCTGAAAGAAATGAGTTAACTCAGTTTGAATGTCTGCAACGGGTGCCGCTTGGTCATAGGGCATGGGTACATCCAAAAAGAAGTAAACGCGATCGTGACTTACAGGCATCATCGAGGCCCGTTTATGTTCTCCGACATAAATTACCCAGGTATTTTGAGGTGCCAGTTCAGGGCTAGCATCGACTAATCCATTCCAATTGACATAACCACCATAACGGGGTTGCACCTCAGTTTGTAATACAAATTGCCGTAGAATAGAGCGAATCCCATCTGCTGCAATTAAAACATCTCCAGTTGCTCGATCGCCATCCTCAAACACCGCTGTTACTTGCTGATCATTGGCTTCAACAGCCACACATTTGGCATTCAACTTAACACTACCCGGAAATGCCTCTAACAACAGCTGTTGCAAATCCGTCCGTGTGACGGGATAGGGCCGTTGTCCGACGGCTTCCACCAGTGGGTTCAGGCTAATGTGATTTAAGAGTTCGCCAGTATGACTGAGGTATTGCATTTGATCCATCAGTCCACCCACTTGAGCAATCTGCTGACTCAATCCTAGAGAATTCAGCACTTTCACCCCATTCGACCATAGAGAAATCCCCGCTCCAGCCGGACGCAGTTCATTTACCCGATCGTAAATCTCAACGTCATAGCCAATTTGCGACAACGCTACACCAGCCGTTAGCCCCCCAATTCCCGCTCCAATAATAATGACTTTTAAGTTCTCCATTGATGCCTTCTCCATATCGAGCAACTTAAGTGTGATCACGATGTTAGCGATCGTGTTGCCATCAATGATACAGATACTTTTCAGTCATTTTGTGCGGCTAAGAATTTCATTAGTTCTTCGCGGGTTGGAAGAGAGGGCTGTGCACCTGGTTTAGAGACCGCTAAAGCTGCAACAGCCGCCGCTTGAGTCGTCGCTTGCTGCAATGATAAGCCTGCCGCCAAACCTGCTGCCAAGCCACCATTAAAGGCATCTCCCGCGGCAACGGTATCCACGGCCACGATTGGAAAACTACGAATATGAAAAGTTTGATCCGTTGCGACACAAATCGCGCCTAATTGACCTAGTTTGATTAAGGCGATCGAGGTTCCACGTTGTCGTAACACTTGAGCAGCTTGCTCTGCGTCAGCCAAGGTTTCTACTGGAAATCCCACTAATTGACTAGCCTCTACTTGATTAGGAGTGATGATATCAATGTAAGCATAAAGTTCTGCGGGTAACTCTGATTGGGCTGGGGCCGGATCTAGAATGACGATCGCGCCCATCTGTTTAGCTACTCTTGCAGCCTGCACAACTTCTCCTAATGGAATCTCTAGTTGCAGCATCAGTACAGAGGTTGAAGATAATAGCGGTTGTAAGCGCTCAATATCTGATTGATCAATCTTTCCATTCGCTCCGGAAATGACAATGATAGTATTTTCACTTGCATCATCCACTGCAATCACAGCTACTCCAGAACTAGT
>DATNPU010000218.1:0-8359 GCA_036703105.1 Microcoleaceae cyanobacterium
CCGAACCGTTGCGAAATCCAGTTGAAGAACTAACGACTCTGATCAATCAAGCACTGCAACCTCAAGGAATCTCTGCCAAAGTTAGCCTCCGGGACGACCGCTTGCAAGTCATGTTTGAAGGGGATCCAGTTCCCGATCGACAGCAAATGGCGACGGTTGTTGGTGCTGCCTTGAAAACTGTTCAGCCTCAAACTGTGAACCAAATTCAACTGTACGCTCGGCAACCAGGAGAGGAGTTTCCAGCTTGGAGCCGCGAGTTTGTGCTAGGAAATGCGGCGGGAGAGGGTTGAGGCAGATGGGGGATTTGTCCCACTTTTGAGCGATCGTATCGACGAACTTGCGGAACTGCGGCTCAGAAAATTTTCAAATAGAGGTTCTAAACGTTAGCCTAGAGAAGAATGTTTCTCTAATTCCAGTATCGCGGTTCATGGATAAAGTTGTAGTGGGCCTGTCAGGTGGAGTCGATAGCTCTACCGCAGCGGCAATTCTGCGTGAGCATGGTTACGAGGTAGTAGGAGTGACCCTTTGGTTGATGAAGGGCAAGGGTCAATGCTGCTCGGAAGGCATGGTCGATGCAGCGAAGCTGTGTGAGCAATTGGGCATCCCACATCATATTGTCGATAGTCGCGATCTATTCCAAGAAAATATTGTTGATTATTTGGTTGGAGGGTACAGTGCTGGGATTACGCCGTTACCGTGTTCCCAGTGTAATAAGGCGGTTAAATTTACCCCGATGCTGACCTATGCTCGGGAGCAATTGGGTATCGATCGCATTGCTACCGGACACTATGCCCGGATTCGGTATGACGAAGCAACAGGACGGTATCACTTACTGCGGGCTATCGATCGCAGCAAGGATCAATCTTATTTTCTCTACGATTTATCGCAGGATGTGCTGGCGCACGTTCTATTTCCGTTAGGCGAACAACCGAAAACCGAAACCCGTCGAGTCGCGGCAGAGTTTGGGCTGCATACTGCCGAGAAACCAGAAAGTCAGGATTTGTGTTTAGTGGAGGCGAATGGCTCCATGCAGGCCTTTCTGGATAAATACATTACGCCACAAAAAGGCGAGATTGTTGACCAATCCGGTAAGGTTTTAGGACAGCACGAAGGTGTCCATCACTATACGATCGGGCAACGTAAAGGTTTGGGAATTGCCCACAGTGAACCTTTGTATGTGATTGGTCTAGATGCACAGCGTAACCGAGTGATTGTTGGTGATCGCTCTGCCACCTTTGCCCCGGAATGTACGGTGCAGCGAGTGAATTGGGTGTCGATCGCAGAACCAACGGTTCCCATTCCAGCCGAAGTCCAAATTCGGTATCGGTCGATCGCTGTTCCGGCAAAAATTTTGCCGTTAGCGGCGGGCCGAGTGCGAATCGTGTTTGATGAACCCCAGCCCAGTATTACTCCGGGGCAGGCCGCTGTCTGGTATGACGGTGAAACCCTGCTGGGTGGCGGTGTGATTGAACCTATGGGTGATACACCGCCGCAAAAATCAGAGCAATAATCAAGGGCAGCAGAGTGGGAATGGCGACAACCAACCCCCATTTCCCTAACCGAATTTGCTGCCCATCTGCTTTGAGTAATGCAACGAGGGCAACGGCACCGATAATTGCCCAAATTACTCCAAAGGCAATAAAGATCGTAAAGGCAGCATCATTCATAGTGATTTAGCGACGTTGGCTAAAAAATTGACCTGCCATCATCATGGCATCCCCAATGTCCACATCACCATCGCGATCGGAATCCAGAAAAGTATTCAGGACTGGATTGTTCCCTTGTCGCCCCTGGGTGGTTGACCCTGACTGTAATAAGTTCAACACTTGGGCCACTAATCCTGGTAACACAGCTTGCACAACGACAGGGGGGAGCCCCGTTCGAGTGGCGATCGCGCCGATCATATCTTGCTGCTGCCGAGGCGAAAATAGGGCTGGCATGGCGGCGGCTTGATTACCGCCAACTTGATTTACGATCGATTCCACCGCTCCTCTACCACCCGCTGCTTGCTTTTTTTGCAAGGCCGATCGGACGTAACTACCCACTTGAGACAAGACTGCTTGACTGGTAGCCGCATCCATTCCATGATTCCCCGATACCTGCTGCACGTTGTTCAGAATGTCATTTAATTGATTGGGGCTGGCTTGCTGGTTAGGATTGTTAATGGCACTAACGATCTGATCAAAAAGTCCCATGATCTCTGACTAATAAGTGGTCAATGCTTCGTTGGTCAACCCGAATCTTCAATTCAGTCTGGCTAAACCGTAGGGGCAATTAGGGTTGCTGGCGGCAACCTGAACAAATGGATGATTTTGCCAACATCTCTTAACTCCCTTAAAAAAGGGAGCTAAGACATCGGCATATCCCGGAAATTTTATGAGCTGACCGTCACTTGGCTAGTGTCTACACTCGTTGCCCCATCAACCCCTTTGGCGATCGAAACCATTTTATTTAAGCTATTTTGATCAGGCACTTTGCCTTTCAGAACCACCGTGCTACTGGTTTGAGCTACCCACAGGGTTTCGATATCATCCAACGTGGCATCATCATCAAAGGCTTTAGCGACTCGCTTGGCCAACCCACTCTGGTCATACTCACCATTGAGGCCGACTCGTTCTGGTGGAATCGTATCTCCCGGAGTTGGAGCAGGAGTATTATCAGCAACGGGCTGTGCTTGTGCTTGTTCTTTGCCAAATAGTCTTTGTAACCAACCCATAAATCACATTCTCCTGTTTAATCTGCTACTCAAACTCTATCGAGATAGCGTTGGGCTGGAATCTACCCGAAGTTTGACTGGTTCAAGAGTTGATTGCGCCTCAGCTCGATCGGGCTTAAATCAGGTTTTTCCAGCCCAAATTCTTGATTGTGGTTTTTATTTACATTCACTGGGCTGATCAGCTTGTACCCTAGCATCAGGCATTGGTGCCATTCTGATTTTCTGTTCAGGCACTTTTCGTCAGGGCAACTGTTCTATGTCGAACTCTCCTTTACCAGAGCGCCGTCCACCAGGGTTGCGAGAAGATGAACTCATCGCCGTAATTGTGGCATTTTTATCGTTAGGCGGAATTTTCTTTTGGGTCTTAGGGCAAGGTCAGGATGAGCTGGGTCTCGCTGGCTTGCTCAATCCGGCCCCAGTCACTACTCCAAGCCCTGCTCCAACGGCCACGTCAGGGGGCACGGGGAATACCGCGCTGAATCCTCAGGTGTCTCCAGGGCAACCGACGCCAACCCCAACGGTGACTGCTATAGGTAAAAATGGCTCAGCGACGATCGACAGTACTGCCCAAAGCCTGACTGTCTCCCCCGCTACTCCTCGGCCTACCGTTACGGCTACCCCTGGCCCGAATTTAGTTCCTGTGCCAGTGCCAATTCCCAATAATCAGGAATCTCCTTCCCCCACGCCAACCACTGGAACTCCTAGCCCTATCCCCACAACTCAACCTGCCTCTCCTACGGCAGTGCGTCCCCCGCTTGAGTTTCCAGATGTTCCAGATGCTTTTTGGGCCAAACCTTACATTTCGGCACTCTCTGCATTAGGCATTATTTCTGGGCTACCTGATGGGACATTCCAGCCGAATCGCTCGGTTACTCGGACAGAGTTCGCTGTGCAACTACAGAAGGCATTTGAGGCCACAGAACGTCGATCGAGCCGTCAGTTTACCGATATTGCTTCAGATTATTGGGGCAATGTCGCGATCGACAAAGCGGTTAAAACCGGGTTTATGAGCGGTTATCCTAACGGTACATTTCGCCCTACAGGAGATGTCTCTAGGGTCGAGGTGTTGTCTTCCCTCGTGTATGGACTGAATCTGCCAGCCCCAGAAAATCCCGAGGCAGTTCTGCAAATTTATCAAGACAAGGACTCGATTCCCAAGTGGGCACGGGCAAAAATTGCCGCCGCAACTCAAGCCGGATTAGTGACCAGTCATCCGACTGTAAACCAGCTGAATCCTAATCAGGCGGCTACTCGGGCGGATGTGGCCAGTATGCTTTATCAAGCCTTGGTTCGTACTGGCAAGCAAGCCGCTGTGTCCTCACCCTATACTGTTGTGCCCCGCTGAAGTATGGCTCCCAGCAGGAGTTGCCCTTACCGGGTCATAGGTTGAGCAGCCAAGTCTTTTAGCTGTACCGAGTCCAACAATTCTGTCCACTGTTTCGCTAGGGCTGGATCGTTAGGATTTGCTTGTCGCAGTTGTCCTAAGGTGGTGATGGCATCAAACCAAATTCCTTTCTGGGCATACAGAGTTGCCCGTTCAGCTGGCGATGCTTGCTGAAGTTGGTTGGCTAGAGTTGGCTCGATCGTCTGCCGCTCAATCCAACCATTGACATATTTAGGAGGTTGCGACTGGGCTGCCGGACACCGAACTTTGAAGTACCACTGATATCGATCGCCAACGGTCAATGCTGGGGCGCTATCGGGCAATGTCACCCGAATCACCCCCGTCTGGGTAACAGGATTTTTGGTTTGGAACAGCTTCTTACCTGCCCGATCGCGTAATACGAATTCCATTTCGGCCGCAGAGTCAGCCACAGGTGGGACATAGAACCAGAAACTCGGACGCTCCATTGTGGTAAGGCCCCAAACTAGGGGCAATCGACCTTGCTGATAGAGCGGGGTCAAGGCAATGATGTTCTGATTTCCCAAACAAACGCCCCGACTGGCTCCGCCACTATCACCCCGACTTGTGGGTGCCCCAATATCGGATGGGGGGGGCGGGGGGGCAAAACGGCTCCCTCCAGCGATCGTGCCACTTGGCTTACCGCCGCCACTAGGAACCCTGGGCAAGGATTGGGCTACAGATCGTTGCAATGAATCTGGGGTGGCCTGAGCCACTATTACAGGTAGAAGACTACTGATCGTTGTGAGAGTTAAGGTACTCAAGACAAACTTGGCAATCATGCAGGTATTTAATAAACAACGACGATCGGAGGGGGCGTTGGCGATGTAATTAGATACACCGCCCTACTGTTCGGTGCATTGAGCACTTTGGCAACTCTACGGTTATCGAATCATCGGATGTGATGCTAAATAGGGCAACCGAATTGACCGGAGGAGGTCACGCCAATCCCGAGAGAGCGCAGGATCGCTAGGGCGGGTTTGGCGGAGTTGTGCCAGGGTGTTGAGGGCATCGTACCAGATGCCTTTCTCAGCATAAAGAATAAACTTTTGCTCTGGAGAGGCCTGCTGAAGCTGGGTGACGAAACCAGTATCAGGGATGATCCGGCGAATCCAGCCATCCACGTAAATCGAGGCTTGCTGTTGCATGGGGGCCGCTGGACACTGCGCTTTAATGTACCAGTGGTACATTTTGTCGGGTTCTATCCCGGCTTGATTAGTCGGTAAGGTAATCCCAACTATACCTTCCTTGTTTGGGAGAGGCAGTGGCACTCGGTAGAGCGATCGGTTAGCTGCATCTTGCAACGTCAGTTCAAACTTCACAGATGTCGGGTTGACTTTAGGAGCTAACCCAGGAAAATATAACCAAATTGTCGGGTGCTCTAAGGTCGTTTCACCCCAGACATGATCGTTGTAGCGTCCCTGGGAATAGACCGGAGCTAGGGCGATCGGGACTCCTGCCAAACAACCACCCCGGCTTCCCATACCGTCGCCTCGATTACCGGGGGCACCGCCTGAGGGCAAAGCGGGAGGCTTGAAATAGCTGCCACCTGCTCCAGTGGCGATCGGGCGGCCTCCTCCGGTCGGTAACTGAGGGGGAGAATAGTCAGCAGACCCATCGGGCACCACGATCGGATTGGCCAGGGTGATTGGCACGCTTGTTAGGGTACTTAGCGTTGTTACAGCGAAGGTGCCGAGAGCATACCGAGTCAGAGCGGCAAAGACATTGGGTGGTGTGGAAGTAGTCATAATCGACTCCTTGGGGGCAAAAGATCAAAATGGGATCAATAGATCGACGATAGAAGCCAGCCATTCACCTGAAGCACCAACCGATTCAGCGTGTGGTTTTGGGGGTAGGGGGGAGGAACTTAATTGCTGTTCCCACAACAGCCGCGCTACCAACCAAACTGAACCCAGCTGGGATCAAAGGGAACCAACCGGCAAGGTAGATCAAACCCAATAAACAAGAGAGATAGAGACTTGCGATCGCAATTACCAGGGCCAACCCTAATCTCCAGGGACGCTGGCACCAGAGTGCTAACCAACTACCGACCAAAGACCAACCCAGGATCCACAGTGCGTCTCCCCACCACGGCAGAGTCCATAACAACGGGCGACCATCCAACGCAGCCCGGATCAATTGACTAATCGCTTGTGCCTGCAAAACAACGCCCGGAACCTCACGATAGCCACCTTGCTCCCCCCGATAAGGAGACTTGGCATAGTCGCGAAATCCTTGGGTTTTGGCGGTTGTGCCAATTAGCACAATTTTGTCTTTGATCACGCTGGGAGAGAGTTCTCCCTGTAATACCTGAGTCAGCGAAATGGGGTCTGACGCGATCGCCTCGGGCGTCCGAGAAGCCCGGTAATTCAACAGCAATTGAAATCCCCAATTATCAAATCCTTGGTAGCCGCCAGCATGTTCTGGCAAAAACCGAAACCGTGCCTTCCCTAATTGCACTTCGCGGCCATCGTTGAGAAATTTCAGGCTGATCCCCTTTTGGGCTAAATACCGCAAAGCCAGGAGGGTGTTGAAGGCGTAAGAAGCCTGACAGGGTGAATTTGCGGGCGGATTCATGGCAAAGAGTTGACGACGTAACACGCCATCTTGATCAATGGCAAAGTCGCTAAAACCTAAACGACCGTCTCGGCTTTTCTCTGGAATAACCTCAGCAGGGGGCGGCTTAATTCCAGGATGATTGTGATCACTAACCTTACAAATTGCGAGCAACCGATCGGTTTGGCGCATTCGTTGTAGCAGTTGGGGATCAACCTGCTTGGCAGGATAATCTCGATAGATGTCCAGGCCAATCAGCGCTGGTTGATAGGTTTCTAGTTTTTCTAACACTTTTAATAACGCACCATCCGACCAGGAGGCTTTGCCATTCCGCCGCTGCTGGGGCTGTTGAATCGGCAGTTGCAAATCCTGATCGGTCACGGTAATCACCACAAAATCCGCATCAGGGCGCTCATGCGGTCGTCGTTGCAACAGGTGATCGTAGGCCATAAGCTCTAAAGGTTGCAAAATCCCGAAATATCGCACTCCGGCCAGCAATAGCGCGATCGTGAATCCTACTGCCGCCGCCTGATACAGTCGTATTCCTGTTTTCGGTGCTCCAGAATGGCGATCCGGTCGTTTTTTACCCGTCTTAATTTCCTGCCAGGTGGGGGGCTTTTGGTTGGAGTTGGGGTAAATAACCGGTAGCCAGCTCGCACAAGGATATTGACTTTCTAAACCTTCTAAACGTTCCCGGGCGCGACGAACGGCCAGGTAAAGGGACTCTCCTTTAGAAAACCGATCGAGGAAATACTTAAGAAACTCCTGAGCGACCCGATCTGCCACAGGTTCTCGCATCACAATCAGGTGGGGAATGCCCAAAGTGGCAAACTCCCGCGCTAATCCCAGCCCATCACAGGAATTAAAAATAGCCAGTTTTAAGCCGCGTTTCACCGCCATAGCTAGCGATCGCTTCAGGTCGCTAATCCCCAGGCTTTCGTGTTGATTAATGTAAATGATCCCCGTTTCGCCAGTCTGTTGACTGACACTATGACCGGCGAAAAATAAGATGTCCCATTCCGTATCCCAGAGTTGATCGGTCAAATCCTTGCTCTGAGGTTCTACCAGAAACGTGACTTTCGCATCAGGAATTTGTTCTAAGACTCTGCGATCGGCTTGAACATCAATTCCCTGACTGTGACCCAGAATGGCCAGAATCTTGACTGACCAACGAGGAGAGCGATTACTATCGGTGACGGCATCGTAGTAGCCACCTAATTCAACTTCCGCATTCGGATAGTCTTCTAATAAATCCCAAAGATGCCAGGGTAGCTTTTGTACTCGATAATCTTCACCTCGGATAATTACCCGTACTGGGTCAGAGGGCTGTAACCTCTGCAACCATTTCTCTCGCACACCTCGGAATGAATCGGCTTGTAACCAGGCATTCATGCGATCGCGGAGTTCTGCCGCTGCCCGATGGCAATCTTCTGGTAAGGAATACCGTTGTCGATCCTTCGGTAAGCCCATTGCTCGGACAGGTGGAACAGGTAGCCTGCGGTATAACGCTTGCCAATGGTCATAGGCCACCGGAATTTCGGGTGCTGGAGGCAATCTGCCTAAAATACTGATTGCGGCATGAGCATCTTCCTCCCCAATTTCCAGCGTCACCGGAAACCCTTGCTCGAAACTGCCATCTCCAAGTTCTAAGACAACTAACTTACCCACGGCAACATTTCACTAGA
>DATNPU010000225.1:0-7416 GCA_036703105.1 Microcoleaceae cyanobacterium
CCTAGTAACTTTGAATACATTTTGGCCTCAGAGAATCCCTGTCTGGACAAGCTGGGGATCAGCAAAAACTGATTGAGTTCACATGAAATTAACAGTGTTACGCCAAATTATCTCTAAGGTTTGATTGCCAATTATGGATGAGCTAGACATAATAGAAAAGCAACTAATCTATTAGTTTGTGTAATAAATTGCAACCAGGCAATCCGCGTAAAAAGATCTTAAATCTTAATTAAGTTTTTCGCTTTTAAAGTTGGCAATGATTGCCTGAAATGCAGCGGTGGGGAGTGGTTGACAGGAATTGTGTTGGTCGTTTATTCGCGAATTAATAACAAATGCTTCACGATCTAATTGCTGGAAATTCTTTTAACACTATGGACACATTTATTCAAGTTTGTTGCCCAAATTGTGGCAGTGGTGCCGAACGTTATCATTTTCATAAAGACCGCTCAATTCGCACTCAATGCCCAGCCTGTGATTACCTCATGGTGACTTGCTCAACCACCGGGAAAGTGATTGAGGCCTATGCTCCTGGAATTTCGTCAGGGTCGCGTTATTGAAGCTCGTAGCTGACCACAGGCTGCATCAGCAGTCAAACCCCGTGAATAGCGGACACTCACCGCAATATGATGGGCTTTTAAAGCAGTGACAAATGCCTGAATGCGTTGGGCATCGGGCCGTTGATAATCCACTTCCTGAATCGGGTTGTATGGAATCAGATTGACGTGACTTTGAAAGCCCCGTAGGTGTTGTGCAAGTTCGATCGCATGTTCTGCCCGATCATTCAGTCCGGCTAACAAAATGTATTCAAATGTGACCCGTCGTCCAGTGATCCGAACATAGTCTCGACATTCTTCCAGCAGTGTTTCCAGCGGATAGTGGTGCGCACTGGGAATTAGGTGTTCTCGTAAGGTCTGATTTGGGGCATGAAGGCTAACCGCTAGAGTGGCCTGTAAATGCTGGTCTGCTAACCGCCGAATTCGACCCGGAATCCCAACGGTAGAAATTGTGATTTGCCGCTGCCCAATTCCCACATCCTGATTTAAACACCGCACGGCGGCCAGCACCTGATCCACATTTAGCAGTGGTTCTCCCATCCCCATAAACACAATGTTGCTCACTCGATGCTGGAACTCTTCCTGCACGGTTAACACCTGATCGACAATTTCATGGGTCGCTAAATTCCGGATAAATCCGCCTTTACCCGTGGCACAAAAGTCACACGCCATTGGGCAGCCGACTTGGGAGGAGACACAGACGGTGAGGCGATCGAGGGGGGACGGTGAGGAAGATGAGGGGGATAGGGCAGATGAGGTAGAGTAATTTCTTTCCCTATCTCCCTTTCCTCCCATATCTCCCTTACCTCTGCGATCTCCCCAACCCTGCCCCTTGACCGTTGGCATTCCTACCGCTTCAATAATGTGACCATCTGCCAGTCGCAGGAGGAATTTCACGGTGCCATCTGGGGCGGTGCTGCGGTGATGAATCTGCGATCGTCCGATGTTGACGTCTGCCATTTCGGTGCGCCACTGTTTGGGAAAAACCGAAATGTCGGTCAGCGATCGGGCACCTTGTTGATAGAGCCACTGATATAACTGCTTGCCCCGGTAGGCGGGTTGTCCCTGTTGTTGCACCCAATCGGTGAGTTCAGCTAACGATTTGCCGAGGAGCGGGATCGATCGCTGAGGATCGTCCGTTACAGGCGACGTTGTTTCCCAGGGTAAGGGTGCGATCGGGGCGTCAGATAGCGGAGTGGATGGCAGAGACGTGGCAGACATAAAGCAAAATTCCTGTTGGCGCATCTTCCATCTTAAGGGAGCGATCGAAGTAGTGGCTGAAATCGCTGGACGTGGCAGACTACTACATATCAGTCTGAGCAAGGATGGGGAAGTTTGAGGCGAATTCTGCGATCGTTTCTATTGGGATTAGCCGCCATTGGGTTGGTACTTTTAGTCAGTTGCCATCCGGCTCAGCTAAAAACAGCAGTGGCTGAGAAGCAATTGGTCTTAAGTACCCTGACCGATCCGAAAACATTTAATCATGCGAATAATCAATCGTTTCCTAACATTTTCCTGTTCGCGTTTGAGGGATTGACGCGAGAAAATGGCGTGACCGGAGCGGTGGAACCTGCGTTAGCCGAGTCCTGGACGATCGCGGCGGACAAAAAACGGATTACCTTCACGTTGCGGGAGGGGCTGAAATGGTCGGATGGTCAGCCCCTTACGGCGGATGATGTCGTGTTTACCTATCGGGATATTATCTTCAATCCGGCTATTCCCGCCGATGCCAAGGATAGTTTGCGAATTGGGGCGCAAGGCTTATTTCCTGCTGTGCGGAAGTTAGACGATCGTCGGGTGGAATTCCTCTTACCGGAACCGTTTGCCCCCTTTATGCGAGCCACGGCGGCCCCCGATGGGATTCTGATTCAGCCCAAGCATGTGTTGGAACCCACCATTCATCGGAAAGGCTCGGATGGCAATTTGGAGTTTCTATCCACTTGGGGCACAGATACGCCACCGGAAAAAATTGTTGTGAATGGCGCCTACCTGCTGGATAGCTACGTAGCTGGACAGCGCTTGGTGTTTCGCCGGAATCCTTATTACTGGCGACGGGATACCCAAGGTCAATCTTTACCCTATATCGATCGAATTGTTTGGCAGTTTATTGAGAATACGGATACTCAACTGCTCCGATTTCGGTCTGGAGAATTGGATGTGATGGGGGATGCTCGGCCCCTGCGGCCCGAATACTATTCGCTGTTAAAACGGGAGGAACAGCGCGGTAAGTTTCAGGTTTACAACGGGGGTGCCTGGTCGGGCATGTTATACATGGCATTTAACCAGAATCCAGCTCGGACGAAAGATGGGAAGCCGATCGTCGATCCAGTGAAACTGAAGTGGTTCACTAACCTATCATTTCGGCAAGCGGTGGCTTACGCGATCGACCGCGATCGGATGAATACCAATATTTTTCGGGGTTTGGGAGTCATGCAACATTCGCCCATCTCGGTACAGAGTCCCTATTTTGTGCCAGCGAATGCTGTGAAAACCTATGACTACAATCCGCAGAAAGCCAAAGCCTTATTACAACAGGCCGGATTTCAGTACAACGCCCAAGGTCAGTTATTCGATGCGGCAGGTAATCGGGTGCGGTTTAATTTGCTGACGAATGCGGGGAATAAAGTGCGAGAAGCGATCGGGGCGCAAATCAAACAAGATCTGGCCCGAATTGGCATTCAAGTGGACTTTACGCCAATTAATTTCAATACGTTGGGCGAAAAAATATCTACTAGTCGGGATTGGGACGCTCATATTATCGGATTTACGGGGGGCATCGAACCGCATAGTGCTGCCAATTTCTGGATGAGTAGCGGTGGCTCCCATTACTTTAATCTGGCTCCACAACCGGGTCAGCAGCCCTTGCAAGGCTGGCAACCGACAACGTTTGATCAAGCGATCGATCGCTTGTTTATTGCTGGAGCCAAGGAACTGGATGAAGCCAAACGCAAACAAATTTATGCCCAATTTCAACGAGTTGTCCAGGATGATCTACCAATTATTTTGCTGGTGAACGACTCTGCTTTAATGGCAGCTCGCAATGATTTAGTCGGATTAAAATACTCTGGCTTACCCAGTTGGGGGTTATGGAATATGCCGGAATTACAAATTAAAGACCGCTAATCAACTATCACTGTCCTACAGGTAACAGCTACGGTAAAAAGGAGAAGGATTGTTCATTGTTCATTGCAGTTGATTGTGACTCAGCCCGAAGCTATTAAAGATTTACTCAATGCGATCGCCCTCGGTCAAATTAGCCCCGACGCCGCCTTAGAAAAACTGAAGTTTCTCAACTACGAACCCGTCGAAAACTTTGCCCGGATTGATCATCATCGCGCCTTGCGAACGGGATTCCCAGAGGTGATTTGGGGGCCAGGAAAAACTCCCGACCAGATTGCCCAAATTATGGAAGTGATGCGGCACCGGACTTCTGTGGTGATGGCCACCCGGATTGAGCCAGCCGTGTATGAGCAGTTAAAGGATGTTGTGCCAGGGTTACATTACTACGCCGCGGCTCGGATTTGTGCCGTACAGGGTAAGAACGAAACGAACCGCCCCTATCCCACCCAACCCAAATATGCCGGTACGATCGGAATTCTCTCAGCTGGGACTGCCGATCTGGCGGTAGCTGAAGAAGCTGCCGTTACCGCTGAACTCTGGGGATTCCAGGTGATGCGGCTGTGGGATGTGGGAGTTTCTGGTATCCATCGGCTATTAAGCCAACGCGAAACCCTCGCAACGGCTGATGTCTTAATTGTTGTAGCGGGAATGGAAGGCGCGTTACCCAGTGTTGTCGGTGGCTTAGTTGATTGTCCAGTGATTGCCGTTCCTACCAGTGTGGGCTATGGAGCCAGTTTTAACGGCCTGGCCGCGTTATTGGCAATGCTCAACTCCTGTGCGGCTGGTATCGGTGTCGTCAATATTGATAACGGTTTTGGGGCTGCCATTCTAGCCGGACAGATTCTGAGAACTGGGAATCGTTTACACGAACGGCTGACCGCTCAAGGTTAATCCATCCAGCGCACCTGGACAAAGTGAGTCGGGCGACCGAAGTGGTCTTGCATCGGCGTAATATTGGCGATCGCGAGATTAAAAGGAATCGAAGTGGTGAGATACCGTTGTGCCAAGGAACCAAGATCAGGGGCCAGACACGAAGCGGTCGCTGCCGCCGCACCAATTCCCACTAACTGCCCGATCGGATCACGTGGCATAAATAGAGTTGCGCCTAGCGCTAATCCGGCTGTGAGTAACACGCCAACGGATAAATTGGTGCCGCAGCGTGGGTGAACCGCGAGATCCCATTCCCCATGCGTAATCCGCCGTAATGCAATCTGCACAGCGCGACTCAGATCTTCTAGTTGGACTTGTCCATATAAGTAAAAGCCACGATCGGTGGACATGCCCCCTAATTCTTGAGCATCGCTGGCGTCTGAACTGGCAGGGCGGAATCGTGCCCGATCGCTTAATACCCAAACTGTGGCATGTTCCAGTGCGTGAACCTGCCGCAACATTAAAATTTCTTTGAGACCGGGAACGAAGTTAAGCTGCCGCAATAATTCCGTATCCTGATGCGGTCTTGGCTCAGTCGTGGGATGGGAGGGAAACAGCATATCCAGGATATCGGAGTCCCAGAAACCAGCTGTAGAAGAAGCAGAGGTCGATTGAGTCATGACAGCACAACTCCAAAACAGTCACAATCATGCGGATTCTAACCACTGTAGCGTTTGCGGTCGGGCATAGTCAGTGGTTGTTGCAATTTGTAGTTAATAGCTATATCGGCAGACTGATGATTAGTTGAGGTAAACATTCAACACTGAATAGCGTAGTGATGTAGACATGATTTTATGAAGCAAATCACCACCGCTTTACAAAAAATTTCCTTTGGCCGGATGTTGATGACCGCTTTAGTGGGTTTAACGTTATTTCTGAGTATTGTTTTGGGCCAGTTCGGTAATGGCTTTTCGGTGCAGGCGGCGCCGATGACACCGGAAGCGAGCAACTATCAAGTCGATCGCAGCAATACCCAAGTCCGAGTGAACCCCGAACAGATTAAAGATCAAGCGGAGGAAGCCGGCGGTGGTCTGATTGATACTGTGCGGGAAAAACTGAATTTAGATGAACCTCTCCCTCAAGGCACAAAAGCGTTCTTTAAGCAGGTGCGGGGTGAAGATGTGCAGGTGAAAGAACAAATTCCTTCTGGCAAAGGCGAAGAGCCATTGAATGAGTAATCTTCTGCTCGGTTGATGCTGAACTCAAACCTGATTAAAGGCACTCAAATGGGTGCCTTTATTGCTAAATCGGGTGATAACAATAACCCCTGCACAAACGGAACCAGAACCTCGATCGCTGAACTCTTCGGCTTCTGGCAGTCGCACAGGGATTGCTTCAAGGAGTTTGTGGGCAGCAGTGAGCTACTTTTTCGCTTTTTTCTTAGATTTTGTCTCTTCTTCTTCCGCCGCCGGAGCCACTTTTTCCTTAAACAATTTCCCCGCCGAGAAGGCGGGAACCGTTGTTGCCGGAATTTTAATCGGCTTGCCAGTGCTAGGATTGCGGCCTTCGCGAGCTTGGCGTTGCCGTGCCTCGAAGGTGCCAAACCCAACCAACGTTACCTTATCACCAGAGGACACGGTATCCATGATCGTATCCATCACTGCACTAAGAACGGTATCCGCATCTTTCTTAGTGACGGATGCTTTGTGGGCGATCGCATCTACCAATTCGCTCTTGTTCATAGGAAAGCCTCTTGCCAGATTCAAAATTGTGCAGAGATTATAGTGCAGTTGTTTAAGAATGAGTCACCAAAACAACATTTCGCAGCAGAATTGTTGAAGAAAAATGGAAATTATTTGATATTAGCCCCTCAATGTCAAATAAGTTATAACAGAAGACTTACAAATACCCCCTTCGCTAGGCCAAGAGTCACCTACAGGTTTTTAACCAAATTACATATTTCCCCACCACGATCGCCCTTGGGGTAGCGGTTCAGGGTTAATGACTGGGGAACAGTAGTAACTTACTGCAACACTAAATTATGAATACTAAAGCTATAGACATTAAGGAATTTCTGGCTCGGTTCAATGCTGACAAGCTCATTGCTCAACCCGGTTCTAAGATCAAGCTGAAGGATTTTGATCCAGGGTACTCGGCTAATCTAAAAAAATCGGATGTTGAGGGAGTCTTACAGGTTGGGATTGAACGCTTGGCGTACTTTCAAGATATCCTGTATGCCCAAAATACCTATGCTCTACTGATTATCCTGCAAGCAATGGATGCGGCCGGGAAGGATGGTGTGATCAAGCATGTGATGTCGGGGTTGAATCCCCAGGGGTGTCAGGTCTTTAGCTTTAAAGCCCCTTCCGCTGAAGAATTGGATCACGACTATCTCTGGCGATCGTTTAAAGCCCTACCGGAACGTGGACGGATTGGCATTTTTAACCGCTCTTATTATGAAGAAGTGTTAGTGGTACGGGTTCATCCAGAGATTTTGGAGAAACAACAATTACCACCGGAAGCGAAAAGCAAAAAGATTTGGCAGCAGCGGTTTGAGGAAATTAATCATTTTGAGAAATATCTCGTAAACAACGGTATTTTAGTGCTGAAATTTTTTCTCAATGTTTCTAAAGATGAACAGAAACAGCGGTTTTTAGACCGTATCGATCGCCCAGAAAAAAACTGGAAGTTCTCGGCGGCAGATGCCAAAGAACGATTGTTGTGGGATGACTACATGAAGGCGTATGAAGATGTATTTACTCAAACCAGCACTGAATGGGCACCCTGGCATATCATTCCGGCCGATCGCAAGTGGTTTAGCCGCTTAACTGTAGCCTACTTTATTCATGAAAAGTTGAAATCCTTAAACCTG
>DATNPU010000234.1:0-3541 GCA_036703105.1 Microcoleaceae cyanobacterium
TTAACAGTCATGATTCTGTTTCCGCGCTTCATTCATGCACTACCTAAATCCTTGATTCAAACGACGGGGGATCAGGTGTTAGGACAAGTAGTCCGGCAAGTCTCGAATCGGCTCACGCGTAAAGTGCAGGAAGACTTCCACAAATCCCAAGGAGTGCCGCTGCCGAAGCCGCCGAAACGGTGGTTCTTCCGTAAAGCTGAACAAGATCCCAATGTTGTGATTGAGCTACCAGGTGATATGGATGGTGAGCAGTGAACAATCATCATTGCTCATAGTTCATTGTTTCCGGTTGGCTGATCTAAATGGCTGAAAGTCAGTAGAATGACCGCAGCTAGTCATAAGCTGGTAGTGTGCGGTGGTTCTATTCTCTCGAAGCTTATGCGTCAGTCATATGTGCAGGTAGCGATTATTTCGGCGGTGATGCTGACTGGAGTGGTCGCTGTTGGGAAAATGCTGGAGTCGATCGCGGCCTCAGATCAATCTATGCCTCAGATCGCTCGATCAGTTGAGCCGATCGAAACCTCCTTGTCGGCGGAGCCGCGTTCACTGCCACCGCTGGCCCCAGGGCTGAAGCCGATCTTGCCACAACCATCGGCTAGTGCTAGCCCAACGGTAGTTCTAGCTAGCCCAACAGTGCTACCGGCCTCTCCAGTTCCGGTACAACCAAAGCTATCTAGCCGACCCACGGAATTATCAGATGCAACCATTTATGCCCAGGTCAATCCGGCGGTGGTAACGATTTATGTTGGCCGAGAAATTGGTTCTGGCAGTATTGTCAGTGCCGATGGCTTGGTGATTACAAATACGCATGTGGTGCGACGAGCCGTGCGACGAAATGAAGCGGTAACGGTGAAACTGGCGACTGGAGATGAATATTCGGGGCAAGTGATTGCCACCGATCGCAGCAATGATCTGGCCTTAATTCGAGTGGTGGCCAACTCATTACCGCAAGTGCGATTAGCGAATACAGAGCAACTTCAGATTGGGCAAACGGTTTACGCGATCGGTAGTCCATTTGGGCGGGCAGGTGTCATGACCACGGGGCAGTTGCTCACCATCACTAGCAAAGGGGATTTACAATCGAGTGTGCCACTGAAACCCGGCAATTCTGGGGGGCCGCTCTTGAATACCCAAGGGGAAATGATTGGCGTGAACAAGGGCATTCGTCCGGCGGGAGATGGGTCGGATCAGATGACAAGTTTAGCAACGAGTGTAGTAGTGGCTAAAGGCTTTATTGACCAAAATCGGGACAAGACAACATCGATCGTCGAGCCCCGCTTTTCATCTGGTGAAGGACTACCACCGGGATTACCACAAGGGTTTGATCGCCGCGATCGCTAATCTCACTCAAGCATAACGATTACGATTAATTATATATTTATGCTAACTTTTATGAAGACCCTTCACTTCCTCTGATTACTATGAGCTTCGTTATCCCCGAGTCTGTTAAAGTCTGGAGTCAATTTTTTCACCCCGTTCTAATGTGGGTGTTATTAATCCTGTCTAGCTATGCATTCTATCTGGGCATGAAATCCCGTAAAACGCGGATAGCCACAGCCGAAGTTAGAAAAGAACTGATTAAAGGTAAATATAACGTTAAACATTATCAAATTGGGTCGATCCTGCTGGCACTGATGGTACTAGGGTCGATCGGTGGTATGGCTGTGACCTTTATCAATAATGGTAAGTTGTTTGTCGGGCCGCATCTTTTAGCTGGTCTGGGGATGACCGGTTTAATTGCCGCCGCTGCTGCCCTATCACCATTTATGCAAAAAGGGCACGACTGGGCTCGTTATACTCACATTGCCCTCAATGTTGCCATGATGGGATTGTTTGGCTGGCAGGCTGTTACCGGGATGGAAATTGTGCAGCGGATTATTAGCAAGATGTAGTCATCAATTCATACCAAATTTGGCCACCATAAGCGGTGAACTAAGAGGCGCGAAAATATCGTGCCTCAATTGTTTTAAAGGGATGGAATCGTCGGACTTTGCCGTTTGTAAATCACATCATTGCGCTGAATAAACGCTCGGGCCGCTTCAACTTTGGTTGCCAGTCCACTGTGATCGGTTAATACTCCTTTATTAATACCAATAACTTCACCTTGGCGATTCAATAAGGGGCCACCAGAATTACCTTCACTCAGTAATCCAGCACTGGTTTGCAAACTCCCCTGTTGGGTTATGCGGGTAAATGTGCCTGTAGTCAGAACGCCTGATTTACCCGCCGGACTCCCGATCGCCCATACGGGCTCGCCAAATTTTAACTGAGACGTTGCCGCTAACATTACAGTTGGTAACTGGAGTGAGGAACCACTTAACTGCACCAGTGCCAAATCATACTGTAAATCTAAGTCGATTACTTTCCCCGTGAACTGATCACCGCTAGCGGTTTTCACCTGCACTTCCGGTGAATTTTGCACTACATGCCGATTGGTTAAAACTAAGCCATCCGATCGCACAATACACCCAGAACCTACGGCTTGAGTTGTGTAAATTGTTACTACCGCTGGACTAACATTTTGATAGATCAAATCTTGAATCAACGATCGTTGATCACGATCAGTAGCGAGCGCTTGATGGTGTTCTCGATCGGCGGTACGACTAGCTACATCCCTTACTTGAGTTGGCGGTTGCATCTCTGTACGGGTCTTTAAGGTCACGCCAACTAATAATGTAAGTACTATTCCCAAAAGCCAGAACTGCCGCTTCCCTAAACGAATTTTTGGCATCTGTTTGTTAGTATCCTCAAACCATAAAAGCAGTTGAATTGACTGTGCTGTAATGCATTAAACCCGTCAAAAATTAGACATTGGCAAAATTTTAACTAACACGCCTAGCTTGATGTCATCTGAACCGACTTGGGACAATTTCCAGCGCTTTGTCAGAGAAGGTAGCTGTTACTATTGTCTCGCTTGCTGCATGGTAGTAAGAAGAGTTGTGATAAGGAGTGGGTTGTGAATCAATCGATCTCATTACAAGTGATTTGTGCTGGATTAGGCTTAAGTCTACTAGGGTTGAGTGGATGTAACTCAACGTCTTCTCAGTCCTCTCAATCGCCTCCTCCCACGACATCGGCAGCAGCGAATTCGCCCAAATCAACTAAATCTCCGATGCCATCACCTGCGGCTTCTGCCACAACACCGGCTCAATCTGCCGCCTCTAAACCACCGCTGACGGAAGCGAAGCTGAAAAATGCTGAGTATTACATTTTAGCGAAAGGTCCGATCAAACTGACCAATGGTAAATACGAGGATCCAGGCACTAAACGTACATTTGTCATGGATGATGTTGTCACCTACGGTGATCTAAATAAAGACGGAATTAAGGACGCGGTAACTTCGATTAAAGTGACTGTGCCTAACAATGGCGATTTCTCTTACCTGGTGGCGGTGGTTAATCAGGCGGGTAATCCTAAAAACATTTCGGCGGAATTTTTAGGTTCACGGGTAAAAGTGAAAACATTGGAGATTAAGCCCGATCGCACGATCTCAGCCACCATGAATCAATATCAACCGACCGATCCTGCATGTTGTCCTAGT
>DATNPU010000285.1:0-7060 GCA_036703105.1 Microcoleaceae cyanobacterium
TAATACTGGTGGTGCTGTCTTACAGCAGTTTTTCACCCCAACTGAATTAATCACATTGAGTCAGCAAATTGCCGTTGATCACGCAAGTCCGCTCGACTACTACCCTCTGCGGCAACCCGGAGAACGTTTTCCCATTAATGATCCAAATTTGTCGCCCCGTTTGGAGCCACAGCCCGCCGATCGGGTGGAATTTCTGCATGGATTACTGGAAAGTATCGCGCGGATTGAAGCTCAGGGCTATCACTTATTGCAAACCTTGGGTGCGACTCCTTTAACGCAAGTGTATACAGCCGGTGGTGGCGCGAATAATTCGGCATGGACCGCAATTCGACAGCGTTTATTAGGTGTGCCTGTCGGCCCTTCACTGCATACAGAAGCCGCGTATGGGACGGCTTTACTGGCTCAAAAAATGCCAATCAATCCGGTTTAATAAATTATTTGATCGGACTAAAAAACTTTTTTAAAGGTGGTGATTCCTAGTGAATTGGCTCGGCTGATTTGCGCAAAATCATTGCGTTAATCGCTGAATTTTCTGGGGAATAATAATTGAGGTTTGGTACCTTGAATTTGCATTTGGCCACAGAATAACTGTGATTCCGTCAATTCAGAGGTGGGCAGAAATTAGTTTCTTTGTAGGAATTAAAAGCCGTATTGCCTTGTCTTCCAACTGGATTGCTTCGCTATCAATGCTGGAGGTTCCTCACTCTTAATTATTCGATTAGGAAGAAATAAATGCCCTCAATCCTCCATCACTTATTGAGTTCAGAACAGTTTGTACCGCATGGACATTGTTACTTGTGGAAATCTGGATTGGTTTTACTCAATGTCACCTCGGATGCAGTGATTGGGGCCGCCTATTATTCCATTCCGATGTTGCTCCTTTATATTGTGCGTAAACGGGGAGATTTACCGTTTGATTGGGTATTTTTTCTATTTGCCAGCTTTATTCTGGCTTGCGGTACTGGGCATTTAATGGATATCTGGACGTTGTGGCATCCTACTTATTGGTTGTCTGGAACCATGAAAGCGTTAACCGCCGCGATCTCATTGGGAACAGGTATCGTGCTGGTATCGTTGGTTCCTAAAATCCTGGCTATTCCCAGTCCCAAACAACTGCAATTTGCTTATGACCGATTGGAGCAGGAAGTGCTCGATCGCCGCCAGGCTGAGGCTGAGTTGCAAAATTCCGAAGCGTTATTGCGAGAACAAACTCAACAACTAGTCCAAACCTTGAATGAACTGAAGCAAACGCAAGCCCAGTTAATTCATACAGAAAAAATGTCGAGCTTGGGACAACTTGTGGCGGGGGTTGCTCATGAAATTAATAATCCGGTCAGTTTCATTTACGGCAATCTTGATCACGTTGGTACTTATACTCAAGATTTACTCCATTTGGTCAAGCTTTATCAGCAGCAAGATGCCAATGAATCTCCGGTTGTCCAGCAATATCAAGATGAAATCGATCTAGAGTTCCTAATGGAAGATTTGCCTAAAACGCTATCGTCCATGAAACTGGGAACCGATCGCATTCGTCAAATTGTCCTATCGTTACGCAATTTTTCCCGGTTTGATCAAGCCGATATTAAAGCGGTTGATATTCACGAGGGCATTGATAGTACGCTACTGATTTTGCAGCATCGGTTGAAGGCACAATCTAGCCAACCAGAAATTACTGTACGCAAAATCTATCAGCAACTGCCTTGCGTAGAGTGCTACCCTGGGCAACTCAACCAAGTATTAATGAATATTCTCAGCAATGCGATCGATGCCCTAGAAACTCGTTTAGAAACCGATTCAGATTTAACTACTTCATGCCCTCGATCTGAAGTTGCCAATTCATCCCCATCAACAGCGCTATCCTGGCAACCAGAAATTTGGATTCATACGGAACTGGTGGAGCAACAGCAGATTCGGGTGCGGATTGCAGATAATGGCATTGGGATTCCAGAGCAGGCGCGATCGCGCTTATTTGATCCGTTTTTCACTACTAAACCTGTGGGTAAAGGTACCGGATTAGGGTTGTCCATTAGCTACCAAATCATTGTTGAAAAACACGGTGGCACGTTGGAATGCCATTCCGAAGTTGGTCAGGGCACAGAGTTTATCATCACTATTCCCATGCAGGCCCAACTCCCCACAATTGGAGCGGCGGCCACTGGACGATCGGTTACTGTTAATTGTTGACGTTGAGCTAATGACAACGGCTATGGCTTCTGCCTCTAATTCTCAGTCTGAACCCCTGCCAGTTACCTATGAAGACATTGTGGCGGCGGCCACCCGTTTAGCAGGACAGGCTCACCGCACTCCAGTATTAACCTCCACTACGGTTAATCAACGCACTCGCAGTCAAGTGTTCTTCAAGTGTGAGAACTTTCAGCGGACCGGATCGTTCAAATTTCGCGGTGCTTATAATGCGTTATCGCAACTCTCGGCAGAGGAGCGGCAGCGGGGCGTATTAACAGTATCCTCTGGTAATCATGCGCAAGCGATCGCCTTAGCTGGACGGTTGCTGAATATGCCCACAACGATCGTCATGCCAGAAGATGCCCCGGAGGTGAAACAGGAAGCGACTCGGGGATATGGCGCTGAAGTGATTCTCTATAATCGCTTAACCACTGTCCGGGAAGAATTAGCCCGAACGATTGCCCACGATCGCGGATTGACGTTAATTCATCCCTATGATCACCCGCAGGTGATTGCTGGACAGGGAACCGCCGCGAAGGAGCTAATAGAGGAGGTCGGCCCACTTGATCTGTTGCTGGTGTGTTGTGGTGGTGGCGGCCTATTGTCAGGCAGTGCGATCGCAGCTGCGGCATTAGCACCGGGATGCAAAGTGGTCGGCGTCGAACCCAAACGAGCCGACGATGCTACGCGATCGTTCTATAGCAAAACTCTCCAAACAGTCCATAATCCTGACACGATCGCCGATGGTGCTCGTACTCCATCGCTGGGACAGCTAACTTTTCCGTTAGTGCTGCATTATGTATCGGATATGGCCACAGTGTCGGAAGCCGCGATCGCTCGTACCGTGGCGTTTTTATGGGAACGGATGAAAATTGTGGTTGAACCCACTGGAGCCTTGGCCGCCGCCGCTTTGTTAGAAGGAGTCGTGGCGTTGCCGGATGCTCGGATTGGGGTACTAATTACAGGCGGCAACGTTGATCTAAAACAGATTGGTAAATTGCTCTCGAAAACCGGTAAGCCGCCGAAATGGCAGGGGAAACAACCTTGGGCGGGAGAGCTAAGTTGAGGGGATGGGGAAAGGTGAGGAAGATGGGGATGGTGAGGACTATTAACCTTTTCTCAGCACTCAGCACTTTTAAAACTCATCCAAGAACGATCGCCAATTCTTAAGGTCTAAGTCGTTTTTGTCGGCTGATTTCCAGTAGACCTTAATTTTTACTTTATGTTGCGAATAGTTTCTCAGAAAATTAACTAAGATTGCGATCGAGAACTCCATCTGTCAATTATTCAGCGTTTTATAAACCTAATCTGAGCAATAAATTGCACTAAACAAAAGAAAAGGTTAAGGAAGGCTAACTTAAATTTACATTGCTTTACCTTGTTAGGTATGTCGTTATGCTTGCACCACCCGTCTGAGATTGACTTGCGCTCAAATCGATCGCCTGTTGTTCATGACACCTGTGGCTGCAAGGTTTTGGGCTGTTTCAATGAATGACTACAGCAACCCAACGAGCATAGGAGCATACTGTTTAATCCACTACCCATGGAGAAATTGAGTTCGGAAGAGTTACTGTCGCAATATGCAACTGGGAGGCGAGATTTTCGGGATGTAGATGTTAGTGCTGCTTATCTGTTTGAAGCCAATTTACCTGAAGCCGACTTTTCACAAAGTAATTTAACTGGGGTGCATTTACCCTACGCCAATTTGAATCAAGCGAACTTCTCAAAGGCCAATTTACAGAAGGCCGAATTGGGGGATATTCAACTTTATCAAGCGGATCTCTCCGGAGCAGATCTCCGGGGTGCCAATTTGTCACGGGCCAATCTCCGCTTTGCCAAATTGCAGCAGGTGAATTTAGCAGAGGCCGATCTACAGGGCGCAGATCTCTATCAGGCTGATTTGACCGATTGCAATTTGACAAATGCCAATTTGAGTCGTGCCAACCTCGAAAAAGCCCGGTTTGCCAATGCCCAACTGAGTGGAGCAAATTTATTTCGCGCCCAACTGGCTAACTTGACGGGGGCTTGCCTGGATAAAACCACAACTTTTCCCGATGGGCATCGCCAAGAGGCAGGTGATTAATCCTGCTCAAACACCTTACCTAATGCGGCGGGAGGTTTGCTGGTAATCATCTGAGCTGCAAGGCGACCAATGCGATCGGGGAGCTTCTGGAACAAGGTTTCTAGCCATTGACTAGAGGTTAAAACCAAGAGCAGGATCATCAGGACAAACGGCGCGATCGGCAATACTTGCGTGGGTAACTCCGGAATAGCACTCTGCGCCACGCTGGCAAGGGATTGCAAGACCCCAAACAGATAGCAACTCAGGGCCACTCGCAGCGGGTTCCAACCACCAAAAATGACGATCGCTAACGCAATCCACCCATACCCAGCGGTATGACGATAACTCCAACCAGCTTTGAAATCTAAGGAAAAAGCGGCACCAGCCATGCCCATCAATGCCCCACCCAGCACTGTATACAGGTAACGCATTCTTACAACATTGGTGCCACGAGCAAAGGCCGCCGCTGGTTGTTCGCCGATCGCCCGTAACATTAATCCAGCTCGCGATCGATAGAAATAAATCCAGGTCAGTAGAATCAGGAGATAGCTGGCATACACTAAGACATCGCTTTGAAACAGCAATTCACCCACGATAGGAATTTGTTGTAACCCTGGCAGTTTGAAGTTAGGTACAGTGGGGCCGGGAATGCGAACAAAGGCATTGCCGAGAAATGAGGATAGATCGGCACAGAGCAAGGTCAGCACGAATCCAATCGCTACTTGCGACTGCTTCAGCGTCAATGTGCCAAAGGCCACGATCGCGGCAATCAAGGCTCCAACGAATCCGGCACCTGCAAACCCTAAGATCAGGCAGGGTAATGTGCCTAGTCCTTCTGTCGTTTTGGCGATGGCAAAAGCCGTCATAGCGGCCAACATCAGAGTGCCTTCCGCCGATAAGTTAATTACCCCCGATCGTTCCGTTATGGTTTCACCCAGACAGGCAAAGACAAGGGGCGTAGAAGTGGCGATCGCGACAGAAAGAATTGGAATGATTTGGGACAACGCCATAGATAAGCGAGAGACAACCGATGGGAAGAGAGCGATCGTTTAAGCAGAGGTGGATTTGGTGGTGATCTGGCTAAAGCCGCGTCCGAGAATAGCAAAGAGTACTAACATCCCCTGGATCACACCAGCCAGAGAGGATTCCAGGTTCAGGGAGAGGGGAAGTTGTAAACTACCCACGTTGAGCAGGCTGAAGAAGCTAGCAACCGGCAACATCAGCCAGATATTTGACCCAATTAGCATCGCTACTAATAAGCCCAAAAAGCCTAAACCACTGGAGACATTAGGAATGAGCCGATGGAAGATCGCTAGAACCTGTAAAGCTCCGGCTAGTCCGGCTAAGCCACCGCAAATGACAAAGGCACTCATGACTTGACGAATTGCTGGAATGCCCAAAATGTAGGAGGCCCGCAGGTTATGTCCAACTGCCCGCAACTGCAAACCAAAGTAAGTGCCCCGCAACACCATCAACGTTCCCACTACAGCCATGAGGCCAACTAATAAGGAGATTGGGCTAAAGTCGGTGTGCTCCCAAGTTGGTAACCAAAGGGATTCCCTAAATGGTTCAGTGCCACTCATGGATGCCACTCCCGCTTTCTTCCAGGGGCCAAAAATCAGGTATAGTGCCAGACCATCCGCGACAAAGTTCAATCCCAATCCGGCAAAAATATCGTTAATTCGTCCATAGACATTCAGTACTGCGGCCAGCCATCCCCAGAGCATTCCACCGATTGCCCCTGCCCCGATCGCTAGCAAAATTACGATTATGGGTGGCAAAACATCTTGGGTCAGGCGCATGACAAATGTGGTCGCGATCGCACCGATGACGATCTGCCCTTCAATCCCCAAGTTATATAAGCCCGCTGTGAACGTGAATAATAATCCACTGGTGCAGAGCAATAAGGGGGACAAAGTCGCCGCGACTCTAGCCAGCCGATCGGGCGTACCCAAGGCTCCGACTCCCATACTGGTGATCACTTGCCACAGGGAACCACCTGCTAACAGGATAATGCCGCCAATGACTCCGAAGGAGAGCAGCAATGCCGCAGCCTGATAGTAAAGGGACTTTGTCATTCGAAGGAGGCCTCCAGTTTGCCACCGATCAGTTCTCCTAAACGATCGACCGTTAGTTCGGCCACTGGAATCGGAGCAGAGACTTGTCCACCACTAAACACCAAGACTCGATCGCTGTATTGCATAATTTCATCCAGTTCAGAGGACATAAACAAAATGGCCGTACCGCCTTGACAGCGGGCAATCAGTTGTTGCCAAACCCATAGGGCCGATTCAATATCCAATCCCCGCGTTGGATGTTCCATCAACAATAGATTGAGTGGTACAGGTAATAAGGCCAATTGAGTTCGTTGTTGATTGCCACCAGAAAGCTGTTCCACCTGAGACTGCGGTTGACCACGAATATTAAATAACGCGATCGCTTGCTGAGCCTTAGCGAACATCGTTTTCCAGTCGATCAACCAGCGACGACTAGGCGTCCGTAGAGCGATATGTTCTTGAATCGTCAGTCCTGACACTAAGCCATCATGAAGGCGATCGGCAGGCAAGTACCCGACTCCAGCCTGGAGATAATCGGCATACGGTTTTGTGGTCAGCGCCACATCATTCAACTTCACTGTTCCTCTAGCGGCTGGCAGCAGGCCCGCACACAACAGTAACAACAATTGTTGGCCATTACCCTCTAGTCCGGCTAGGCCCATCACTTCACCTTGATGCACGATTAAATTACCGAGTTTCATCACCAGGCGATCAGTGGCAATCTGGACATCAGTTAATTGCAACGCCACTTCTGGAC
>DATNPU010000335.1:0-4731 GCA_036703105.1 Microcoleaceae cyanobacterium
AAAATGTTCAATGTTTGGGGTGCTACTACTCAAAGAATAACGATTCAAAAAGATTTGATTATCTTACAAAGTGATGGCAAAACAGCGATATATCATAAGGTCGATCGCTTTTCTTGGGACTAATCTATGGATGAATTGTAATTACAATACTGCATATGAAAAAGTCTCTATTGGCTCTATTTCTAATTGGACTAAGCATCCCTAGTTGCCAAAGAAATTCGCTAGACAGCACTCTAAATCTACCTGGCACTTGTGGTTCTAAAGAGATTCAAGGAACGCAAGTTCAATATATTGTAATTAATAACAAGCCGACCCTGGTGTTATGGACTGATTTTGTTGGCACTGAACGGAGTACCTGTGGTTCAGCGTTGGAGGACTCCTATGCGGGTGAGATGAGAGCAGGAGGGAGTCAGCAAATTGAGTGGAAGTGGGGGAGTCCAGACGGCAAGCAAAATATTGTTTCGATTAATGGCATTCCGTTCGATTTTAATCAGGGCAATGTGTTTTTAATTCCTACGAAGAAAGACGATCGTATTCAGCAACTCCAACGTGATCTCAAAACCGACCCAACTGTATTTGATCAGCTCAGCAAAAATGACCCGGAAATCCGGCAGTTTGTTGAAGGAGTGGCTCAAAAGTAGCTGTTCCCTCAGTCTCAACAAATCTCTAACGCGATCCTGCTTCTACATCTAGCTTAACTTGCGTAACGTTGTGACCTAAATGCGCTATATATAGCGTCAGCAATGAAGGTGGTTAAGCCGGGAAATTCCGTTAAGATTGGAGCAGCATGGGAACAGTCAGAACAATGGTACGCTCTGGAGTCGGGATTCGTACAGCTCAATCTCGCTCTGACCGATTAGTAGGTCAGATCCATGTGTATGACGGAGCAGGCAAAGGTAAATCCCAGGCGGCTCTGGGGGTGGTGCTGCGATCGATCGGCTTAGGCATCCATACCGACTGGCAAACCCGTGTGTTACTGTTGCGCTTTCTCAAAGGCCCCGGACGCACCTATGACGAAGATGGCGCGATCGAAGCCCTGCAACGGGGATTTCCTCACTTAATTGATCAAGTTCGGACTGGTCGGGCCGAGTTCTTTGGGCCAGATGAGATTACTCGTTTCGATCGTCTGGAAGCGCAACGCGGTTGGGATGTGGCCAAAGGCGCGATCGCGTCTGGACTCTATTCAGTAGTAGTGCTGGATGAATTAAACCCTGTCTTGGATCTGGGCTTACTGGCGGTTGAGGATGTTGTCAGTGCCTTAAAGCGCAAGCCGGAACACATGGAGATCATTGCGACCGGACGGGCAGCTCCCCAAGGATTATTGGATATTGCCGATCTCCATTCCGAGATGCGACCGCAATATCATCCGACAGCTCAAGCCTATGGTATGTCGGGAATCGAGATTTACACCGGAGCCGGAAAAGGTAAATCCACCAGTGCCTTAGGGAAAGCCTTACAAGCGATCGGGCGGGGAATTAGTCAGGACTTATCGCACCGAGTGTTGATTATGCAGTGGCTGAAAGGTGGCAGTGGCTATACCGAAGATGCCGCGATCGCTGCTCTGCGCCAAAGCTATCCAAATTTGGTCGATCATCAACGCTGTGGACGGGATGCGATCGTCTGGCGGGGTCAACAACAGGAACTCGATTATGTGGAGGCCGAACGGGGCTGGGAAATTGCCCGAGCCGCGATCGCTTCGGGACTGTATAAAACCATCATTTTGGATGAACTGAATCCCACAGTGGATCTAGAGTTGCTACCAGAAGAACCGATCGTTCATGCTCTGTTACGAAAACCCCGTGATACGGAAATTATTATTACGGGACGCTGTAAGAATCCGCCTGCTTACTTTGATCTGGCTAGCACCCACTCCGAGATGATTTGTCACAAACACTATGCCGAGAAAGGGGTTGATCTGAAGCGCGGCGTAGATTTTTAGCCGACTGATTTTAGCCCAGGGAAGGTTAGATGATAGGGTGAGGAGATGAATTTTGCGATCGCTGCTCTATGACGCTCCGCCTTCCCCTGCCCCGTCGTCTGTTGTCTGCCCGTCCCAGTCTATCCCTGCAAATGACCCGGATTGGGTTGGTAATTACAGCAGTTTTTTTGATTCTGGCCATTACCGCGCCCCTCTTGATGACGATCGGCTTAATCCAAAACCCGATCGAGTTTCTGGATAACCCTCCCAGTCAGCCCCCGTCGCTCCAGCATTGGTTTGGTACCACTAGCCTGGGTTACGATGTGTTTTCCCGCACGGTCTTCGGTAGTCAAGCCGCTTGGCAGGTCGTGATTCTGGCCACCTTGCTGAGTCTGATCATTGGCGTTCCGTTAGGCATGGTGAGTGGTTATTTAGGTGGCAGGCTCGATCGCATCCTGCTATTTCTGATGGATGCAGTTTATACGCTGCCAGGACTGTTGTTGTCTGTCACACTAGCGTTTGTCGTAGGCCGAGGCGTCCTGAATGCTGCGATCGCCCTCAGTATTGCCTATGTCCCCCAGTATTACCGCGTGGTTAGAAACCATACCGTTAGTGTCAAGACCGAGATGTTTGTGGAAGCGGCCCAAGCCTTGGGGGCATCCACTTGGCGGGTCATGACCCGGTATCTATTTCTGAATGTGGTGCAAAGTGTGCCGGTCCTGTTGACCTTAAATGCGGCTGATGCGGTGCTAACCCTGGGAGGTTTAGGCTTTTTAGGCTTAGGCTTGCCCGAAGAAACACCGGAATGGGGCCATGATTTGCAACAGGCCTTGAATGGGCTATCAACCGGGGGCATCTGGTGGACAACGTTATTTCCGGGTCTGGCCATGACCATTATGGTGGTTGGCCTATCGCTGCTAGGGGAAGGCTTAAATGAGTTTATTAATCCGGCTCAACGGGTGAGTTTGGCGGATTTGGATCAGGCGAAGTCACCGACGGAAGGGTAGGACATTTGTTGAAAGTACTGGGTGCTGAGTGTTAAGTGCTGAGAATAGTTTGGGACTGAGGTTTTAGCACCCTAGAGTCGGTGGGAACTGTCGGGAGGCTGAGGAGGCTGGGGACGCTTAGGGAGATGAAATGGTTAAGTGACCACTGAATTACTGCTGACTTGGTGCGGGTTGTCTAGAATAGGGCAGAAGCCGACCGGAACATTCAAGCTTAGGATTAATTCTGCCTTCTGTACGCCCTGTTGGTCGATACCCATGACTCCACCGACTCAGCCACCGCAAACATTTTTAGGAAAAGTTACTCAAACGGTGCAAACCGTTCAGAATCAGACGCGGGTTTACTTTTCTAAGCTCAAGCTAAATCCGCAGGCAAAAGTGCCCGAACTTTGGGTGCAGGAGGCTAGTGCTGATCAGGCAGAAAAATATCCGTTGCTGGGCGATCGCTATGTGTTGGGACGCAGTTCTAAAGACTGCGACATTGTGATTCGGAATCCGGTGGTCAGTCAGCGGCATCTGTCTCTGAACCGGAAGAAACAGCCACCGGGGATATTGGCCTACATTTTGCGATCGCCCTTTGTGCTGCGAGATGAGAATTCGACCAATGGAATTTTTCGTGGCAAGCGGCGGATTCGCTCGATGGTGTTACGCCACAATGATGTCTACACGTTAGGGCCGGCTGAATTAGCCGATGCGGTACGAATTAAGTTCTATGATCCACCGCCTTGGTATGTCAAAGTCTATCGTTATGGCATCTATGGGTTTAGTGGGCTAGCGGCGATCGCGACGATCGCGACCTTAGTAGAATGGCAAAAATTCTCGGTGACGCCGCTACCGCTCTCGGTGCAAGGGCCGGTGATGGTCTATGCCCGTGATGGTGAAACTCCGTTAACGGCGAATACTACCCGTACCCACGGTGAAATGAAGCAGTTGGCTGAGTACTCTCGCTATTTGCCCGATGCAGTGATTGCCTCAGAAGACTCCCGGTTTTACTGGCATTTTGGCGTGGATCCGATCGGGGTGATGCGGGCACTCGTGGCGAATGTACGCGGGGGGGAGATTCGCGAGGGGGCCAGTACCCTGACCCAACAACTAGCCCGCAGTATTTTGCGCGAGTATGTGGGCACCGAGGACACAGCGGCGCGGAAGCTGCGTGAAATGGTGGCAGCAATGAAACTAGAAACCTTTCACAATAAGGATTTTCTGCTGCTGACCTACTTGAACCGGGTGTTTATGGGCAATGGCGCCTATGGGTTTGAAGATGCGGCTCAGTTCTACCTGGGTAAGTCGGCCAAGGACTTGACGCTGTCGGAGGCGGCGACTCTGGTAGGGATGTTACCAGCACCGAACCTATACAATCCGGTGCGTAACTATGAGAAAGCGATTCAACAGCGAGATGGTGTGCTCAGCCGCATGTTAAGCCTGGGCATGATTTCGGCTGAGGAAGAACGAGCGGCCCGTCGATCGCGAATTGAGATCAACCCAAAAGCGCGAGAAGAACTGCAAGGCTCCTTAGCACCGTATTACCACGATCAGGTGTTTGCTGATCTGCAAGCGCTCTTGGGGGAGGATCTGGCGGCTGAAGGCAACTTTATTGTTGAAACGGGTCTGGATCTTAAGATGCAAGCTCAAGCTGAAGCCGCCCTCCGGAATGAAATCGCTAGTACTGGAGCGAATCTTGGTTACTCTCAGGGCGCGATCGTCACGCTGGATGCCAAAACTGGAGAAGTCCTGGCTTTAGTGGGTGGAGCAGATTATAAAGCCAGTCAATTTAACCGCGCCACCCAAGCCGAACGGCAACCTGGCTCA
>DATNPU010000343.1:0-11708 GCA_036703105.1 Microcoleaceae cyanobacterium
AAAACAATGAGACGCGATCGCCAGGTTTGACTCCGAGTACCTGTAATCCAGTGGCAAACTGCTGGATTTGGTCATAGAGCTGGCTATAGCTCACTTTTACGGGCGGCTTTAAATGGGGAGCATGGAGCGCAATCGCTGTACCGAAGCGTTGAGCCGCGATCGCCCAAGTTTCTGGAATTGACTGAGCCTCACTATAGTCCCCCATAGCCTGGAGATAGCGGCGCTCTCGGTCAGTCATAGCATAGTCAGTGGCACGGCTCATTACCATCTCTCCTGAAACCTGAAGAATGATCGGACTGCTAAGGATAGGTTCCTGATTTCCACCCTAGTCGAGCCATTGCCCATTAAATGCAGCAATTGGACAGAAGGGAATCTGTCCGTATCATCAATTGTGGCAATAGACTAGGCCCAATGGTTAGAGGAATGCAGATCCTAAAGCAATTCTAAGATAATGGAAGAATCGGACAATAAAATCACATATTTAGTTGCTTAGCGATCGGGCTTATCCTGCTTCGATGCCCAAACTCTGATAGTTATCTCCGCTAAATAGCTAATCTATTTAGTTGACCTTGCTGTTAATAGAATTGCATCAAGCTACTTCAATTGATCACCATAAAAATATACTGTTATGGCTGAAATTTTAGGCTAATCTATGAAAAATCCACTGGTTTTTATATCAGCTAGCAGGATGAATTAGAGGATAGACTTGCATAAAAACACAAAGTTTCGTTAAGCTGCAAGCAATCCCTATTCATCCCCAGTGAGATTGAATTTATGCCTAAAGCAATCTGGAACGGTGCCGTGCTGGCAGAGAGTAATCAGTGTGAAGTCGTAGAAGGTAACCAATACTTTCCACCTGACTCAATTAACCAAGAGTATTTCAAATCCAGCAATACCCATACTACGTGTGGTTGGAAAGGAGTAGCGAGCTACTACACCATTGAAGTTGATGGTCAGATGAACAAAGATGCAGCCTGGTACTATCCTGAGCCTAAGGATGCTGCTAAGAATATCAAAGGCTATATTGCTTTTTGGAAAGGCGTGAAAGTTGAAGCCTAAATAGGAAACAATTGGCATCAGCTTCGAGATTTAACTGGTGCCAGTTGTTCTAAAAGTCGGCTTGAATAATTTGCCAACAGACGGTTTGGGATTAGCTATTAAGATGCGCTAAAAGGCTGGAATTCAGAAGTCATATCAACGGTCGATCGTGGTTGCAATAACAGCCCATATTCCAGACCTTCCACGACGGCATGATAAGACGCTTCCAGAATATTGCCCGACACTCCTACTGTCGTCCACCGTTGTGAACCATTGCTCGACTCGACTAACACCCGCGTCTTGGCCGAGGTTCCCGCTGCGCCGTCCAGAATCCGCACTTTATAGTCTGTGAGATAGAACGTTTCGATTTCAGGGTAAAAATTAGTCAACGCTTTGCGGAGAGCCGCATCCAAGGCTGATACTGGACCATTGCCTTCTGCTGCTTCCAAAATATCCTGTCCCCCGACATTAACTTTTACGGTGGCCAGGGAATGCGCTTGATCTTGATCGCGATCGGGAACCATATCGTAATGGACTTGGAACCCTTTAATTTGAAACGGCGAGGGGCGTTGCCCTAACACTTCACGCATTAATAATTCAAAACTGGCTTCTGCCGCTTCAAACTGATAGCCTTCACTTTCTAGGTGCTTTAACCGCTGAAGTAATTGCCGACAAATTGGGTCTTGTTTTTCCAATTCAATGCCAAAGGTACGGGCTTTAGCCAAAATATTGCTGAGTCCTGCCTGATCAGAGATCACAATCCGCCGCCGGTTACCGATCGCCGTTGGTTGAATATGTTCGTAGGTTAATGGATTGCGCTCAACGGCACTCACATGAATGCCACCTTTATGGGCAAAGGCCGATAAACCGACGAATGGAGCGTGATCATCGGGCGCCAGATTCACGACCTCACTGACAAACCGGCTTGCCTCTGTTAACTGAGCTAATTGATGTTCAGCGATACAGGTATAGCCCAATTTCAATTGCAGATTGGGAATTAACGAACATAGGTTAGCATTGCCACACCGTTCGCCATAGCCATTGATCGTCCCCTGTACCATCTCAACGCCCTGCATGACCGCGGCTAAGGCATTAGCAACAGCCGTATCACAATCGTTATGAGTATGGATGCCAAATTGCGGCGCCGGGACAGTCGATGGTGAGGTCTGGGGTTGTGGCCCGATCGCTTGAATCACATCCTGCACAATTTGACTGATTTCATGGGGCAGTGTACCGCCGTTCGTATCGCAGAAAACTAACCATTCGGCACCAGCGGCCATCGCTGTTTTAAGCGTTTCTAGGGCATAGGTAGGATTCTGTTTGTAACCATCAAACCAATGTTCGGCATCGTAGATCACCCGCCGACCATTAGCTCGCAAAAACGCGATCGTATCCTGAATCATGGCCAGGTTTTCGGCTAACGTTGTCTGCAAGCCTTCGGTCACATGCAGATCCCAGGACTTGCCAAAAATTGTTACCCAGTGGGTGCCAGCGGCCAGAATCGGTTGCAGCATAGGGTCATCGGCTGCGGCAATTCCCGGTCGGCGAGTCGAGCAAAAGGCCACCAGTTCGGCTTGAGTCAGCGGTTCTTCCTGCAAATGCCAGAAAAATTGGACATCTTTAGGATTGGCTCCCGGCCATCCTCCTTCAATAAACGGAATCCCCAGGCGATCGAGCTGACGCACAATCCGCAGTTTATCTTCTAGAGACAGCGACAACCCTTCACGTTGGGCACCGTCCCGAAGTGTAGTGTCATAAATCCAAATTGGGCGAGAGGTTCCTAAGGTCATAGAGGATGGGGAATGAGGAGAACAGTCAACCAGCGAGACTGATTGTAAGAAATGGATCAGATTAATAGCTGGGATAATAAATAATGTAGTGTGAATCCAAGAGCAGGCGCATTACGCCAACTATTCGGGCACAGGGTCAGGCTTTCCAGTGTGAAACAGGGGCCAATTTGCGGCAAGCTTTGTTACAAAATGGCATTGATGTTTACAACGGTAAAGCTGCTGTGATTAACTGTCACGGGTTGGGTACCTGTGGCACGTGCGCAGTGGCCGTTGAAGGCCAAGTATCAGCGCCTAGCTGGCGGGAAACAGCCCGGTTATCCTTGCCACCCCATACGGCAGGCAAACAGAGACGACTGGCCTGCCAAACTCAAATTTTGGGGGATGTGACGGTGACGAAATCTGATGGCTTTTGGGGGCAGGGCGATCGCGTCATTTGGTGAGCTTCAACGTTGGTTCAGTCCCGGATGCCTTCATACCATGTCCTGATGCTACCCACCTAATTGCGATTAGGATCAGGAAGTAACCGGGCGGAACGATCGAGGCAGTCATGAGCCGTTTATTTTTAGCAGGGCTGATTTTAGTTGGCATATTACTCGGCTGGCAGGTGGTACGATCGTCCTCCTGGCAGTTAAATGCGGTCAGTCGCCCTCAGGAAACCCCGCAGCCTCGCAGCACTGGCTTTAGCGTTTCAATTCCGATCGCGGCTGCAACTACAACGACTCCTAGCGAAGCGATTCGCTCCCAATCGAACACTACTACGCCAATGCCACCTAGCCAAAACCGACCGACCACTAAGCCTGCTTTTCCCACGCGTCCTATCCCTGCTGGTTGGTAACAAGGTAATTCAATTATGTCTGTGAGTGATGTAGTCATTATTGGTGGTGGCACGATGGGCTTGGCGATCGCGTTAGAACTGCGATGGCGAGGCTTAACGGTACAGGTGTTGAGCCGTAATTTTGCTGAGGCGGCATTACATGCAGCGGCTGGAATGCTGGCTCCCCAGGCCGAGCAACTTTCACCAAGTCCGATGCTCGATTTATGTTTGCAAAGTCGGGCCATGTATCCAGATTGGACCCGCAAACTAGAAGAATTGACTGGATTGGATGCCGGTTACTGGGCCTGTGGGATTTTGGCACCAATGTATGAAGAGGACATTCTAGCTGGGGGAGATCGAGACGATCGGGAAGATGGGGCATGGGGCGCAGAGTGGCTCGATCGTGACACCATTCATGCTCATCAACCGGGACTCAGCCCAGATGTGATGGGTGGATGGTGGTATCCCCAAGATGCTCAGGTAGATAATCGAGCGTTGGCAACCGCTCTAAGAATGGCGGTACAGGAAGCAGGAGTACGGCTTCAGGAGGGTGTTACCGTCAACCAGTTTTGGTGTGAGGATCACCAGGTGATGGGGATTCACACCTCACAGGGGATGGTGCAAGCCAGTCACTATATTTTGGCGACAGGGGCCTGGTCGCAGGAGTTGTTGCCGATTCCCGTCCAGCCAAAGAAAGGCCAAATGTTATCCCTGCGGATCAATGACGTCGATCGCCAATCGCTCAATTTACAGCAGGTGTTATTTGGCACTGGAATTTATGTTGTTCCGCGTCGGCTGACTCGCATCGTGCTAGGGGCCACAAGTGAAGACGCGGGGTTCACGCCCACTAATACGCCAGCAGGTATCCAAACCTTATTGGGCAATGCGACTCGTTTAGTGCCGCTGTTTGCTAATCTCCCGATCGAGGAATTTTGGTGGGGATTTCGTCCAACTACTCCGGATGAACTACCCATTTTAGGGAATAGTCCTTATAGGAATTTGACATTGGCCACTGGACATTACCGAAATGGAATTTTGCTCGCTCCGATCACCGCCAAGTTGATTGCCGATCAGGTAGTCGATTCCACGAGTAATCCTCAGCTCCAACCCTTTCACTGGTCCCGTTTTCAGAGGAGTAATCAAACCTAGGGGCTGCTCTAAACCCCTCAAACTCTGGTTAAGGCAAGGCTAAGGATTGCGTACTGAGAAAAGGTTAATTCTCGGTTCTCAGCACTCAGCACTTTCAAAGTAGGCCTGCAACTGAATTCATTGCCAAACACCACAGTTGATTTTTATCTTTTAAGAAAATATATTATTAGGGCATGGAAACCAAATAAGGGTTTAATTTTGTCTACCACTAGATCGCATCCGCCTTAGCGACAAGTCAATCCTTGCCTGAGCTAAATTCATATTCCTAAACAGCTCGGTGGTGTGCCCTAATATCCTACGATCGGATCATTAAACATAATTTCAACAAATATTTGCTAATTACAGTTGTTATATGAAGCTCTGAATAAGTTGTGGCCAGAGCATTGATATAGTTGTGACAACTGGTGTTTAGTCTACGTAATCACACCGAATCGCTCTAATGGGGGATGCGGCGGTCTTCCTGTGCTAGCTGCTCTATACAGTTCGGTAGATGCATCAGGGTTCAGAGGTCTCCAGTTAATGCTTATCTGGTTATTGCATAGAGAAATTTTTCCGGACAGCGACTCATGTTGAATCTGAAGCCTTCTAGTCACTCTGACCAGCGTACTCTAGGTTTCTTGAAACAGAATCCAGCGATTTCCCAATCTCTCCTGGCTGACCTAGGGCATAATCTCAGTCAGGTGGCTACGATTATTGAGCCAGTCTTAAATGCTCCTAGCCGCTGTGGCATCAGCGATTACTATATCCAAGCCGTCACCACAGGACGCACCACCTTCCTAGTCACCAATCTCATGGATGACCAAGCCCATTGTGTGACTACGATTTCAACCAGTTGGTTAGTAGGCCGCAGTGGCTCCTGTGCGATCGCCTTACCCCAGGGTACAGTGTCTCGTTGCCATGCTGTGATTGGCCACTCCGTGAGTCGGGGTGGGTTCTACATTATGGATTTGGGCAGCAGCAATGGCACATTCATTAATCGACGGCGATTGCCAGCCCTAGAAAAACACCTGTTGCACGATGGTGATCTGATTGAGTTCAGTAAGGTTCGTGTTGAATTTTTTCTGTCCTGTTGGCACGAACCAGCGGTAGCGACCCAAGATACTCATTTCTAAACTGCACCAATTAACCGCAATCGGCGATCGGTGATGGGGATCATGCCATACTCCCATTACGATCGCCGATTTTTATATGAAAAAAATTGGCTGGTGACTCCTGAAGAATCGCCAGCCAACCTAGATAAACTAAAGGTTTTTTTCTAACTTTTAATTGATTGAGCGGGAACTAGTTCAGAAACCAAATTTCCCAATTCCGTCCACAAAATCTCTCGTTTATATAGCCCGTCTAGGCGATGGAGTAACTTGCCTCCCTTGAAGACGAGAATAGTCGGTAATGTGGTAATCCGGTAATAACTGGCTAACTTGAGATTTTCATCAGCATTGATCCCCACAAGCTTTAAGGGCTGTTGCCATTCCGATTGAAACCGTGTCAGTAGGGGTTCAATCATCCGACATGGCCCACACCAGGGCGCGCCAAAATGCACCAAAACGGGAGTCGAGGATTGTAAAACCTCTTTTTCAAATATTGGTTCAGTCATTGAAAGCCTGCTTTTCCCCAGTACCATGCTGTTTTTAACATCATGTTTGGGATCACTCTAACAGATAAGCGGTAACTTGAGTCCAGAAACCCACAAGAAATCTGACTCCTGGTTCACCACGGGACATTAGCGGTGGCCTGAATCAGTAAAGGATGCGCCCACCACAGGAGCAGGACGAATCCCGCTACCCCGAGGTAAGCTGGACGCGCAAACTCAGCTAATTTCAGGGTTTGCTGACCTTTCAACATGGCTATGAATGGGATCACGGAAGTCCGGGCCTTGACGGCCTCAAAGGCTTCACCGTAGCGATCGCGTAACCGTTGATCCCCATGCCAAACACCAAACAGATGATGCAGAATCAGCCCGATCGAGGTCACAACCATAAATGAGGTGCCTAACCATAGGCTATGAGCTATACACCAAATGACTTGGCCGACCATTTGCGGGTGGCGAGTGATGCGAATAATCCCAGTTTCATATAGATGCACTTGGGGCTTCTGCACCGCCGCAATTTCCAGCAAGTTAAAGGTCGCGGGATACAAAAACAGAAACGAGATGGCGGATAACCACCAGACGATCGCGGCGATCCCCGGTACTCCCTGAAGCTGCCATAGTTGCAAGCCATCGTAGCGATGGTTGAAGAAGTAGATAATCAAACCCGTGGCTAACGGCAAACTCACTAGGGCAAAGACCACCCGGTACAATCTGGCGCCAATCCGCTGCTCACCCCAGGGGCGTAGGGCAGCTAACCCGCTATGGGCGATCGCGAAACTCAACAGTAGCCCCAGCATGATGAAGTGGCTGGGTGTTAACCAATCAGGCATGATCCCTTCACTGAATAATCTGACTTAAAACAGAATATCTAATTCCAACTGCCGTAGATCGACGGTATAAAGATTCCCTTGCCCATTGTGCCAGGTGGCAATCAACAATCCGGTTGGCGGCAGCAGGGTCATTGCCGTTGGATGAGTTGGCCCATCAATTTCTCCGATCGTTTGCCCATAATGGTTGAGCAAGACAATCCGTCCGGTTGCTGCCATAAAGATATAGCCCCATGCCGTAGCCATCATCCATTGAGGAACGATATTGACACTCAGCCGCTGGATTCTCAACGGTTTGCAATCCATTAATACGACTGAGGGGGGCTCACCAGCTTCGATCGCTAATACCTGATAGGGCGTTGTTGTCGAGGTGATTTGCTGAAGGGGGACTGGCACACTTAAGCTTCCCACCGCCTGCCCTCGCCGAGTAAAGACCTGTAATAGTAACCCCTCTAGCCCGGCGGTACTACGATGCTTCAAATGCTCGACCACCGCGACATGCCGTCGATCCAATGCCATGAGTTGGAACGGTGGAGTTGTCTGCCGCCGCAACTCTAAGGGCAGTGGGCAGTGGTGAGCCGGAGCTACGGATGGTAAAGCCTGTAAATTCCATAGCGATAAGCGGCGATTGGTGAGTTCAGGCTCTAGAGGTGTAGTGGCCATCCACTGCCCAGCCGGATCGATCGCACTCAAAAATGGTGTTGTAAATTCACTAATAACCTGGGGGGCAATGAGTTCATGACTATCCTGGTGTTGCTGCTGTGCCGCTGCCGGCCATACGGCTGGAGGCAGCCAATAAATCGATCGGGCCGTAATCGCGAAACAGCCTTGGGGACGCACGAGCAACTCTTGGATCCGGTCAGGGAGGGCCACCGTCATGCTCGTCGGAGCATCTTCGCTGGTTTGTCCATTAGCCTGAGCTGAGAGAATGCTGTGAGCATAATAGCGACAGCCAATTTCCTGCTCGGATAGCCAGTAAAGCTGGGCTGTTTGACCGTGATTTACCTTGCCATTAGAGGTGACCTTGGCGATCGCCAATGGGTTGAAGATCGATGACTGAGTGGGTAATGAGGGAGACGGTTCGAGCAACTGTTGCACAGGTGCTGTCAAGGGTTCTTGCCTGAGGGCTTGAAATGGGCAAACCTTGGTATCTGCGGTTGAACGTAATAGCGGTGCAGAAGACCAGTTTTGACTCAAATACAGTTCCGTACTTTCTAGCGCTGCCGTTTGGAGAGCCGTGAGCATTTCAGCTGCCGATCGAAACCGTCGTCCTGGCAACTTTTGTAAGGCTTTGGCAATCACCGCCTGAAGGGCAACTGGAATACTAGCCGGAATTTTTAAGGGTTGATTCAAATGAGCTGACATTAAATCGGCAGGTGCACCGGAAAAAGGTCGATAGCCCGCCAGCAGTTCAAATAACAAAATTCCTACAGCATAAATATCGGAAGCGGGGGAGTATTGCCCGTAGAATCGCTCTGGAGCCATGTAGGCTGGGGAGCCTGTATTGCCGGTTCCTTCTGATCGCAGTTCTTGCCTGAGGCGGGCAATGCCAAAATCCGAAATGCGGGCGACCCAGCCACCGACCTGAACAGCCAGCAAGATATTTTCGGGTTTAATATCACAATGAACAATTCCGCGGCTATGGGCATGCTCTAGCCCGGCCAACACATCAGCCACCAGTTTCAAGCTTTGTTGGGGATGCAAGCTGATCTCTTCATCCACCAAGCTCCGCAGTGTGCCACCTTCGCAGTAGTCCATCACCAGGTAGCGTCCAGTAGCCGTATGCTCTAGCGCCTGGCAAGTGACAATATTGGGATGTTGTAAGCTCAGCAAAAAACGCAGTTCCCGCAAGAATTTATGCGTGGGGAACCGTTGGCGATCGAGATCTTTTAATGCCACTAACCGACCCGTTTTGCGGTGAATGGCACAGTAAACTTTGCCAAATTGCCCTTGCCCAACCAATCCAAGTAGTCGGTACTTGGAGCGTTTTAGTTCTCTAGCAAGGAGGTTGGACACACGATCGGCAGTGGTAATCAGGAATTAATAGGAGCGATTCATGCAGAGGCCGCAACGAATCTAGATAAGGGAATGTAGGACTTCGTTTGTCCTGATACAAGATCGGGGAGCTAGCTTTTGTGTTTAAGCTCACTGTATCGCTTTGGCCTGGGAAACCGCAGACTAACTACACAGCTTCTGCATAATGGCCTCATGTTCAGCATGGCTCTCTACCATCACTTCCGCTGGGGCAATCCGAGCCGCTACCCCAATGACAAAGCGATTACAGTCAGAACCAAGGGATTCACAGGTGGTTTGGATGCAATGGAGATCTTTACCCGTCAATTGGCTAAAGAAAGCACTTAAGACCCCAGCTTCTAGATGGCAGACTGGACGATTCCCTTTAGGTGCTTGACTGGCGAAAGGTGAATGCCAGGTTTTTACAATTAGGAACCCCCGATGCTGGTGAGTTTGATCTAAATCGATCTTGCCCCAACCATGCGCAATCCAGCATTGCTTTAAGCACTGGATAAATTCAGCCATAGCCATATCTGCGAGCGGTGTGCCGTAGTAGTCACTCACTTCCTCGCGGAAGCGGGTATAGAAGCTTTTGCCCCACCACCGACCGCAGTTGAATAACACTAACCGAGCCGCTTGCCCCGTTTCCTTATCCAGCCCAGAGTAAATCGCCTGAATTAACGTTTCAGGTAATGCCAGCAGGCGATCGCCCCGGCGGTTTTCCAGCAAACCCATTTCTAAGTCACTTCGCACATAGGTATCTGGCGCGAAGTAATTACCAGGAACGCGATTGTTTGTCAGTAGATCAGCGACGGAAATCATAGCACTGTGGTGGGTGGAAAGTAAGGTGAGCGGGGGGCAAGAGAGCTTAGGCGGTAGCCGCTTGCTGCTGTTGTTGGAGCAAGCCTTGGGCCAGATTTAATTGGGGTTGCAAGAGGCTAAGATACTTGGGATCAAGAGAAGCCTCCAGTTGTTGATTTAATAAGCGGTACAACGTGGCATCAATCTCTTGAGTGTGAAATGCCGTCATTGCATGACTCACCCACCCCACTAACCGATCCTTTACAAAGGAAGGGTCATGCAACAACATCCCCATTGCACAATATCGCAACATCAACATGGCATTTTTGATGCAGCGTTCTAATTGCTCTACCTGCTCTTGAGGCATAGCCGCCTGAAGTTGATCGGCAACTTGTTGCATGATGGCTAGTTCTTGATCCCGTAAAGCCCGATACGCTTCTAGACGAGCCGGTAATGAGGTGACGTACTGACTGATGAGATTTAGTTCCTCGGGCTTGAGGTAGCGGTTTTCAGCTTCATCGAATAGGGCTTCAATCTGTGGATGCATAACGTTTGAGAGCGAAGGATAGGAGAAACAGCAGGATCAAGGATCACCAAACAGAGTAATTGCCTAGTCTTTACCCTGGCAATCAAAAGAGATTGAAAAAGTCGTCCAGTGTAAGATCATCGGGTTTCTGGGCTGGAGCCGATGGTTGGGGAGTGGCCGCGGCGATCGTGGTGCCATCCCAATTAACGGCGGCAAAAAACTGGCTCACACTTAAGGTCAAACTCAGAGGCTCGGTACTGTGCAAGACAGCGGCCTGCTTGACTTCATGCACTTCAGGCGGACTATCTTCCCAGTTGAACCCACTAAAAAATGCTTGTACCGATGATTGTAGCCAAGCTTCTGAAGGAGAGTAAGCGCTCGAACCGTTCCGATGGGGTAAGGTCAGGGTACTCATCGCAATACCTCTCCTGTCCGTAACCGTTTCTCAATATCACGGGCTGTAGCGCCTTCATTTAGCCAGAACGCCGCTGCATCAATGCGATCCTGACTACCCAGCAAAAACTTACAGTAGGTTTCGCCCATCGAGTAGCACTGAATTTCGATACAACTCAGTTGCTTTTTCACCATTTCGGTAAAGAAGCCAGCGAACAGTCCGGCATACAAGAAGCAAACGGGCTTACCGACATCTCCCAGGGTGCGGGCAACGGCAGAGTCAAAGATGTTAATAAACATAAAGCCTTGCTTACGATCGCCCATGTCCACTTCCCAACGGCCCCAGCCTTGGGAGGTAAACGGCCACCACCAGGTTTCTAGCAGGAACAGCAAGTTGGTTTGGCGAATATTGCGATCGAATTCTTTCTCAAACCATTTTTCAAAGAAAAAGGCATCTTTCTGCCCCCACTCACACCCAATGGTATACATTGTGGCGGCTGAAGCATCTCCGACTTCTTCTTCCAGTCCTTCTACCAGACCAATGATGAAATCTTCAGTCGTCAGAACATTGAGACCATTGTTCCAATCCAAGATGGTGCCAGTTTCAGGCCGAAATTGGAAGAAATCCCGAAAACCATAGTGGTTATGTTTTTTTGGATTTTTAGATTTAGCAGGATTTTGGTGGGTCGTCACTGTCGCCATAGGGTTCTCTTGGCAAATTCTAAATAGTGTAGCAGTCGCTATAGGGCGGAGAGAGCCGCTACTCCCT
>DATNPU010000317.1:0-3684 GCA_036703105.1 Microcoleaceae cyanobacterium
GGAAGCCGTTCAGGACAGGTTTAGCGAGTGCACCATAACTGTCCTAAATTCGGCATTCAATCATTAAAGGCAACCTCTTCCAACCAAAACAAATCGTCGTCCGTTGATCGATCGCTGACTGGCGTATAGCTATCTTCAATAAAGGTTTCCAGATTGGCAGACTCCGGACTAGCCGGTGGAGCCAGAAGTCGGGAACTGATCACCATGCCTACTATCCCTGCGGCGACAACCGGAGGAAGCAACCATAGGGGCGATCTCTGGGATGTCCAGCGTAATCCCCGTGTAGCGGTTGCTTGGGGCGTGGCCGCGATCGCCGCCATCAACTGTTCCTCTACTTCCGGGGGTTCCAGAGGCAACGGGGGACGATACTGACGGAGAAATTCTGATAACTCGGAATCATCATCGGGGGCGGGTTTCATAGCTGAACTCCTTGTTGATGCAAAAACTCGCGCATGGCCGCACGGGCATGAAATAAACGTGACTTAACCGTTCCGACTGGAATACTGAGAATTTCTGCAACCTCTTTTTGCGGCAAATCTTCCAAATCATGCAGCACTAAAATCATCCGATGTTCCGCACTGAGTTGAGCTAACCCCCGTTGTACCAGGTCTTGATAATGCAGATGCATCATATCCGGCGCAGCTTGATAGGTTGGGGCTTGTTTACTCAGAGTTTGCAGTTGTGATCGTCCCCGCACCACCACTTGCCGATGATCCGCCGCCAGATTCCAGGTAATCCGATACAACCAGGTGGAAAATTTTGCCGATCGCCGGAAACCCGGTAATCCCTTCCAGGCTCTCAGAAACACTTCCTGCACCAAGTCATCCAAAACGGTGGGATCACAGAGTTGGTACAGGATGGCTCTAACCCGCTGCTGATGGCGACGGTAGAGCACCCGAAAACTTTGGGTATCACCCTGAAGGCAACGCTGCACCAGCAGATCATCCTCCAGGTTAAATGGCTCATCGGTTGACACGTCTGGCACAACGCCCACCGGATACGGCATCCTCGTTCACTGAGTTAGTTATAACTATAAGACCGAGGCAGACCCAAAAGGGTTCACAGCAGTTTAACCATCCGATGCAGACCTCCAGCGCGGGTCATTTGCTCGAAGCGCTCGGTGGTTTTGCTGCACGTCACGCGATAATCATGACGCTCAAATAAAGCTCGGGCGCGAGTGTTGGTAAAAGCCACATCCAGACAAACCGCGCGGCAACCACTGGCTTCGGCTTGGCGCTCTGCCTGATGCAGTAAATAAGTCCCCACACCCTGATTCTGGAACTCAGGTAGTACGCTCAAACTAAAAATGTAATAGTCTTCTGGCAACACATCCTGCTTAATCCGGGTCAGGTCTGCTACATTCACCAGAATCTTAGGCAACTTCCGTAACGGCAGAAACCGCGCCATCACCGACTGAACTTTTTCGTCCGCTTGCCGCTTGCGAGTGCCAGAATAGCTCAACATCATCCCGGCTGGCTGCTGCCCCACTTCTACCACCTGAGTAAATTCGTAGCTGAAGGAATGGCGGGGACAGACAAACGCTTGCTGAAGAATTTTTTGCGACTGCTCAGGAGGGGAAGCAAACACATAGCTAAACAATGCTGGCCCTGCGGCGAACATGAGTGGAGCTGCCCAATCGACATCTGCCGCGATCGCTGGACGCAACGTTATATTCTGCACTGAAAGCTGAGACACCATATCACCACCCCATCCTGTATCAAAACCACTCATTGTTATTCCAGCGTCCCGGTACTGGCAGGAAGAACCATCAATCCGAAATCACTAGTATCTAGGGCTATGACAGGCTTTCTCTAAAGGTAACTGAATTCCAATGAAATTCCTCCCTAAAGTCTAAAGGCTTTTGTCCCCTTCGTGGCAGTCACCCTTGATAAAATAGTGGCTAAAGTCGCCTAAGTTTGAGGATGACAGCCTGTCAATTTAGTGCGTTAATAAAGGGTTGGCGACGCTAGCAGATGTGAGATGTCGTTAAATTACACCGTCCGAGAAAGCCATCGAGCCAAGCATGTCTCCCTAAAGATCTCCATTACGGGCGAGCTAGAAGTTATCGTTCCCAAAGGATTCAATCCCAAGAACATTCCAGAAATTTTGCAGAAGAAACGCCACTGGATCGATCGCGTCACTCGGCGTATGGAAACCCAACGGGCATTAGTAGGCGTAGATGCGTCTGAGCAATACCCCGATCGAGTGATCTTATCGGCGATCGCCGAAGATTGGCAGGTTGACTATCGTCCCAATCAACACGCCGGGATTCGGGCAATTGAACAATCCCGATTCCGTCTAAGGCTTCAAGGTAGCACCCAGGATGCCGAAATTTGTCAGACAGCACTGCGGCAATGGGTAGTTCACAAAGCCCGCTTGCATCTCCTACCCTGGTTACGCCACCTCAGCCAGGAATGCCAGCTTCCCTACAAACAAGCTGCTATTCGTCAACAGAAAACGCTATGGGGCAGTTGTTCGGCTCGGAAAACGATCAGCCTTAACTGTAAATTGCTGTTCCTCCCCGACACGCTAGTCCGCTACGTCTTGCTGCATGAACTCTGCCACACGATTCACCTCAATCATTCCTCTGAGTTTTGGGCACTCGTGGAACGTTACGAACCCAACTATGCTGACTTAGATGCTAGTTTGCGGGATGCTCGGTACTTGGTGCCACCGTGGATGGAATAGGGGAGATGAGAAAGGTGGGGAAGCTGAGGGAGAGTCGAGTCGAGAGAATGGTTGGCTAATTTATGAATCTTGCTGCTTGGCGATCGCCGTTGGCTCGGGCGCTACATCGGAATCGATCGTTGGTTTATAGCCGCTATTTGCAATTAGCAACAGTGCGATCGGACGGTTATCCTGCCAATAGAACTGTGGTATTTCGGGGGTTTCTGGAGGAAACAAACCAGTTGCAATTTGTCACCGATGCCCGGAGTGAGAAGGTAGAGCAGATTGGGCAAACTCCAGTTGCTGAGGCATGTTGGTACTTTCCCAATACTCGCGAACAGTTTCGCCTGGCAGGGCAGTTGACCTTAGTACCCGCCAATTACCCGAATGCCGAGTTGCTAGCCGCACGACAAAGGCTCTGGCAAAGTTTATCGGAGCCAGCCCGGACTCAATTCGCTTGGGCTGATCCAGGCCAGTCAAGATATGATGACACGGGATTTGCCGTATCTCCCCCTGATCCAACCACTCCATTGCCCACTTTTTGCCTCCTGCTGCTTAACCCCGATCGCGTCGATCACCTGGAATTACGAGGAAATCCCCAAAATCGGTGGTTGTATCACCGCGATGCCGCTGGGAACTGGTCAATGCAAGCGATTAATCCCTAAGCTGGCATCCTCACAAGTTCCTCAAATTTCTTTCCTAACCTGAAAGTGAAGACAACTCCTGCTCCTGGGACTTTCTGAGTGGTTAGAGTGTTCTTGCTAGCAAGGTTGGCGGGATTGCGATCGCAGGCAGGATCCAGTCCGCTAGTTTGCTGCAAAACAAAGGATTCGGTTTACCTCAGTGCTAGAGAGCAAGCGAAATAGGGGTAATTGCTATGAACACGAAAAAGCGAATTGGGATTCTGACCAGTGGTGGCGATTGTCCCGGTTTGAATCCAGTCATCCGCACGGTGGTTAGTCATGCAACTCTGACGTATGGCTGGGAAGTGCTGGGGATTCCCTATGCCACTCAAGG
>DATNPU010000361.1:0-18799 GCA_036703105.1 Microcoleaceae cyanobacterium
CATAGATAGTGACATAGAGAACTGTTACTCCTGCCCAGGGAGAACGCTCTGGATCTACTCGATGGCGACGGTAGAACAGGATAACACTACCCAATAAGTAACCACCGACTAGAACACCCAACAGAATACTCAATAGCGATAGCAGTAGGAGCATACTTCAGCAATCGACCAGATGATTCCTCAACTTAGGAGCATGAATTAAATAAAATCGGATATTTTGCCATCTGAAGGGGCGAACGGCCGTTCGCCCGTACAAGAAAGTATCGAAGTTATTTAATTTTCACTCCTTAGTTCTGATTTAAAGCCCCTTTTTCTCAATAGAAAGAGGGACTTTAAAGTACAGTCTAATGCTGGGAAACGGTCAGCGTTGTTGAAGCCGATCGCCCAAATTCCTCGGGAGCATATTGCAAGTGGGCTTCTGCACCGGGGTAGACAAAGGTTCCAGGAGTCACAGATCGCACCAGGTAATGCAAGGTATACACTCCTGGATCGAGTTTGTCACCAAAAGCCACCACGCGATCGCGGTGGATGGTTTGGTAGTTTAACTGCCAGCTATCACCTTTAGCCTGGTAATACGGGGTACTGGTCTGGAAGCTGTTATCTACTGCCTCAAACCCGGCGGGTAACGGATCAGTAATCACCACATGATCCACGGAATGGTCAGTAATAATTTCCAGTCCAATGTCGTAGACCTGTCCGGCAGCTAGAGTTAAAGGTTCGGTGGCATACAAGCCAGTTTTATAAAGAGTTTTCTCCTCATTAGCTGGACGAATGGTGCGTGTCACCCGTAATCCATTTAAGCGTCCGGGTTGGTTGCCTTGCAGTCGATAGTGATAAGCCACTAGATAGTGCAACAATCCATTCCCGGTTTTTTTCAACACTAAATCATGTTGATTCCGAGGTAGATCACTCATGGCAACTTTCACGTCCTGGCTCGGCTTACGGTAGCCCTGGAATTGCGCTTTCGTCAGGGTTTTACCTGCCAGTTGAGCAGTAGCGGTGAAATTGGGCGGTGTCGGTTGTAAGCGGCTGTAGTCTACTAATGCCACCAAAGCTTCCGCATTGTCGTAGTTGTTCTGCCACACTCCATCTCGGCGTTGCGCTAAGAGTCCCTGCACTAAGCGATCGATCTGCTCTGGCTTCTGGTTCTGGGCAATCAATAGTCGTACTGCTTGGGCTTGGGCGGCAGTGGGTGAGCTGAGCCATGACCAGCTATCTGGCAAATTCACCTTAGCCGTGCGTCCAGTCTCGTACACCAATTCCTGAATTTGGTTGGTCAGCGCATTCGCTTCGGCTTGCCAATCCGGGAATTGGGACAAATATCGGGCTAACTTAATCTGCTGAACCAAATCCAATTGCTCACGTTGAGCATAAAGCTCAGAGAGGAAATCGCCGCGTTTGTCGCCTAAGGCCGCCAGTGCGATTAAGGTTTCTAGCCGCACCTGACTCTTACATAGCGCTTGTTTGCAAAAACTATACTGTCCGGGATCGGCCAGGAGTTTTCTCAGGTAAGCCGTCAGGGGTGGAAGCAATTCCTGACTGCCAAAGCCCTGATTGGCTAACGCGATCGCCTGCGCGGCGTAGGGCGTCACAAACGGATCGGACTTCTCAGCACCGGGATACGCGGCAAAACCACCATCCGGTTTCTGTAAGGTTTGCAGTTGCGCGATCGCTTGAGTCGCTTGTTGCGTCGGATTAAAACTGGCAAACGTCTGCCCATAGGTTTGGGAGAGGGTTTGCAGACTGGCGGCGATCGCTAACTGACTTGCCACTGGTTCCAGGAAGGGGAGATCGTCATCTTCTAAGACTTGCGCTGCCGGAGCGGTTAGTTGGGGAATGAGTGTACTAGCTAGGGAAATATCCAAGCTACCTGTACTGTTGTCTACATTCTTGTCTACATTGACTGGAATCGTGGTTTGCTTCATGGTTGTCCCCGCTTCTACAACCTGTTCTGTCACCTCCAAGGGTTTAACTTCAAGTGGTACTTCAAAGGCATCACTAGCTCCATTTAACTGAGTGGCAAACTTCACGGTCGCTTGTCCAGCCCGATCGACCACGACTGGAAAACGATACGCCTGAGTACCAGAACCATCCATCCGTACCTGTTGATTACCCGAGGATTTATCGAACTTCAACGGTTCAGTAACCGTGCCATTAATCGCTAAATCGCCGTTATTGCCAGTGTTATTGGTGACAGCGGCTCCTACCTGGAAGCGATCGCCCGGACGAGCAAACTGCGGCACGATCGGGCTGGCCACCAACGGTTTGCTGGTGATAAAGGTGGTATCGCCTTTGCCAAACTGCCAGTTGCCGTTATTAGCGGTAGTTGCAACTGCCATAACTCGCCAGGTGGTTAGATCATCGGGGAGGCGGAAACGGATTGTCGCTTGTCCGTTGGCATCGGTGAGAACTGAACCGTTGTAGTAAGCGGTCGGTTTAAAGTCGGTCCGAGTCCGAGTATTCGCGGCTCCTTCTGAGAAGCCACCCCCATAGCCCCAACCTTTTTGCAGCGGTGAGGACATCGGTTGCAACACCACATCCGGTCGGTTATCGCTGAGCCGGATAGAAATGGGTTGTTCGGCATACACCGTTTTGACCAAATCCGGGGGCCGATAGCCGGTCAGTTGCAGGATAGCTTCATTCACGACCATGACCGTGAATTGACCTTTGACTGGCTGATCCTGTGCATCCTTCAAGGTCAGTTGGACGGTTTGATCGGTGCCCGGTTCGGCAGCCGGAGTGCCTTCTTTCCCGATCGCCGGAGCAACATCGACTTTGAGATAACGATCGCTGAGATCCATCTGGAACGGAGCTAACCCAATCCGCACCAGATCCTCTAAACTCCCCGGTTCGACCTGAGCGAGTGGTTCTCCCTGGCGCACTAGAACGGCTTCCACGGCGGCATTCGGCAACATGTCTGGAGTCACCTGGAATTGAATTTGCGGCGCACTGCCCGTTACCTTCGTCACCGTTTGGTAAATCACATCATGCCGGACGATCGCAAAGTACAGTTCAGCTTCGGGATAAGGCGATTGGAACAATACAGTAGCGGTGTCACCGGGACGGTAGGTTTTCTTGTCTAGTTTCAGTTCTAGGCGATTGTTGTGGTAGCGATCGCCCCAGTAGGTCGGAGTTCCTCCGGTGGCCCAAATTTGCAGATCGGTGGCACTAGCTTCATCGCGATCAGCCAGCGTAGCGCGAATCCGATACGAGCCCGATTGAGGTGGAGTCAGATTCGCCGTTTGGGGTTCCTGTTGAGAGGAAACTTCTGTAGACGCAACAGTTTTATATTCCACCTGATTTTGGTTAATTCGGCTGCCTTCCACTGCCCGCGTCGCCCGGCTGTAAATCATTTCCTGTAATTCCAGCCGTACCCGTTGATTAGTTACGGCCTGGCCTTTGGGATCGGTGACAATTACCTGAACTGGCAATTCTTTGCCAGCATCGGCAACAAAGTTACTTTTTAGCCCAATCAAGCGATCGCTGGGTAAGGCAATCAGACTCTTGGAATCCGCCACGGTCAGGTTTGAGACATCAGCTACCTGAGCATCTACCCGATACGTCATGGGATAAGGAATCGTTTTATCCAGCGGGATGCTGAACTGTCCCTGGCCACTGTCATCCAGGGTTTGATTACTTTGCAACACATCGCTAGAGACTTCCGGGGCTTCCTCAGGCCAAAACCATTTGCGCCCAAAGGAGAACTCGTCCCGTCCGTCCGGAGTAAACTCCGTTTGCTGGCGAGTGACAAAATACTTGGCCTGTCCGCCTTGCACAGGAGAACCAAACAGATATTTACTCTCCACTTTGGCCTGTACCGTCTGGTCAGCCTGCACGATCGGTAACTGTGGCGTTACTCCATCGGGATTGATCGGCAATACATCTCGATCACCAGACACATCAAGGGCCAGCGCTACTTTAAAGTTTGGTGGTTTGAACTCGGCCACTCGAAACTCACCGGAGATCTCGACACCATTCTGTCCTTTAGCTCGTAGCGTGTAAAAGCCGAGTGGTTGGGTCTTATCGATCGGTAGTTCAACCGAAAACGTGCCAAATTCGTTGGTGGTGCGAGTGCCTAAGTCGGTTTGTTTACCATCCGGTGACTTGAGGCTGACTGCATAACGAGCATTCTGGTCTTGTTGTAAGCGGCCATCTTGCAGGTAGTAGGCGGCTCCAGTGAACCAGGCGGTTTCTCCCGGTTGATACAACTGCCGATCGCTGAAGATCGTGCCTCGGGAAACGGGCTTGTTATTCTCCCAGCCAGCATCCACGCCATATTCGTAAGCACCACTGTACTCATAGGTTCGGGTGAAGGCCCAGTCTTTGCCAACCTGTGCAACGACGAGTAAGGGTGGGCCTGTATCCGCCGATCGATTCACGCAAGACTGAAAGGCGGCGCGATCGAGGGTTAACATTCCCGCTGCGTTTGTAGAGCCTGTCGCGCAAGGAGTGGGTTGCGATCGCTCTTTTGAGTCCAGCTTGGATTGATAGATCTGCACTTGGGCATTGGCGACTGGCTTGCCATCAGACAACTGATGCACTCGCACCAATCCCGACTCTGGGAACCATTGGGCGAAGACTCCCAAATTGGTTAACTGCACTAATCCGTAGAAGGTAGGTTCTCGCCACTGCTGCTGATTGTTTTCCTGATAGCTGTTGGTACGAGCCTGCACTCCATAGGCCAACATGCCAGTGTCGCCACCGAGTTGCTTCTGGATTGGCAGTGCCGTTTCTACAGATTGATTTTTCTGGTTGGTGACCCGTGTGGTTTTCCAACTTGCCGGATCAGGTAGCAGATCGTTCCCCTCCCCGCGTGGATAAGCGGAACTGGTGTAAACCAAATCTGTGGGTTTGACGACACTGACGGCTGACTTGAAGCTAGACAAATTCACAGTGGACACATTCAGTTGCAATTCATCCCGCCGTTGTGTGGGGAAAATGTGCAAGTCGGAGGGTGCCCAGATATCCGCAGCAGCATCTCCGGTGTCGTAAGTGAGGTTGACTTTCTGGCCTAATGCTTGCCCAAATTTATCTTTTAGGTCTGAGCCGATCGTGATCGTGTAGCGTTTGTCTGGTTCTAGTGCCCAAGGATTCAGGGTGACAACAGTTTCGCCGTCATAGGCACGAACCAGTGGCACATCTTTATTCTTAGGCTCGGGACTGACCGTAATGTTGGCAAGGGCTGACTTTTCCTCAATCCCATTGTTGAAATTAAGCTGGGCTACCCCTTTGCGAAATCGCCCGAATGGTCCTCCGGCATCTGGTTGCCCGGTATAGGTCATATTCTGGAATTGCAGGGGCGAGTAGGTGACAAGCTGGCTAGAGATGGTTTGCTCGGTTGGGAGGTTACCGGTTGCGGGACTCAATCCCGGTGTAATTTCCAGTTTGTAGCGAGTCCCTTTTTCTAGGGCGAGATCGGGTTCCAGGTTATACGCCCAATCCCGATTAGCAGGATCAAAGGTCTCGCTGGGGGAGGCTTCATTGGCTTTGGGTTGTTCAACTAGGGAAGCTTTTAAGGTAATGCCATCTTGCTTGCCGTCGGGAATGAGGCGGGCATGTTCGCGGAAGGAAGCCTGGTTAAGTTCGGTGTTGGCGGTGAGTTTGAGGACGGGTTTAACGTCGATCGGTTCGGGTGTTGCTCCCGGTTCTGGGAAGGAGGAGGGTAAATTGGTAAGCTTGAGTGCCTCGGTGTTAAAGGTCCAGGCAAAATCTTGATTTAATCGATGATTCTTTAAATCAGCTAATCCGGCTTTCAGGGTAACTCGTACCCGCGTGGCTTTGGGGGTAGCAGCATCGGCCTGAAATCCCACCATTCGGGGGGTAAGAAAACGAAATGTTCCCTTTAAAGGAGGTGCCAGTTCAAATTTGTTGAGAATTTCCTGTTGGTTCTGGCTTTCTAGGCTTTCCAGAGGGATCAGGGGTTCTTTAAACCTCACCCGAATTTGGGCTAGGGGTGAAGCAGTTCCAGTCGGGCTGATCTGTTCGATCCAGTCGGGGAGTTTTGGGGTGGTTAAGGGTGCGACGGTTGGTAGGGGTTCTGCTCCCGGAGAAAGGGTAGCGTTACTACAGGCGGTGATGCCTAGACTCAGCAGTAATGCCATCAGTACGATCCAGGGTTTGAACACACGATCGCAGAATTTCATATCCTTAATCCCCACAGTGACGCTACGAACAGGCAATACCGCCTACCTCGCTAACTTCATTGCTACTCTGTGCTATGGGGATTTTCCTGCTAGGTTCAATAAATCTTTACCTATATACCGTTCTAGTTAGATGGGGCAAGGGCTACCGCATACATGGGTTTTGGGCTATGTTGGCAAACCTAGCTTGGGGGACTTCCCCCCAAACCCCCGCTATGTGGGGTCCTAACTCCCCCACGCCCCCCGAAAGGGGCGATCGGTTGGCTCAGTAGAGCGGTTGCATACTGAGTTGATTGGCGATCGGGCTAACCTTTGCGCGATCAGAAAGGGTGACTGCTTAGGATTGATGAGGGTTCTGGGAGCTAATTGAGCCTCATTTTTTGGTAGCGCCGAGTAAACCGAATTTGATGAGGCCACGTTGATAGCCGCGTTTCATCAATCCGAGGGAAAGGGCGGCTTGGATAGTTGTCCAGCCCGATCGCAGCAAGCCCAATAAGGCGGCGGGGGTAAAGGCAGAATCAATCACTAAATCCCAAAAGGGGGCGACGGCGGTAGACCAGTCATCGGTTTGAATGGATTGGAAGCCGATTTGTTCCGCGATCGTGGCGTACTCTGGCAATGAGATGACGTAGGGTAAACAGTAGACACGATAAATTGATTCCAGATGTTTTTGTTCATCCAGGGTTAAGGGGTGCTGTGCGGTCGATCGATGGCACCAGGTGACGAAGAGGAAGATGCCGCCTGGTTTCAAGACGCGATAGCATTCCTGCAAAAATTTGACTTTATCGGGCATGTGCTCGCCGCTTTCTAATGACCACACAAGATCGAAGGAGTTATCGGCAAAGGGCATATTCAGGGCATCGGCCACTTGGAACTGGGCTGTAGGGATGCCTAATTCTTTCGCTCGTTCCTCGGCACGCTTGGCTTGGACGGGACTGAGGGTAATGCCGATCGCGGACTCTGCCTGAAATTTATCTGCCAGATATAACGTACTCCCACCAATGCCACAACCCACATCCAGAATGTGATTAGCCTGCTGAATGTTTGCCCATTGCAATAACTCTTCGATCAGGTCGATTTGCGCTTGGCGACGATCTTTCGTTTGTTGACCATCTACCCCATAGTAGCCATGATGCATGTGTTCACCCCAGATCTGTTCCCATAGTCCGGAGGAGGTATCGTAAAAATGCTGGATTCTTGCAGTTAGGGTAGAGGTCATGAACAATCAACGGTAAGAGGTTTGCTGTTTAGGTTGTACAGCACTTTCTCTACAACGTGAATTTGTCTAGAGAAAGACTTTTAGCCACCACTGCTCCAAACGCTGGAAGGCTTGCGATCGCACTACCAACGTAAACCCTAACAACGGGAGTAGAAATAGCTGGCCCACAACTTGAATCGATACGATTAAGGATTGTCCCGATAGCAACCCCATTTGCGATCGCTGCCATAGCATCCCGGCTAGTACAAGCAGTAATACTGGAACCAATAGTAACGATCGTTGGGAACCGACCTGCTGCCAGTCGATCGTTAACGGTTGACGCAACCAATGTATTGCCCACTGGCTAATCTTTTGGCAGCGGCTGAGAACTATTCCAGGCAGAATGATTTCCGGTAGTACTAACAAGCCCCATAACCAATAATTTGGCTGGACAGCAACACTGTAAGTCACAAATAACTCGGCTCGCAGTCCGAAGTAGGTGCTGAAGAGCATTGATAATGGCATGTGCAAACAGGCTTGAGGCAGTCCCAACCAATAGGCAGGATGAGTCAACAGTTCACCGATATGAACGACTAAACTGACTCCAACTAAAGCCGCAAGAGCTAGTCCAACATACAGCCCAAAGCTCCGTAAAGTCTGGGCTAGGGTTAAACGGGGATTGTCGATCGCGGGTTGCTGACAAACCCAAAGTGTATAGTTGCCAACCAGCAAAACTACGAAACCCAAAATCCACAAATGGCTGACTAGAAAAACTGGGATCATGCCAGTCGTACTCAGTCCCCAGATCACGATCGCCGCCATGACAATTTCAATGGCAAATATCCGGCGCAACCAATCGGTTTGTAGGCGTTGCTCCAGCGCCACACAGAGCCAAACGGTCGTGACGATCGTTCCCATCAGTGTCAGAGCTAATGCCGGTAAACAAGTCGGATAGCGAATAGGGACTGGGATGCCAGGGATACCAAAGGCTTGCTTGACCCAGTTAACAGTTTGCTGGATCAGGTCAGGATCAAAGGGTTCGCCGACATGATCGGTTGTCGGTGAAATGGCGAGTAAGCGGGCAGTTCCCTGCTGAAAATCGCCACTGAACTGGGATTCCACTAATGATTTACCAGTCGCCTGTTGCAACATTTCACGCATCGCTGTCGCCGGGTGAAACTGTTCGTACAAACCGATCCCTAACAAGAGGTTTTGCGGAATTTTAGGTGTACTGATGCCTCGCATCCCTAAAACAACAGTGGGTTGAAGCTGGCTGTCATTGGTAGCTTCCGTTAATACAGCATCGGCTCCCATTGAGTGACCCATTCCCCCTATCCGTTGGGGATCAAATCGTTCCGGCTGTTGTCGTAACCAGGCGATCGCAGCTCTTAAGTCTGTCACATTTAGATCATCGGAATACGGGCGATCGTAGGACTCGCCTAACCCACCAAAATCGATCGCTAAAGCCGCAATTCCTTGTCGTGCCAGTTCCCATGCTATTGGCAGCATAAATTCTTTTGAGGAACTGGCTCCATGCCCTAAAACCATGACTGGATAAGGAATGCTGTGGGACTCAGGAGTATAGAGCCGCGCAACTAAATGCTCTTCACCATTAACGGGAATTGTAACAATGGCAGATTCGGCTATCAAAAATCGGTGTCTACCTCCCATATAAGGTGTCCATAACCCCAGCCCCAGCAGCAGCAGAAACAAACCTAGCAGCAGTCCGACTTGGCGACGCATAGGAATATGGTTGGTCACAGGTCAACGATCGCGCGAGAATGGGACAGCGATCTACCCATAACGTACCCAAAGCGATGACTCAGGTCGCTTCATCTTTTTGTAAGCTTGGTAGAAAAAAGTGGATGATCATAAATGCCCCGGTGTGCGGAGCAGGTGGGCTTCTAACCTCACGGATAAAACTGTATCCTCTCAGCTAAAGCGGCCTCGTCGGGTGTTTTGTGTGTTGGAAATCTCTTTATGACCATTGCAAGTAGTCTTTGGCTGGCGAATCAAGATTTAGCCCATGCCTGTCTCCGTCACCCGTTTGTCCAAGGCATTGCGGATGGTAGCCTGCCTAAAACCCAGTTTGCCTATTATGTTGGTCAAGATGCCTTCTTCCTCACAGCTTTTGCTCGGGCTTATAGTATCGCGGCGGCCAAGGCCTCAGACTTAAATGGCTTACAAACCTTTCATCAGCTAGCCGGTGGGGTTTTACAAGAATTACGGCTCCACCAGGATTATGCGACTCGTTGGCAGATTGATCTACGCCACATTGAACCGGGAACGGCCACCCAACGCTACACAGATTTTCTGTTAGCCACCGCTTGGAGTCAGGAGATTGGGCTAACAGCCGTGGCAATGGCTCCCTGTATGCGGTTGTATTGCTTTCTGGGCCAAGAACTTGCCCGATCGGGGATTCCTGAACATGCCTATACCGACTGGATTCAAACTTACAGTAGCCCAGAATTTGACCAATTGGCTCTGCAACTAGATGGCTTAATTGAACGCTACACCACCCTGACACCAACGGCTTACTCTCACTATCGCTATGCCATGCTGTGCGAACGAGACTTTTTTCAAGCCGCATGGGAAGCTAACAAAAGTGGATAAACGAGGATACACCGCGATCGTGCCTCTGGTTCACCGCTTCCACTTCACCCAACTTCTACCTCTCTACGCATGACTGTTTCTCGAACCATTTGCCTGGGCTTTCTGGCAGTAATTGCGGTAGGTACTCTTCTACTGATGCTGCCCTTTTCCACTACAAATGCCCAATTTGATTGGCCACATCTGCTAGTTGCCCTGTTTACTGCGACCTCTGCGGTCTGTGTGACAGGTCATATTGTGGTAGATACAGCGACTTATTTTTCGAGTGTGGGCCATTTGATCATTGCTGGTCTAGTGCAGATTGGTGGACTCGGGTATATGACTGCCACCACATTTCTGTTACTCCTGTTGGGGCGACGGTTTGGATTGAAGGATAAAATTGCCTTGCAGCAAGCGCTCGATCGCACGGGGTTACAGGGAGCCGCGCAACTTCTGCGCTCGATCATCGCCACAACCATGATTTTTGAGATCACAGGAGCCTTTTTACTGTTGCTGGTATTTGCGCCACAGTATGGATTGGGCTATGGCTTGTGGCTATCGATTTTTCATAGCGTTAGTGCCTTTAATAATGCGGGCTTCAGCCTATTCTCAGATAATTTAGTCGGCTATCAGTCGAATCTGCTGATCAATCTGGTGATTCCTGGACTGATTATCTTTGGTGGAATTGGCTACGACGTAATTTTCGAGCTGTATTTGTTGCTCCGAGAACGGCTTCAGGGGAACCGTAACCCCTTAATCTTGTCACTCAACTTTAAGGTGGCCGTCACGACGACGATCATTTTGCTCACCGTGGGGACGATCGCCATTTTTATGGTCGAGTCAAGAAACCCAGCCACTTTAGCAGATAAAGATTTAGCGACCCAGATCTTGGCATCCTGGTTCCAATCGGTCACGGCCAGAACCGCAGGCTTCAACACGATCGATAATGGCAAATTGACCTCAACAGCTTTATTTTTGACGATCTCATTGATGTTTATTGGTGGCAGTCCTGGGGGGACGGCAGGCGGGATCAAGACGACGACATTACGAGTACTGACTACCTGTACTAAAGCCGTATTGCAAGGGAAGGACGAAATTATTTTATATGAACGGCAAATTCCCTTACCGATGGTGATCAAGGCAATTGGCGTCTTTGTTGGCTCAGTGACCGTCGTGATTGTGCTGACCATCATCATGTCGCTCACTGACCCCGAGTTAGCATTTATTCAAATCTTGTTTGAAGTTACATCAGGCTTTGGCACAGTCGGCCTATCCACTGGTGTCACGCTAACAGACGGCTTTTCGGTGTTTGCCAAGTTAGTGTTAATTGCTTCTATGTATATCGGACGAGTCGGAATTTTGCTGCTGATGTCTTCTATCCTGGGCGATCCCAAACCCAGCTTTGTGCGGTATCCAGAGGAAAACTTGCTGGTCGGGTGATCCCTGAGTTTGTCAGGTCGATGCGATCGCGCTACAAGATCCTGTTAAGTTAGATTACAGGATATTTTTTGCCAAACATTCTTTCAACTTCACCATAATCTGCCTGGCTAAGTTTTCGCACTTCATAATCTGACGTTTTTTAGGAGGCGGCATCCTTCTTGAATGGGGAAGGGATTGCCGAAAGCAAGTTGGTTAATCTGTCATCTCTGAGTTTTTTCCAAAATCTGCGCAGCACCAAAACTAAGCAATTTGCGGTGATTGGCTTAGGGCGATTTGGTCGAGCTGTGGCAGCGACGCTACATAAGCAAGGCTACGATGTGCTATGCGTGGATGCTGACGAGGAAAAAGTGGCGCAAATCCTCTCCGATCGCATCGCCACCCATGCCCGCCAGATTGATTCCACCCAACCTGCCGCCCTACGGGAAGCGGGAATTTTTGAGCAAGACACGGTGATTGTGGCGATCGGCAATTACGTGCAAGAAAGCATTATCACGACTCTGAATGTCAAGGAAGGCGGGGTGCCCCATGTGGTGGCCAAAGCCTCTTCCGAGATTCACATGAAACTGCTGAAGAAAGTAGGGGCAGATCATGTGGTGTTTCCAGAACATGAAATGGGTTGTACTCTGGCCCGATCGCTGACCCGTCCCGGCATTCTGGATTACTTTGAGCTAGATCCAGACAACAGCATTGTGGAAGTGATCGTGCCGGAACAGTTTGATGGCAAAACGATCGCAGAACTGCGGCTGCGCAGTAGCTACGGTCTAAACCTATTAGCCGTCAGCGAAGATGGCAGATTTGAAATTAATCCGCCGCCTGGCAAACGGCTGGAAAAAGGCACCGCGATGGTTGTAATTGGCTCGAACCAGAACATCAGTCGCTTGCCGGTCTAGAATCGGGTGCTGCTTGATGCAATGCTGCAAATAAAGCACTGTAGTCGGCATCTGCCAATCCCTGGGCGATCACTCGCGTCAAAATTTGCTGGGCGGCACTAGGAATGCTGGTATCCAGGTCGATCGCGTTAGCCGCTTGGATAAACAAGTTGGTATCCTTCAGCAGATGTTTGGTCGGGAAATTAGGATTGGCATAGTTCCCTTCCACCATCCGTTGCAGTTTCTTATCAAAGGTAGGAGCGTACAACGCACTCCCACGCAAAATTTGCATGAAGGTTTCCACCTCGACCCCTTGCCGTATGACAAATTCTAGGCTAGTGCCAAACGCCGAGGTCAGGGAACTAATCAGTTGGTTGAGTGCCAGTTTCAGGGCTGCCGCACTTCCCACTTCCCCCACCCGAATTGGATGAGCACCAAAGTTCTGTAATAGATCCTGCCATTGGTCAAATTGCTCCGGTGTACTGCCGACCATCACGAGTAATTGACCTGCCAGAGCTTCCGGAATGCTGCCTAAGACGGGAGCCTCGAAATAATTGCCACCCAAGGCTCGAATCTCCTCCTGCAACGATCGACTTTCGGCTGGCGCGATCGTCCCCATCTGGATCACTGTTTTGCCTGCCAACTCAGGGCGACATTTTTCCGAGAACAGCACCTCTCGAATCGCCTGGGCATCCGTCAACATCAGAATCACACAGGAAGCGGCACGGAGTAAGACTTCGGGTAATGGCGCGATCGCAATTCCCGCCTCCTCCAAGGGTTTCAGCTTTGAGACTGTGCGGTTATAAACAATCAACGGTACACTGGCATCCAGCAACCGTTGTGCCATTGGCAGTCCCATCAAACCTGTGCCCATCAAGCCAATTTCCATCTGTCACCTCATTGTGCGAACGGTTGATCTCCTAACCTCCTACCATACAAGTTAGGCGTGAACTGAAATCATGAGCGAACCGTAATGGCTGAACATCGAGGCAAAGTCTATTTAGTCGGGTCGGGTCCCGGTGAGGCCGCCTATTTAACTGTCCAAGCCCAAGAGTTGCTGATGCAGGCGGAGGTGTTAATTTATGATGCGCTGGTAGATGGCGACCTGCTCAGCCTCGTTCCCGATACCTGCCGGAAGTTAGATGTTGGTAAGCGAGGTGGACGACCCAGCACTCCCCAGTCAGAAATTAATCGGCTGCTGGTGAAATACTGTCAGCAAGGGCGATTAGTCGTGCGCCTCAAGAATGGCGATCCGTTTGTCTTTGGTCGCGCTCAGGCCGAAATTCAAGCCTTACGAGCCGCTAACTGTGCCTATGAAGTGGTTCCCGGACTGTCCTCCGCCCTCGTCGCCCCCCTGTTAGCTGGCATTCCGCTGACGGATCCAGTCTTAAGCCGAGGCTTTACTGTGATTACCGCCCATAATCCCGACACCTTAGATTGGGTAGCCCTGGCGCGGATGGAAACCCTGGTAATGCTGATGGGTGGCCGTAGCCTGCCAGAAATTGTGCGTCGCTTACGCGGACATGGCCGATCGCCCTACATGCCGATCGCAGTGATTCGGTATGCCGGACGGCAACGCCAACGAGTTTGGGAAGGCACATTAGGCGACATTCTCGAAAAAACGGCTGACGCCTCCCTTTCTCCCTGTGTAATTGTGGTTGGCGAAGTAGTGCGATTGCGCCAATATTTAAGCTTCGAGTCCTCTGTAATCAGCGGAGAATGGGAAGCAAGCCGCCGCCAGAGACTCACGCAACAAGAAGCCACTCCAGAGCTTCAAGCCTCGTTTGCTGAACCAGAACCCTCCAGCGTTGAAGCAACCCCGATCGCGCGTGATCCCGCTCCAACCGCATCGGCTGATCTGCCAACGACGACTCAGGTTGAAGATAGATCTGGCTTGGGCCGACCACAACCGATGTTCAGCGATCCAGTTAGCTCAGATGATAATTTTGCCTCTAAACCTGAAGATGATTTGACCTCAGAACTCGATCGTTCCAGTTCAGAACTCGACACTTCACCCTCAGAAGTCGAACTTTTGAGTTCAGAAGTCAACACGTTATCCTCGGAAGTCGATCATTCCAGTTCAGAACTCGACACCTCACCCTCAGAAGTCGAACTTTTGAGTTCAGAACTCGACAGTTCTAGCCCAGAGGTTGAACATTCCAGCACCGAACTCGCTCCTTCAAGCTCAGAACTGCAATGGTCTAGCTCAGAGGTCGAACATTTTAGTTCAGAACTCGAACCATCCAACCTCGAACTCGATCCTTCAGACTCAGAATCCGACAATTGGCCAACTGAAGCCAACGACTCCGCCTCAGTTCCCGATTCTCTACCCGCTATCGCCCACCCCATGCCCACAGAATCCCCATCCCCTCATTTCCCCATCTCCTCATCCCTCCCCCTCACCCACAAAACCGTCCTCGTCACCCGTGCCACCGGGCAATCGGGACAATTTGCCGCCCTGCTCACCGAAGCCGGAGCCACCGTAATCGAGATGCCGACCCTGGAAATCGGTCCCCCGTCCAGTTGGGATGAATTAGACGACGCGATCGCCCACCTGGATGACTTTGATTGGCTGATCCTGACCTCAACCAATGCTGTAGACTACTTCATCCAACGCTTGCGTAAGAAACGCGGTGATGATGTTTTGGTGGAAATCCAAATTGCGGTTGTGGGTGAAAAGACAGCGGATCGGTTAGAACAACTCGGCATCCGTCCCGACTTCATTCCCCCCAACTTTATCGCCGATTCCTTAGTCGCCAACTTCCCCGAACGCTTAAACGGGTTGAAAATCCTCTTTCCCCGCGTGGAAAGTGGTGGACGCGATATTTTAATCAAAGAATTCACTAACCAGGGAGCCACCGTCCGACAAGTAGCCGCCTACGAATCCGGCTGTCCTACCGAGGTTGATCCCGTCGCTTTTGCTGCTCTGCGCGATCGCCAGATTGATATTGTCACCTTTGCCAGTTCCAAAACCGTTAAACACTTCTGTCTGCTGCTATATCGAGCCGAGCGGAATGACGCCTGGAAAAGCTGGTTAGAAAACGTCTGCATCGCCTCGATCGGCCCACAAACCAGCCAAGCCTGTGAAGCCCTCCTTGGACGAGTCGATGTCGAACCTCAGGAATACACTTTAGATGGCTTAGTGCAAGCGATCGCAGAATATATCCAGCGCTCTCCCTAACCCCAACCACCACCCTAGACCACCCAACCCAGCGAAGCAAGTTTGCACCCCCCACAAATAACACCTTCTGGAGGGGGTTCGGGGGACGCAGCCGTCCCCTGAATTCGGGGGTTTGGGGGCCACCCCCCAAAGGTTGCCAACGAATTCATCAAATTCTCACCATTACCGACTAGGCTAACTTCCCAGGATTTGATAGGGTTTTAGGTCAATAAACAATTTTGCTATAGGAACCAAAGGGATCAACGCAATGGGGGCACTCAAAGGTCGGGATATACTCAGCATGGCGGATTTCAGCCCAGAAGAACTACATGGGCTACTGCGGTTAGCCGCACAATTAAAGAGCGGTGCAGTGCATCTGAAATGTCAGAAGAATTTAGGATTACTGTTCTACAAAGCCTCGACTCGCACCCGTGTCAGTTTCTCAGTCGCCATGTATCAACTGGGTGGTCAAGTGTTGGATCTCAACCCCAGCGTCACTCAGGTCAGTCGCGGTGAACCTTTAGAAGATACCGCTCGTGTCCTCGATCGCTACCTGGATATTCTGGCCATTCGCACCTTTGAACAGCGGGATCTGGAGCTATTTGCGGAGTTCACCAACATTCCGATCATTAATGCCTTAAGCGATCTAGAACATCCCTGCCAGGTATTAGCTGATTTGCAAACGATTCAGGAAAACTTCGGCACTCTGGCCGACTTGACACTGACTTATGTTGGTGATGGCAATAATGTGGCGCATTCCCTCATGCTAGGCTGTGCCCTGGCTGGCATGAATGTCCGTGTCGCCGCTCCCCCCGATTACCAACCTTTACCCGCTATCGTCGAGCAAGCCCAAGCGATCGCCAATGGTCGGACTGAAGTGACGGTTACCACCGATCCGATCGCCGCCGTTAAAGGGGCTCACGCTCTCTATACGGATGTTTGGGCCAGTATGGGTCAAGAAGACTTAGCCGAATCCCGAATTCCCATTTTCCAGCCTTACCAACTCAACGAAACCCTCCTATCCTACGCCGATCCGGCCGCGATCGTCCTGCACTGTCTCCCTGCCCATCGGGACGAAGAAATTACCAATGCGGTGATCGAAGGCCCCCAATCCCGAGTCTGGGATCAGGCGGAAAACCGGATGCACGCGCAAAAAGCGTTATTAGCGAGTTTGTTAGGAGTGAATTAATCCATACCTATCAAAAACTTTAATATCAAAAATTGCTTCAGGGACTAGACAGACGTGGATTTTGGTGGTACAAACGTTCTATGTCCACCCTGTCCTTTATTCTGTCCTATGGATACCCTTACTGAAGCCCAACAAGAACTTTATGATTGGCTAGTTGGATACATTCGCGAACATCAGTATCCGCCCTCAATTCGTCAGATGATGCGAGCAATGGGCTTAAAGTCACCTGCTCCTGTCCAAAGCCGCCTGGAACACTTACGGGCCAAAGGCTACATTGAATGGACAGAGGGTAAAGCCCGCACCATTCGGATGACCCAAGCAGCGATGCAGGGAGTACCGATTCTCGGCGCGATCGCCGCTGGCAATCTAGTCGAAACGTTCCCAGAATCAGAAGTAGAACACCTCGATCTATCAACGTTGTCCCTCAAGCCGAATTACTTTGCCTTACGGGTCAGAGGCGACAGTATGATCGATGCTCTAATCGACAACGGTGATGTCGTTATTCTCAAGCCCGTTTCTGATCCCAAGACGATCAAAAATGGCACGATCGTGGCCGCAAGAGTCAACGAACAAACGACTCTGAAATACTTCCATCGCAAAGGTAGTAAAGTCACCCTGCAACCGGCTAATTCACGCTACACCCCGATCGAAGTTCCCGCGACTCAAGTTGATGTCCAAGGAGCTTTAGTGGGAGTTTGGCGCGGCATTGGTGCGTAGCTTAACAATTACAATCCCGCTCTCAGGAAACTGGTGTTCACCTACAAGTAGACTGATTGGCCATTTTGGTTACTCTTGATCGCGAAGCACTCTCTCTAAGTCATAAGCAGTAATATGGCATGATCAGCTGAATGCTCACTGCATCTTAGCGATTGTTTGCTTACAGTTAAATTGTGAACTCCAACCCATTCCTGAAAATTTTTCACAGCCGGAAGATGGCGGCGCTGTTGCTGCTGGGATTCTCTTCAGGGCTACCATTGCTATTAACCAGCCGCACCCTCCAAGCCTGGATGAAGGACGCACAGGTGGACTTGGGAGTGATCGGCTGGTTTAGCTTAATTGGGCTACCCTACACCCTAAAGTTTCTCTGGTCGCCTTTTTTGGATGTGATCATTCCCCCTTTCCTAGGACGGCGACGGGGATGGCTGGTGATCACGCAGGTAGGGCTGATTCTCGCGATCGGGGCAATGGCATTCCAACAGCCCCAGCAAACCTTACAATTTCTGGCCATCACCGCTATGGCGATCGCTGTACTGAGTGCAACTCAGGACATCGCCGGAGATGCCTATCGAACAGATGTTTTAGAGCCGCTTGAGTTGGGAATTGGGGCTTCCACCTGGGTCTTAGGCTATCGTCTGGCAGTGCTGGTTTCTGGTTCCCTGACCCTGATTCTGGCTGACCACATACCCTGGAACTGGGTCTATCTCATCATGGCGGCCTTTATGCTGGTTGGCTTAAGCACCACTTTTTGGGCACCGGAACCGCAACGAAATACCCCACCGGAATCCCTGATTCAAGCCGTTTACTTGCCCTTCGAAGAATTCTTTCAGCGGTTAGGCATCCAATCTGCGGCACTAGTGTTACTGTTTATCCTGCTCTACAAAGTTGGGGATGCGCTGGTTAATAACATGGCTATCCCGTTTCTACAGGTTACTGGCTTCAGTAAAACTGAGATTGGCGCAGTTCAGGGGACTTTCGGTTTTCTAGCCACAACGGTAGGCGTAGTCGGGGGCGGAGCAATATTAACCAAAATTGGCATTTATCGATCGCTGTGGGTGTTTGGTGGTCTACAAGCCCTAAGTAATTTAGGCTACTTTACTCTGGCAACCGTCGGTAAAAATAGCTTACTGCTGCTGCTAGCGATTAATATCGAAAATCTTTGTGCTGGTCTAGTCACAGCCGGGTTTGTTGCCTACTTAATGAGCCTATGTCACCACAGTTTCACGGCGACTCAGTTCGCATTACTGTCAAGTTTAATGGCAACATCAGGAATTGTTTTAGCCGCTCCGGCGGGAGAGTTAGCTAAGCTTACGGGTTGGCCGACATTTTTCTTACTTACCCTGATTGCGGCCCTGCCAGGACTTTTGCTGCTCCCGATCGTCGCTCCCTGGAACCAACAAGCCCCTCCCGCTCCCACTCCCACGCCATCCGATTCGGATAATATGGATGCCTGGTAAGCAATTTCTGCTCAGCTTAAGGAATTCTGCCTGCAAGTTG
>DATNPU010000365.1:0-7103 GCA_036703105.1 Microcoleaceae cyanobacterium
GACCGAGGAAGCGGCGAACAGTACAGCCTCTCCCTCTCCATCGCCCTCTCCCTCACCAACCCAACCGCCAGAGCATCAGGAAACTGTGCCACCCACGAATGATGCTACGGCAACGCCACCTGAGCCGTCCCCAACGCTCAATCCAGAGCCGCTGCCACCTGAACCATCACCACCTGCGCCTGAGACACCTCCCTCTCCACCAACTTCTCAAGAGTCGCAGTCTGTGAAAGAACTGGAAAAACAAGCAGCAGAGCAACAGCGAGCCGCAGAGAAACGCCAAAAAGAGCAACAGCGAGCGACGGAGAAACATCAGAAAGAGCTGCCATAGTAACTGGCATAAGTGATTTTGAGGATCTGAATCCAATCATGCCAGCATGAGACAATAGAACTGTAGAGCCAGTTCTTATCTTTCGAGGTGAGCGGCATGTTTGGCAGTAAAAGTGGTTTCTCTCAAGCGTTGATTCCGCTCTTAATGGCTGCTCAGTTTCCCTACAATGCAGGATCAGCCCTCGCTCAAATTCCCAGAGGGGTTGATGCTCAGGTTGCTTCTGCCTGTAACGGATGGGAGGATGCTTACAAAGGTCGGTATCAACAAGCGCTGGATTGCTTTCAAAACCAGTTAACAACGAACAATCCTGTCGATCGCGCTCAAGCTCTCTATAGCCTCGGTTGGGTTTATAGCAACTTGGGACAGTATAAGCAGGCACTGGCCTTTTACCAGCAAGCGCTGGCCTTACAGCAGCAGTATGGTACGCCGTTAAACCAGGCGTATGCGTTGGGTAGCATGGGTTGGGCTTACTACTATCTGGGTCAGTACTCCCAAGCGATCGCCATGCACAAACAGGCGCTAGCACTGCGTCGTTCCATTGCCTATGAGGAAGGTATTGCCTTTTCCTTGGGAGGGATTGGTCGAGCCTATTCAGCCCAAGGAAACTATCAAGCGGCTCTACCGCTGCATCAAGAGCAACTCGCGATCGCCCATAAAATTCAAAATCGGCGGGAAGAGGCTTATGCGCTCAGTGACTTAGGTTTCGTTTATGCCCATCTTAACCAAGCAGTCGAAGCTCAGAGGCGATATGAACAGGCCATTGTCTTGCAGCAACAAACCGGCGATCGCTGGGGTGAGGCCATCAGTTTAAGCTATTTGGGCGATGTCCTGAGACAGCAACAGCAACCAGAATTAGCGATCGCCTTCTATAAACGATCGGTCAAGACGACCGAATCCATTCGTCAGGATATTCAAGGCTTATCGTATGAACAGCGAGAATCTTACACACGAACCATTGCCAACACTTACCGTGTCCTTGCCGATCTGCTGCTGGCAAAAGGCCGCATCCTGGAAGCCCAGCAAGTTTTGGAACTGTTGAAAGTTCAGGAATTAAAAGACTTTACTCGCAATCATCACCTCCGTGGTAACTCAACCAATCGCTTTACGATCACTCCTGCTGAAACCAAAATTCTTCAGGAACACGGCAGCTTAATTGCCTTTGGGCAAACGGTTGAGCAATGTAAACAAACAAATTGCCCCAAAAAACAACAATTGGTTGATCAACTCGACAACCTGACCCGCCAATATAACCAAACTGTCGCCAGCTTCGAGCAACAGTACCGCGAGCGCCGGGCTATGGATGATGCTGTGTTCGACCCTCGCCAACTGGGTGACCTCCGCCAAATCGTCGAATCTCAACTCAACACTGTATTGATTTACCCCTTTGTGTTGGAAAAGAAAACCTGGCTGCTCTGGGTTGCCAAAGGTGGCGTCTTCAAAAGTGTGGAAGTTCCGGTTACCAGTCGGGAGTTGGGCGAAGCGGTATTAAAATTCCGTGAGGCAATGAGTCAAACAGCTTCGGTGCAGGAAACTCAATTAGCTGGCATGAAATTGTATAACTGGCTAATCAAACCCTTAGAACCCGAACTAAAGGCTAACAAGATCAATAATTTGGTTTTCTCCCTCGATCGAGTCACTCGCTACATCCCCATGAGCGCCTTGTTCGACGGCCAACATTACTTGATTGAAAACTATACGGTTTCCACGGTACTCTCAGTCGGATTAACTCGGATGCAAGACCGATTGCCCGCTGGAACTCAAAACACTCCGGTTCTAGCCGTCGGCGCTTCCAACTTCAAGGATTTCCTACCCTTGCCAAATGTGCCTCAAGAATTAGATAGCATTGTGTACCAACACCAAGGCTCCAAAGGCATTTACCCCGGACAAGAATTACTAAACCAGGACTTTACTTACCCAGCTCTGAAGCTGAATTTGGGTGGCCATAAGATCCTACACATTGCAACCCACGGAGCCTTTGTACCAGGGCAACCGGAAGATTCCTACCTGGTGCTAGGTAACGATCGAAAACTGACAACGGAGGATATCAAGGCATTAAGTGATTTGAGCCAGATTCATTTGGTGGTGCTCTCGGCTTGCGAAACGGCCCTAGGTGGCCCTGATCAAAATGGAGTCGAGATTTCCGGGATTAGCTCTTATTTCCTTACCAATGGCGTGGCGACTGTCATAGCATCGCTGTGGTCGGTGAGTGATGAAAGCACGAGTTTATTGATGCAGAGGTTTTATGGCTATCTGGCGCAGAGCACCGTAGAAAAGCCAGTGACGAAGGCGCAGGCATTGCGATTAGCGCAGCTGAGTTTGCTCTATGGCAGGGTTATGCCCCTGGAAGAGACCAGAGCGCCGGAAGTTTCAATGATGAATAAAGATGGTGGAACTACGGCTGTGCGTCCTGACTCAAAAAGCTTTGTCCAGCCGTTTTATTGGGCACCATTTATTTTGATTGGCAACGAATTGTAGAATACTCAGGTTTTGGAATTCTCGTTGCTACAAGCACTAACTCTGAAAGCTAGAGGTTCCTATTGGTGCAGTCAGGTACTTTGTCCACTCCTCTAAGGTATCCTGACTGGTTCAGCGCTGCTGGATTAGTTCGGATGATTCTGGCTTAAAATATCCCGGACTTCAACCAGAATCTGTCCTAACTTGTTTTGACCGCTACCATCTTTGCCACAGCCCCAGTAATAATCGATCGGGGAGTTCTCCACTAACTCTTCATCTCCAGTTGCCAATAAGATGGCGCGAATATCAGCATGAGTGTTGAACTTTTGTAGGACAGCGGCTCGCATCACATCATCCTTCACCTGTTCCCAATCAGATCTCAGTGGTAATGAACGATCGCGTCCCAGATTTGCCGCCTCTTTAGGAGTACGAGTTTGACGAACTTTTTCTAAATAGGGAGTATTAACGAACTTCTGAGCTTGAAAGTAATGTTCACTGGTGGCCCAATACAATTCATCTAACATGAAGCCATGCGCTGAGAAGTTAGAGAAGCAACCGTAAGGCTGTTCGCGTTCAACATAAAAGTAAATCGTCATACTGACTCCTTGGCGATAAAAGAATAATCCTGCCAATCACACACAGGATCATACCCAATCTGCTGATAAATATGGTTAGAGGTCGGATTGGCTAAATCTGTAAACAGAAAACAGCGATCGCAGCCCTGCTCTAACAAGGTTTGGCTGAGTGCTGCGACACAAGCCGTAGCGTACCCTTTACGCCGATATTCTGGTGGTGTATAGACTGGCCCAATTCGAGCCGCTGTGGGTAGCGATCGACTGCCATTGGCCCAAGAAACGGGAATTCCATCCTCCCATAAATACATCTGCTGGCGTTTCAACCCACTATCGACTATCCGCTCTGGTGTTTCGCTCACCACCTCACCAATCTCAGCAATAAAGGCAGTACACCAATCTAACAGTAAGGAGCGATCGGCCTCTGTCGCTAACCGGAGATACCCATTAGCCGTGATCACAGGGTTGACCTGAGTTAACTGGTGGATACGCATATCCATCACCTGCCGATACGATTGCTTGGTAAGCCGCTGCCATGCTTGCAAAAAGGCTTCCACCTCGGTGACGAGTCCACTGACACCAGACGGAGGCTGTGAATCATGCTGTAAATCCTGAGCAATTAAGGTTAGCGCTGACAAATCTAATGCTTTTGACAACACTAATTTATAGGGAGGTGTGCGAATAGCAACCGCTAGAATGGCGTTACTTGTTGCAGGATTGTCTAAATCCTTGGGCATCGGTTCAGGCGTTGGATGACCTGAGGTGCAAATGGCGAGATAAGGTGGTTGGGAATAACGCTCTGGAGTATGCATCAGGCTATGTAAAATGCCGAGCATCAGATTATGTTCTGCTTCCGATCGAAGTAAATAATCCTGAACGCGATCGTAAAATTCCTGAATATGGCTAAATCGCTGTAATTGCATTGTTCATCGCCTCAATCTATCCCTAAACACCGATTGGTGGGGTCATCGCACTGTCAAGTATTGCACTGGCACTGCATCGACTAACCAAACACCATTCTCGGAACAGTAGAATGTAAATCCAGCTTGCTGCATCGCACTAGCCGCGATCGCTAAAATTACAGGCCGACCATGCCGCATTCCTACTTTGCGGGCCGTTTCCACATCTGGAGATAAATGCACATGATGCCGGGACATTTTTAGTAGACCCGATCGCAGAATTAGCGGGACAGTAGACTCCCCGGTGCCGTGATACAGGACTTCTGGGGGAATTTGGGGTTCTAGTTGTAAATCCACATCCACACTATGTCCCTGATTGGCACGGATCCGCATCTTGGTTTCGTCTAAAGCAAAGCGTTGTTTATCACTACTCGCCACAACGGCCTCTAACTCTGCCCGTGTCACTGGAAACTGATGAGCCGCACAAGCCGACAATAATTCATCCACGCCTACCCAACCACCAGGCGCAAGAGTCAATCCCAATCGTTCTGGCGTATGGCGCAGGTGCTTACTCAGATACTTACTAATTTTCACCGATCGCGTTGGTTCCATCGTTCACTCCCTTCACTACTACCGCCGCACTCCAATCAGTTAAGACAATCTAAATGAATCAACGTGTTCTAATCCTTATGTTTCACGCTCAGCCCTCAGTTCTTAGCCCTCAGCACTGTGCTAGACCATGGCATGAATTTCCTGCGTACAAGTTTTTAGAGCATTGCGCTGTCTCAGTTACTTGGGGCGCTCCGCTGGTGAGTTATTACACACTCTTTTAAGGATGGCTACCTTCAAGCCCACCTCCCAGGTTCTTCGCACTCCCCGTTCACAAGCGCCCACCGCATCGCAGTGGTACTTTTCCTCTCGTACTAGTATGTAGGCTCTAAAGATTAGGGTACGCAAGAAATCACGATAGATTCATCATATACTACAAGCACTACAAACTTCATTCCGGAACGGCCATCGCGATCGTCTGTCCCAACTCACTCATCATCTTTGAACATCACAGCCAATTGCGCTGGATCATAATGCTTGTTGTTGTTCCCATATCGATCTGCATGATATCCAGTTTAAATGTGAGTCGATCGCAGTCTCATGTGACTACGGACAATACTGAATATAGCTCGCTCCAGTCCCAATGTAGACGACTACAACTCAATTGTGGCTACGGACAATACTGAATGCCACCCGAACAATTCAACTGTGGCGCTCTACCACTCAATTGTGACTACGGAGAATACTGAATGCAGGACGATCGCTTCTTCTTGCACTACTAACATGATGATGGACGAAGTGCTTCCATCCCATCATGCTTGGCTCGGATTTGATGATCAGTTGCTTATGGACTATAACTTTAACCAGTTAAATATATCGTCTACCGTCAGTTGAAAATCAGCGACTAAGGTTGGAACAGGTAATCGATCATGTGGTTCTTGTAAGAATTCAGGCTGTTGTCCGGTTGGGTAAATCAGGAGCGATCGTTCCTTGGGATCAATTAGCCATCCCATTTGACTACCATATTTAAGACAATGCAAAATATTTCTGGTCACTCTGGTTTGGCTTTGTTCGGGAGAAAGGATTTCAATTGTCCAATCTGGATAAGTGGGAAATACATTAGCAATCTCTCCCTGTTGATCTACTGGAATTCGTTCCCAAGCAAACACAGCAATATCAGGAACAATAGATTTGCCGCCAAATGTACACCGCAATTCTGGAAACGCTAAAGCAATCTTTCGATCTTCCACAACTTGATTGATGGCTGTAACTAGCTTCCCTTGTAACTTGCTGTGCTTTCCCTGTGGCATTGGTTTCTGGATGATTCGACCGTCAATATATTCACTGGCTGGTTTTGTCTCTGGTAACTTGAGAAACTCCTCCAGTGTCATGGTCTGTTCGGGCACTTGTACCATCGGAACCATCCCCCTTGCTTCACCTCAATGCCACAAAGTAGAAAGGGTATAACCCATCAAGTTGATCAGTTACGCCCTATTCTAACCTTACTTATCCGTGCGTACTGGCAACGGCAGATCCAGAATCTCCATCAGTAGATCCAGACGAGAAGGCCGCGTTAACAGCGGTACGAGGTTGGGCAAGCTGTAGTAGTCTCCCGCGAAGGTGAATGTCTCTACAGGAGACTGTTGCCGCTTCAGTTGACCTTCTAGCCAATCATAATGAGTCCCTACTCGGACAATCACAATATTCGGCATGACGGCCAGCTCGCGGCAATAGGTCTTGTAAACTTCACCAAAGTAAGGAGCCGCATTCTCACCTTCGTCGGTGACGATGATGATTTGATCCACGACCTGCTTTTTCTTGCGCATCGCCTCCAACGCACAACCGATACTCGTACCACCCCCCGCTTTAACATACTGAAAGGCTCGCTCCCAATCTGTTAGCTCTTTACCCTGCGCCGTCACAGGATAGGGAATGGTATCGAACGCATAGACAAACAGTTCTGCCTGAGTAATCCCCGAGATCAGTGCGGCCAAGCGCTTACCAATCTCGATCGCATGCTCCATCGAACCCGACTTGTCAACGAGCAAAGCCGTGGGACGACTAATCACACCGCGCCGCTTGATCTGTTCATTCGTTACCTTCTCCAACCGAGCCACCGTATCGGCATCCAGTTCCGCTGCATCCGCTGCAATCTGCGCTTTAAATGCCGCCACTCGTGTCCCCTTCGTGGCCTCATCTAGCTTGGCATCAATCAACGCCTTTACCTCTGGATGATCCATTGCTCCTCTTGCCTTCAGCGACTTGAGGGTATTGATCACTTCCTGGGGCGTCATGCTGTTG
>DATNPU010000366.1:0-11283 GCA_036703105.1 Microcoleaceae cyanobacterium
CCCCAATATTGCTACTGGCTCAAGGTGCAAACGATCGATCGCCCTAGCCGCACATTATTAGAAGATATTCGGCAAGCCTGGATCGCTGAAAACGGTAATGTGCCCCCTGGAAATGCCACTGAAGAAGCCGCTTGGAGCCAACCGATCGATGTTAAAAAACTGATGACAACTGATGAACAGGCGAGTTATCAAGCCTCGATCGATGAGATGGCCCAAACCAAAATTCTGAAGCAAGCAGCACGACGTGTGGAAGCGGGAATTTTAGAGGAACTGGAGGCGAGAGGCGTTAAAACTGAAATTCGGTTTAATCCGAAACTGAAAGAAACTGGGCTACTTGATTTGAAATAGGCATCAACAAAGTAGCCGCAAGAGTTAAAATTTTCTAGCGGCTACACCATATGGGAATTTGATTAAATTTTCGATGCTAAACCACTTGATTCACTCAAGTTAGTCAATGTAACCCATTAAGCTGGCTGGATCATCAATATCGTTGGACGCGATCGGGCGGTTTCCGGGCAGCATAGAGCCTTGCATTAACTGCGGATCGCTCACCATAATTGGCCGATCGCCGGGCAGCATCAGACCTTCAACGAGATGCACAGGACTATTGAAAATCGGGCGATCTCCGGGCAGGGTGCCTCTCACTGTGAGATGACTAGCTTCGATCGGACGACCATTTAAGAACGAACCAAATAACTCCAGATGGCTAGCCGCGATCGGACGCACACCAGCTACTGTCATTGTTTCCACCACTTCTACCTCACTCGGCATTACAGGGCGATTCCAGACCATTGAAGTCGGTTGATGCAGCCGAATGGAAGTTTCCTCCGGCGTTTCACCCTCCGAAATGGGACGAGCAGTAATTTTGACTATGTTATCGTTGCTCATAGCTTCTCCATCGGTTGTCTCAGAGCCATTTTCCGTTACTGTGGGTTCACTGGTCGTTGCTTGAGCGCCTGTTGCATCAGCCTTAGCCGTCCGTGAAGAACGTGATTTTTGGCTTTTGCCTCCGCGTTCACTAGCATCGGCAGTATTGTTCACAGTCATGGCGGATTGCTCCTAAACAGCGCTTTACTAAGCTCTCGACATCTGCGGGATTGCAAGCATGATTTAGTTCTGCTTTACCATCCCATCCCAAACCTTAAAAAAGTATTATAAGCCGAAACCGTGTTGAACCTACGGCATCAAGCTACAGGAGATCTTGTGAGACTGATTTGGATCTTTAATCAAATCAGACATTACACAGGATCAGAGGGTTCCGTAGCAGCAGGGTTTGGCCAAAATTTTGCGAACGGCGCAAATTTACAGGCTAGACTTGCCCCTACAATCAGCTCAATCTAGGGCAAAGAGATGATGAATTCTCCTTGCCCCAATTGACTAAGTTAAGCCTTGGCAACCAATTCAGCTGCTTTCTTGGTGGTTAACCGCTCGTAGGTAGCCCGCATCTTCAGACCTGTTAAGACTTGGAACAGACCAGTCCCATTGTTAGAACCGGGATAATCACGGTGTTGTAACAATAGCTCGGTCAGTTCACCCGAATAGCGTGTTGAGGTCTTGCTGAGGTGCTGTTCGATGTAGATGACCTCTTCCAGCTTGTCAAATTGACCATCCACTTCCAGAACAGAAACGCTATGGCCGTAGGAAACATCGGGACCGTAGTGCATCTTGATGCCAGGGTAGGAGCAGGTCAGTTTACGACCGCAGGGAATCCAGTCGATCGTGGAGCCTTCATCAAACAGATAAGCAGGCTCAAATCCTTCGATACCATCCCGTTGAATCATTTGTACCCGCAGCACTTTACGCTCGGTATCTCCAGGAATCAGCTGGGTTGGCAGCACTTGGATGACCACATCCGCAAATTCTTTTTGAGGATCGATGTAGGCTTGGAAGTCGGGACGACGGGCGTTAATTGCCGCCAACACGTCCTCGTAGGTATGTCCCCGCTCGGACATATCCCGTTGAATCTTCCAGGCAATCTTGACATCATCGCTAATATCGAGATAGACGCTGAAGTCGAGCAAGCCCCGTACCCGCTCATCATAGAGGGGGTGTAGCCCTTCGATCACCACAATATGGTTAGGCTCAATGACCTCGGGGGGATCGATTTTACCCGTTTCGTGGTTATAGATCGGTTTGTGAATCGAGTTGCCTTCTTTCAGCGCTTTAATCTGCTCATACATCAGATCAAAGTTGTTGGCTCTAGGGTCAAGAGCGGTGATTCCGGTTTCTTTGCGTTGTACCCGATCCAGACTGTGGTAATCGTCCAGGCAAATTACGGTGACGAAGTCTTCCCCGAACAAATCCGTAATTCGACGTAAAAAGGTGGACTTGCCACACCCGGAGTCACCGGCAACGCCAATCAGAACCACACGGTCTGGCTTACTGGTCATAGGTTTCCTCTTATCGAAAGGGTTATCTACTTAGCTAAGTGTTAAGTCTGCAAATTTGCGATCCGTTGGAATCCCCGGTCGGCTCTAGACGCGATCGCACTGTAGGAGCCGCAAAGGGTCCTTTTACTCTAGGCGTTCACGCAGCACACTCCAAAGAATTTAGCCTTGATCGACGGTTACGGTAGTCCCGTTACCCACCGAGCAAAACCAAACCTCTACCTGGTAGGTATTTAATACTACCGTTTCGGCTCGATCTTACCAAAAACGGTACTGTTCCTACAAGGCGGAAGGTGAATTAGCAGATCCGGCTTTAGTACCTATGCTAAAGGCAATCGTGACTTTAAAGATAAAGAAATTCACTTAGTCGTACTATCCTATCAGTGTTTTGGTTCCCTTCTGGTCTATAAGGATATTAGGGCAAGTTATGACACCGGACGGTAGTGCGATCGGTTGAGGCATGGCGTAATTGTCCTATCAAAGCAAAATGCAAGGTTGATGCCAGCGATCGGATGTGGTTGTGGGTCAATGGACTCAAGGCATCAGCGTGATTGTGGTTGCTTCAGCGCTAATCCTGTAGTGGGTGATGGACTGGGCAAAATGGTCACATTACCGCATGATGTTAAGTTAGGTTAACTTCGGAGACAGTAGGCAACATGTACAACTTAAGTGCAGCAGGCAGTGCTGCCAATACCGGATCTGGGAACCGTATTTTTCGTTATGAAGTGGTAGGTCTGCGTCAAAGTGGCGAAACCGATCAACGGGGCTACGCTATTCGTAAGAGTGGCAGCACATTTATTAATGTGCCCTACAACCGGATGAATGAGGTGATGCAGCAGATCACCCGGATGGGCGGCAAAATTGTCAGCATTCAACCGATCGATGGAAACGTTCCTCTAGAACAGACAAGCAGCTCAGCTACCCCTGAGACTAATCAGAGCAAGGGTACACAGCAAGCACAAGAGAGTAAACCCATGACTCAAGCTAAAGCTGAGCTAGATATTCCCGTGAATATCTATCGTCCGAACAATCCATTTATTGGACGCTGTATTTCCAACGAATCGTTGATTGGTGAAGGCGGCATTGGCATCTGTCAGCATGTCAAATTTGACCTGTCTGGTAGTGACCTGCGGTACTTAGAAGGTCAAAGTATCGGTATCATTCCTCCCGGTGTGGATAAGAATGGCAAGCCCGAAAAGCTGCGGTTGTACTCGATCGCCTCAACCCGGCATGGCGATGACATGAACGATAAGACTGTCTCCCTGTGTGTGCGCCAGTTAGAGTACAAGCATCCTGAAACCGGCGAAACCGTGTATGGTGTTTGCTCGACCCACATCTGTAACCTGAAGCCAGGTGACGAAGTTAAAATTACTGGGCCAACGGGTAAGGAAATGCTGTTGCCCAGCGATCCAGAAGCTACCGTGATTATGATGGCCACGGGAACTGGGATTGCGCCGTTCCGAGCTTTCCTATGGCGGATGTTTAAAGCTAAGGAGCGGGAAGCTAACCCTGAGTATCAGTTCAAAGGGTTTGCCTGGTTGATCTTCGGGATTACCACCAGCGCCAACATTCTTTACAAAGAAGAATTAGAAGAACTGCAACGGGAATATGCCGACCACTTCCGGATTACCTACGCCATCAGCCGGGAGCAAAAGAATCTAGAAGGTGGCAGAATGTACATCCAACACCGGGTGGCAGAACATGCCGAGGAATTATGGAGCCGGATGCAGTATAGCGGCACCCATACCTATATCTGTGGTTTAAAGGGCATGGAAGATGGGATCGATGCGGCTCTAGGTGGAGAAGCCAGCAAGCATGGCGTCGAGTGGAAAGACTACCAACGTCAGATGAAGAAAGCTGGTCGCTGGCACGTCGAAACCTACTAGGAACAACGATTTAATCGATTTTCAATAAATTCAGGGGTGATCGCCGCGATCGCCCCTTTCTCATGTTTTAAAAGATTTCTGAGAGATATTACCCCTCCCTGTACAGGTTTAGCATTCGGTAGATCATCTCTGCCCAATTAGAAAGACTGTTGATCGAATCCAAACCCCTACAATTTTTGGGAATAAATTCTTCTGGAAATGACTTTAAGGAATGAGCATTAAATAACTCCGCCATGTTTCAGTACGGGCGAACGACCGTTCGCCCGTACTAATGAGCAAATCCTCTAGCTTATTTCATCCTCGCTCCTAAGTAGCGATCGTGGCTAATGTACCCCTACCAGTAGCTTGTTACTGACTAAAACTCCCGGCTCCCGTTGAATCGGTACCACATTGATGACATCGGTTTGAGAGCAGTATTTCAGGTCTTCATCGCAGTTCAGCCGCAATAAGCGTTGGCCATGCGTTGCTAGTTGTAGTAGATCCAAGAGCCGATCGCGCCATTGTTGGAATAAGCTAACGGCTCCGATGACCTCATCATTCCCAGCTAGCTTGTCCAGTGAGTAGCCCAATTCAGTCAGCAGCATATCGGCGATCGCGCCCGCACAGACGGTATCTTCAAGTGAAAAACTGCCTTCCCAACCAGAGCCAACAATCCAGACCGTTTCTGGTTGGTGCTCCAGCAGATATTGCACGATCGCTTGGCGGTTAATCAGGGCAGCGGCTAACACGGTAGGAGCTGCTTGTACCCGTTGTAAGGCGCGAGTGCCGTTGGTGGTACTGATAAACAGGCGACAGTTCTGAACCCGTTCTGGAGTGCAATCTAAGGGAGAATTGCCAAAGTCGAATCCGGCAACTTTAGAGCCGCCTCGCTCACCTGCCCGAATGCGTTTTTCGGGTACCCAGTCTTCGCTCACTTGGATCAGTTGATCCAGGTCGCTAAATACCTGAACGGCTTCGGCACCTGCGGCTAAAGCAGTCACCATTGTGCTGGTAGCCCTTAATACATCCACTGCGATCGCGCAGTCGGGTGCTGCTTCTGTGGGTGTGAGTTCAGGGGTATGAAAAACGAATAGCTTCATAGGGTAGGAAGGAACGTGCTATCTGTGATGGATAAAAAGACCGGAATGGGGCACACCGTAAATCTAGCGAAATCATGGCTAGTTGGTGTCCAGCATTACCAGATAATAAAAGAAAGTTTTGAGGAATAGTGAGCCATGAGGAATCCTCTGGATCACCATCCGTTCATTCAGTCTGCCCAAAAAATGGAATCTAATCTGAAGAGGGTGACTCTTCAGCCAGATTGCTTCCCTTCCTATTCCTTCATAAAATAATCCAATTTAGTCCGCTTTGCTGCAATGACTTTTAGTAAGTCGGGAGGAACCATGACCCATCGCCCTATTATTCTTGGTATCGTTGGCGACAGCGCGGCAGGTAAAACGACCCTCACCAAAGGGATTGCTCAGGTGTTGGGGCCAGAGAATGTCACGATCATCTGTACGGATGATTACCATCGCTACGATCGCAAGCAACGGGCAGAATTGGGCATTACGGCGCTTCATCCTGACTGTAACCACTTGGACATTATGCAGCAGCATTTGTCGCTGTTACGCACCGGGCAACCGATTCTGAAGCCGATTTATAGCCATAATTCTGGTACGTTTGAAGCCCCAGAGTACATTAAGCCGAGTCGCTTTGTGATTGTCGAGGGGCTATTGGGCTACTCCACTCGTGGGGCGCGAGATTGTTATGACGTTAAGGTTTATCTCGCTCCACCGGAAGAATTACGGGCGCAGTGGAAGGTCAAACGTGATACCCAGAAACGGGGCTATACGGAAGCTCAAGTATTGGCGGAACTGGAAAAGCGGGAACCGGATTCGGAACAGTTTATTCGGCCTCAGCGGCAGTGGGCAGATATTGTCGTGACGTTTTATCCACCAGATAATGCGGCGGCCAATCAAGGCTATTTGAATGTACGGTTGGTGCTACGCCCGAATATTCCCCATCCTGACTTGACCCAGGTGGTGAGCTGTGATGCGACAACCTATTCTAAAGCGGCCATCCGGTTAGGGCTAGATCGGGATATGGGCAAGCCTGTGGATGTGTTGGAGGTGGATGGACATGCAACGCGGGAGCAGGTGATGGAACTAGAGCATTTTATGTGTAGTGAGATGCCCAATTTACGAACGGTCTGCGATCGCGAGGTGAATCCAGAACTGGGCCGGGTTGTGGGAACGACGGGAGAATCGATCCAGAGTTTCCCACTGGCCATCACCCAATTGTTGGTGACCTATCACATGCTACGGGCCACTCAACAAGGCTGATTTGTGATTTCAACGGAGAGGGCGGGATTCGAACCCGCGAGGCTCATCACCTGCTCGATTTCAAGTCGAGTGCATTCGACCACTCTGCCACCTCTCCAGGCGACCTATATTAATTTAACCTGTTTTGGCTGAGGTCTTTCACCTGATTTGCCACAATTCCTGGTAGTTGGTAAAGAGATTCCTCAGAGGCGATCGTTCCCTCCCGATCGGCCCAAACAAGTTTCACTTGCGTTACGGTGCCTTGCTGGAGAGTGACTAGAGAAAAATGATGTAGGGTTTGGTTGCCTGTGTGCAGAATGCGGGGAACTCTGGCGGCATTGAGATAAATTGTGCCCTCGGCAGTGACTAACGACGTGCGGAGATATTGCTTCGTGTTGCGCAGGTGATGGTGCATATGGCCAAAGGCGACGAGCGGAATGGCCAGACCCTCTTGCCGGACTTGGGCGATCGCTTGCTCAAAGTCGGGATCACCATAATCACCACCTAGGGGTTGCCAGTCCCGGCCACAGGGGGATTCTGGTAGGTTTCCTAAGCCAGTTGGGCCACTATGCCCTAAAAAGATGATGGTTTTGCAGGTTGCCGATCGGGCTGCTGCCACAATCTGATCTGTAGATTCTTCAAAGTTGGTAATGCCATAGCGCGATCGATAGAATCCGGCATTTTTCCACTCTGACCCTCCCCAGCTGAAGGGACGACTACCCACCACTGAGAGATTGAACTCAGGAAAATCTAATTTGCTGTAGCCCACATGGGTCTTGCCAAGTAGATCCAATTGCTGTTGAACGCGATCTTCTTTCTGGCGATTGTAGGGACATTGTTGCCTACCCCAAGCCGAAGCACTATACCAGGCATCATGATTTCCCAGGATTACCGCTTTTGGCAGACTGACAGCCGCGATCGATCGCACCACATCTACGGCTTCATTGCCAAAATCACCGACCAGGAGAACGAGATCTACCCCTAACTGCTGCAAGGCCCTCTCATCATCGGCATTCCAGTGATTATGAACATCACCGATAACCGCGATCGTGATCGCTCGATCTGCGGAAGACGATGTAGTGGTTTGTGGAGTGGGTGTGTCTTGCTCTAGGTAGGGGGTTTGAGCGCGATCGTTGTCCTGCCAGTCAGCCATGAGTTCACCGTTGTCTATCTCTTCCAAGATAAAGCAGTTAAGAGACGCTGAAGGCAGAGTATTCTGAATTACTAGCTTTGGATAGAGGGTGGAATGATGAAAGCTGTGTTGATGACCCAGGCAGGATCGCCTGACGTTTTGCAATTGCAGGATGTGCCCCAACCTACCTTACAACAGGACACGGAATTATTAGTGCGGTTGAAGGCAGCCGGTGTGAATCCGATCGATACCAAATTGCGCCAGCGAGGCACGTTTCATCCCGATCGTATGCCCGCGATTTTAGGCTGTGATGGAGCGGGAGTAGTGGAAGCGGTTGGCTCTGCCGTAACTCGATTTCAGGTGGGCGATGAGGTCTACTTCTGCAATGGTGGGCTAGGGGGGCATCAGGGCAACTACGCGGAATGGACCACGATCGATGAACGATTTGCTGCTCATAAGCCTCAATCCCTCAGCTTTGCTGAAGCGGCAGCCGCCCCTTTGGTGCTAATTACGGCATGGGAGGCTTTGTACGATCGAGGCCGGTTACAAGCAGGCCAACGGGTATTAATTCATGCGGGGGCCGGAGGAGTTGGACATGTGGCGATCCAACTGGCAAAACTCCAGGGCGCTACAGTGGCAACAACTGTAAGTACCCCTGATAAAGCCGATTTAGTGCGGCAGTGGGGCGCTGATAAAGTGATTTTTTACCAGCAAAGCGATTTTGTTCAGGAAACCTTAGCGTGGACGGGTGGTGAGGGTGTAGAACTGGCGTTTGACACGATCGGCGGCAAGTTGTTAGAACAAACCTTTCCGGCCGTGCAGATTTACGGCGACATTGTGACGATTTTGGAGCCAGCGGCTGATACCAGTTGGAAAGTCGCGCGAACTCGCAACCAACGGATTAGTTTGGAATTGATGTTGACGCCGATGTTGCAAGGTTTGGTAGCAGAACAGCAGACCCAGGCCAAAATTCTGGAACAGTGTTCTCGCTTAATTGACCAAGGGAATCTGAAAATTCAGGTCAACCAGACCCTACCGTTAGCAGAAGCCGCAGAGGCGCATCGATCGCTGGAAGCTGGCTCTATGGTCGGTAAATTAGTGTTGTTAACAGAATCATGATGCTCGATCGCCGCATCGTTTGCTGGGTAATTCTGCTCGTCGCGATCGTTGGGTGGTTAGTACCGATTGGGATGATTGCACCACCCGTATGGGCTGCGCCTACCGAGAATCCGCCTGCTACCGTCCTCGATCGTCCAGCGTTAACCGTGGAGTTATTACAGGAGCGCTTACGCCATCCGATTCAAAGTGATGGGATGCCCGTGATCGACTTGCGGCGATTTGTAATTGATCTACGTTCAGACAATGCCAGTTTTCGAGATCAGTTTTATCGGTTAGTTCAGGCTCAGCTCCAACGTCCCGGTACTCCGATCGGCTTGGACTTAAGTAATGCCTTAATTCAAGGGGATTTTCAAATTAGCCAACTGGGATTACGGATGCCGCTGTTTGGTCAGGCATTGTCCCCCATTTTTACCTCTGCTGAACAAGCCCAACTTCAGCGCGATCGGCGGCGGTTATCTCGTCTCAGTGCCCTCTCCCAATCTCTACTGTCTACCGCCTCGGAAGCGGATATGCAGACTGCTTCTCTGCAAATCACCGTATTTCGGGGTATCGTCAAACTAACTCGTACCCGGTTTACTCAGGTAGCGGACTTTAGTAATACCTTTTTCCTGAATCAGTTAGAAGCTCAGGGTACGCAATTTCTTCAGTTGGCTGACTGGTCACAAACCCGGTTTAGCCGCCCGACCAGTTTTGCTGGAGCCAGCTTTAGCCGAGATGCTCGGTTTCGCAGCAGTATTTTTTTCGATCGGGCTGCCTTTGACCAAGCGCAATTTCAGGGCAGTGTCAATTTCCAAAGTAGCGAATTCCAGTCCACCGCCAACTTTAATCGTGCCACCTTCGCGCAACCAGCTAACTTTACGCGGGTGCAGTGGCTAGGCAATGCCGATTTTGCTCAAACCATTTGGCAACGGGAAGCGCTGTTTAACCGCAGTCGCTTTAGCCAGGCCCTATTCCTGCCCGATGCTGTGTTTGAACAAGCTGCGATGTTCCGTGAGGTGCAGTTCGATCGCCCGGTGAACTTGCGCGGCACCACCATTTTGGATCGAGCGGATTTCGGTTATGCCGGATTCTCAAAGGGCGCTTATCTGAATGTCCCAGGGCTACGCTTTGACTCCGATCACGCCAAGATTGTCGGCAATCCAGGGCAGATCGGCCGGGTCATTTCTGTACCGACCTTGCAAGGGAATGAGAATTTACTACGGGAGTTAGTCCGCAACTTCCGGCGGTTGGAGCAAATTGCCGATGCGAACGAACTGGAATATACCCGAGAACGATTACGGCTGAAGGAATTACGCCAACAGGTGTTTGGCACTAATCTCAATGCTGCTTCTTTATGGCAGTTAGAACATATTGGCTTTTCCAGCCAGCAAGCCAGTGTGATCGTTCAGCAACGCAGCCAACAACGGTTTCGCAATTTGACCGAAATTCTGGCCCTGCCCGAAATTGATCTGGCCACTTATATTAATGTTCGCGATCGGGTGATTGCCAAGGAAAACAGTTCGCCCAGTCGGGAAGCTTTTGATCGAGTCTCTACAGGACTGTATTGTATGGGCCTGAGTTTGCTGCTGCTCCTGAGTCGGTATGGTAGCGACTTTCGCCTGGTGTTTGCCGTAGGGTTGTTAGCGATCGCTTATTTTGGCGTGGTATTCTGGTGCCTCGATCGCTGGCGACGGCTGACCCCCCAACCAATTTTGCCGACGGTCAGCGAAACGATTTGGGTGCTGAGTGGCTTTACTGTGTTATCCAGTTGGGGCTTAACGGAACTGTTTCGACAGGCAGAACATCCCTGGTTAGCGCTAACGAGTTTAGGGGCGATCGTGGTGCTGCTGCCTAGCATCCTGTTAATCATGCTGTATTACCGGGGCCGCTACCATCCTCTAATGGATGTGAGCTACTTCATGGAGGAAGGCACATTACGCCAATTACGGATTGTGATTGGTCGCTTGCCGATCATTCCTCGGTTTGAAGACTTCCGCAAACGCTATTTACCCATCCTTTGGGATCGCCGCTGGAACTGGCTCAATTACTTCGACTTCAGCCTGAATAACCTGATGAAACTCGGTTTCAATGATATTCGCCTCCGCGATACCCATTTGCCAGGTTTGATCACCGCTTTGGTTTGGTACCAATGGTCGCTTGGCATTCTCTACATTGCCCTTGCCCTTTGGACACTCTCTCGCACGATTCCGGGACTAAATCTGCTAATTTATTTCCGTTAGTAAGAGAAGAGCAGGGGCGACGATCGCAGTTCGGTCAGTCGTTCAAGGTAAGGTAATGGGAGTCTGTTGCTATTCTCTGGATGCAGTACGTTATGACGATCGGGCAATTATTTGATTTAGCTAACCTGTTTGTTTTACCCTTCTGGGCCTTGATGATTTTGCTACCCAACTGGGGCATAACCAAACGGGTGATGGAATCCTACCTGCCGTTTATTGTGCTTGCTATTCTGTATCTCTATC
>DATNPU010000378.1:0-7804 GCA_036703105.1 Microcoleaceae cyanobacterium
CTGGATACAGAGTCAGCTAGGGCAAGCACCAGCACCCAAACCCCAATTACAGGTTGCTTAGTTTATCCCCTACTTTGTAAACAATTATTTCGCCCTAACTAACGATCGTGTCACGTCTCAGCGGCTAAACTTTTGCCGCGATCGTTTGTGTTGTGCCTGTGTTGTACCTAGGCATGGTGTTTCCGACCACAGCACTAGGGAAGCCAAACCTGCCCTTACCGGGTTGAACCATACAAACTCTTTAGGTTTGGAATATTTTTTTCCAAGATTCTTAAACTTTCACAGCATTCTGTCGCCAGATCGATGCGATCGGCTGTAATTTTGTCCATACAACCCCAACTTATGTCTACCTGTAGTGACCGTCCGGCAGTCTTGCCTCTGGCAAAGAAGAAGAAGATGAACTCCATTGCTGTTGCAACTCAGGAATTTCTGACGGGTGTCCCACCCTTTGATTGCTTGCCACCCGATATCTTTCCTCGATTGGGTGATCGCGTCCAGTTCCTCCGCTACCGGATGGGGCAGGCGATCGTGGTGCGGGAAACAATGCCTACGCAAGTCAGTGTCCTTTACCAGGGACAAGTCAGGCTATTGGGCTTTGACCCCAATGGTCAAACTCCTACTACCTTAAAACTGGCAGAACCCGGTGAAATTATTGGCTGGATTGGGCTGATCCGAGGTGTGCCCTGCGAAACAGCGATCGCTTCCACCGAAGCCATTTGTCTGACCATTCCTGCGGCTGAGTTTTTGGGTTTGATGAAACAGCATCCCAACTTTGCTGATGCATTTCTCAAGCAATGTGGGTTAGTCGAAGTCTTTGATTTATTGGGGGCAGAATTAGTTCGGCAAGCTAATGCCTCAGCTAAGCTAACTGATCTAGTGTTAAAAAGCTATGCTCAGGCGGTGGTGCATCCATTACCCGCTGGCAAAACTGCGATCGGTCAATTAGATCCCGATCTAATGTGGTTAGTCAGTGCTGGAGCGATTACTGGCTTTCCCGTGGGTAGCCGGATCAATCCCAGCACGTCGGTCGCTGATCTGATCGTTCAAGGGAATGGTGCTCGCTTAATTGGTCTGCCCAAATCAATTCTGGCTCCGACTACCAGTAGCCCAACCAGCACAATCGCAGCCACTTTAGCCGATCATGAGCCGGCTCCTTCAGGGGCGATCGAGGTTCAGGATGCCCCCGAACTATCTGTTACGCCTACCCCTACCTATACTCAACCCCAAAAATATCCCTTCGTATCAGGCCGAGGCCCGTTAGACTCTACCCTCGCCTGTTGCCAAATGATCAGCCAGCACTTCGGCGTTCCTTTTCGCCGGGATACCGTTCGGCGGGTGGTTGCGAACCAACTGGAACGCGTCGGTAGTCTGTCCTTACCATTTTGCGGAGCCGTCGCCGAATTATTAGGCTTAACGACTCAGCTAGTCCGAGTCCCCGCCGTCGCCGTCAGTCGGTTACAAACTCCAGCTTTAATTAACTGGCAAGATACCTTCGCAGTGCTGTACCACGCCAGTGCTCAGGAAATTGTGATTGCCGTACCCGAAATTGGTTTAATTCGAAAAAAGCCTGCCAATTTTGTGGAAGCTTGGGGTGAAGAGGGTGAAGTTGTCCTACTACGAACCTCTAAGCACACACCGAAAAAACGCTTTGGCCTCAGTTGGTTTGCCCCATCGTTAGTGCGCTACCGAGGAGTGCTGCTCACCGTACTCCTCGCCTCAGTATTTGTGCAATTGTTTGGTTTAGCCAATCCTTTAGTCACCCAGGTGATCATCGATTTGGTAATCACCAAAAACAGCGGTGACACCCTGACCGTGTTAGGAATTTTCCTGTTGGGGATGGCCTTTGTAGAAGCAATCCTCACGAATCTGCGGACGCATCTATTTGTAGATACCACGAATCGCATCGACTTGGCTCTGGGGTCAGAAGTCATTCATCACATGTTGCGGCTACCGCTTCCCTACTTTGAACGGCGTCCCGTGGGGGAACTGGCAACTCGTGTGAATGAGCTAGAGAACATTCGCCAATTCCTGACCGGAACCGCTCTAACGGTCGTATTGGATGCCGTGTTCTCGATCGTCTACATCATCGTGATGCTGATCTACAGCTGGGTGCTTACCTTAGTAGCGTTAGCCACGGTGCCACTGTTTGCTCTTGTCACCTTGGTCGCCTCCCCCATCATCCGCAATCAGTCCCGTGAAAAGGCCGAGCGTCATGCCGATACCCATTCCTATCTAGTTGAAGTGCTGGGAGGGATGCAAACAGTCAAAGCGCAAAACCTGGAACTGCGATCGCGTTGGCAATGGCAAGGTCGCTACGCCCGCTATATTAGCTCTGGATTTAAAACAGTTTCCACCTACACCACAGCGAGCAATGTGAGTAACTTCCTCAACAAACTCTCCAGCATGTTGGTGCTGTGGGTGGGCGCCTATCTGGTGTTACAGGGAAGTCTGACCTTAGGACAGTTGATTGCCTTCCGCATCATTGCCGGATATGTGACCAGTCCCTTACTGCGCTTAGTCCAGCTCTGGCAGAACTTCCAGGAAACCGCTTTATCGTTGGAGCGGTTAGCCGATATTGTTGATGCCCCATTAGAACAGGACGAAGGGAGTCAAAATATCCTCATGCCTGACATTCAAGGACATGTCAAGTTTGACGGAGTTTCCTTCAGCTTCAATCCTGCCAGCGGCATCATGCAACTGATTAATATCAATGTAGACTTTCCCGCCGGAACTTTCGTCGGCATTGTGGGCCAAAGTGGTTCCGGGAAGAGTACGCTGCTGAAACTATTACCCCGCCTGTATGAACCGCAGGCTGGGCAGATTGTCATTGATGGCTATGACATCAACAAAGTTGAACTCTATTCCCTACGACGACAAATTGGGGTGGTATTACAAGATACGTTACTGTTTGATGGCACGGTCCGAGAAAATATCGCCCTGGCAAATCCCGATGCGACTGATGAGCAGGTGATTGAAGCCGCCAAAGTTGCCTTTGCTCACGACTTCATTATGGCGCTACCCAATGGCTACAATACCCGCGTTGGTGAACGGGGCTCGGCATTATCCGGCGGACAACGGCAACGGATCGCGATCGCGCGCACGGTGCTGCAAAACCCCCGCCTAATTATTCTGGATGAAGCGACGAGTGCTTTGGATTACAACGCGGAACACCAGGTGTGCGTCAATATTGCCGAGGCATTTCGCGATCGCACCGTATTCTTCATTACCCACCGACTTAGCACCATTCGGAGCGCCGATGTGATTTTGATGATGGATCAAGGCAGCATCGTCGAACAGGGAACGCACGAAGAACTCATGGCACTAAAAGGCTATTACTACTGCTTGTATCAACAACAGGATGCGGCAAATTAATTATGACAACCCACTTTGATCAACCCGTTATTCTCGAACAGTCGCCTAACCGCTCCCGCGCCATTACCTTAGGTATCGTTGGAGCTACCGCTCTGGCTATCATCTGGGCCTGTGTATCTAAAATTGAAGAAGCCATTCCAGCGATCGGCAAATTGGAACCACAAGGAGCCGTCAAGGAAATTCAGGCCCCTTTAGGTGGAGTTGTCCAAGAAATTTATGTCAAGGATGGGCAACATGTGAAGAAAGGAGCACGCTTAGTTCGGCTGGATTCGACGACAGCACAGGCCCAGCTATTGTCACTCCAGAAAGTGCGAGCTGCCTTGGTTGCAGAAAACCAGTTTTACCGTAGTCTATTAGCTGGGGATACCACGAATCCAACCAGTTTGCCTAGCAAAATTTCGCCCGAACTGTTGACCTTAGCCAGAAGCCGCGCCGCCCTAGCCGCAGAAAATCAGATTTACCAAGCCCAACTTCAGGGACAAACCGGCTTAACTGGGCTGACGACGGAACAGCAATTCCGGCTGAAAACTCGCCGAACCGAAAGTAACACCCGGTTAGCCGCCGCTCAGTTAGAGGTAGACCAATTGCGGCAACAATTAGCCCAGGTGAAGGTGCAGTTAGCCACGGCCCGGAATCTTTTGGCTGTGAATGAAGGGATTCTCCGAGATCTAGAAACCTTAGCTAATGAGGGGGGCATCTCTCGCCTCCAGTATCTCAAACAACAACAAGATGTTGAGACTCGGAGAACAGATGTCCAGAAGCTACAACAAGAACAAGAACGACTTCAGTTAGCGATTACTCAAGCGATCGAGAAGTGGCATAACTCTGCCGCTCTATCTGAAGAAGATATGTTGGCAAAATTGGCAAACAATAACCAACAAATTGCCGCGATCGATAGTCAGCTCACGAAAGCGATGTTGGATAACCAGAAGCAGATTGATGAGATTGATGGCAAACTGAGTCAGGCCCAGCAAACCTTGAGGTATCAGGTAATTGCGTCTCCGGCAGATGGCACAGTATTTGAATTGAAGCCCAGTTCACCAGGATATGTGGTGAATAACAATGATCCCATGCTCAAGATTGTGCCCACAGATACTCTAGTAGCCGAAGTTTACATTACGAATAAGGACATCGGTTTTGTCAAAGAAGGGATGGATGTCGATGTCCGAATTGACTCGTTCCCTTTTAGTGAATATGGAGACATTAAAGGCAAGCTGAGCTGGATTGGCTCCGATGCGCTCCCTCCGGATCAGGTTCATCCGTTTTATCGCTTTCCCGCTAAAGTTAAACTCGATCGCCAGAACTTAAAGGTGGATCAGCGGGAAATTCCTCTCCAGTCGGGCATGTCTGTGAGTACCAATATCAAACTGCGGCAACGCACGGTTATGAGTATGTTCACCGATTTGATTGCTCAGAAGACAGAAACCCTCAAATTCATTCGCTAGTCGCTAGCTAACTATACTGAGTAGGGTTGCCACAAGCATTCAGGTGTGTGCTCGTTGGTGTCGCGATTTGGACATTCAGTTTTTGGAGTGATTCTGCGATCGGGACAGCAAATCCTAGTCCTTCGACACCATGGCTCGCAATCTTCTCAGTCACGATGCCAATTACCGCCCCAAACCGATTCAGTAGTGGCCCGCCGCTATTACCTGGGTTCACCGCGGCATCAGTTTGAATCAGGCTGCGAGCGGCACTAGTGCGAAACCCACTCACAACACCCTGGGTAACGCTATTCGTGTAGGAAAGGGGATTACCGATCGCAACCACCGTTTCACCCACTTTGACGGCATTCGTTTGGCAGATGGGTAGCCCTGCAATTCCGGTTTCTTCCCCCTCCAGCTTGACTAGAGCAATATCGGACGTCGCATCCCGTTTCATTACCCGTCCAGTTCGGGTAGAACCATCATACAAATCAACTTTGACAGAAAAGGCTGAACCGACAACATGCTGATTCGTAATAGCCAACCCGGAGTGACTCAGCAGAAATCCTGTGCCTCGTCCTAAGGGAGTCCGAATGCGGATAATAGCGGGAATGGCATGTCCAGCGATTTGTTCTACAGTCAGCGGTACTGTGGCACTAGGAATTGCGGCAATTGTGTAGCTAGTAGACAGAGAAGCAGATTCAGGAGTCGGCGATCGCTCAAAAATCGCGGCAAATTGAGGAGCGACCAATAAGGCTTGAAAACTCGCTTTAATCGCTTCATAGGTGGCGGCAGGATTTTTGATCCCTTCGGCCTCCGCTTTACCTGTCGTTTCCTGACGATAGATCACCTTACCGCGATCGCGATCGAACACTTCCCATCGCACCGTTCGTTCATCCCTTGTCACATCCCCAAACAGGGAACTATAGGAATTAAGCGCCGCTTGAATAATGGTGCCCCCCAACAAGAAGCGGCCCGGCTCCAATTCTTCTACCAACTGTTCCTCAAACACCGAACTGGCCTGAGCTTGAGCTACGTGATAACCCGCTCGATTGAGCTCATCTTCCAACAGTCGCCGGAGAGCATTCTCTAATTGCTCATCCAGCCAGCCAGAAGCCGTATAGTGTTGTTGCAAGAGGTGGAGAAAGCCTTCGTGATGTCCGCCTAAAAAAGCACCGGGCAGTAACCCAGAACGAATACGAGCAATCTCGATCGTTCCCTTAGGTTGTGCATCAAACGGGCTGAGGGGCAACTGAGTGACAGCAGCGTGAGTAGGAGCATAAGGTTCTGCACCAATAGGTGACTGGAGAGGAACCCAAGCAAGCACAATTGCGAACAGGAGACTCCAGAAGATTTTAGCCATAGACGTGGGAACGCAGAAGCAGATGGACACCCAGCATGGCAAATTCAAATGTCTTTAGCAAGCGAAAATTTACAGAATCGAACGCCGATCGCAATTATTTTCCTATTAGCGATACGGGAATTACGGAGAAGTTACTCGATTTAGCGATCGTACTCCTGGTACTACGATCATATTTTTTGTGATCTTTATAAGGATATGATGAAGTTCTACTGATTTCCTGGGACTAACTTGGGTAGCTTGCTAAAGTGACCTCAGAAGAAAAGACAGTTATCTCAGTAGCTTGATTGGGCCAAGCCAATGCTCAACCTGCCTGTGATGGCTCAGTCTAGTATGCTGTCGCTCTTTCTTGTGAGCAGCATTCTAGATTGCATTAATTGCTTTTCTGGGTGCGCTCCTCAATGCCGAACATTGTACCTCAACCGTAGTGTTAGTTAAGTACATTTGCTATTAGTCAGAAATTGCTATTCCCAGCAAGTTTAAGCATCAAACTGTGGAACTTCAGCAATTACCTAAGGCACGTTCATGGCGATGCAAATCAGGTGTGTGATCGCCAGTTGTTATAGGATCGCAAGTCAGGAGAAAATTCTCAATTTCAGCGCGATAGGCAAGTTAAATCAGATGTCGTTTGCCCTGTGGAGCGGACTTTGATCGTCGTTGAGATCTCAGTTTTGTCCATGGATTTTCCTCATTGCTACTTTGCAACAGTCAGGACTATCAATTGATCACAGTTGTGGTAGTAATTACTGCATCAAAAAATGCTAATTCCATCACATCTACTTTCATCAGTTAGGCTAAGGTTCCGGAAGCCAACAATTTTTCAGGTATTAGGTTGAAGAATGCAACCTAACCTTTGCAAGTTCTTGAATTCACACTTCTAAGTTAAATCAGGTGTCGTTTGCCCAGTGGAGTGAGCTTTGACGGTCATCGAGATCTCAGTTCCTCCAATGCAGTTTCCTCATTGCTGCTTTAAGCCAGTCAGAGAAACTGATTTACAGAGATCGTGTGCCGTAATCTTGTCATTAGCCTGATCAAGTACTCTATGCAAACTGATTTATCCTCATTAAATCCAGAGTTACCGTCTCAGGAACAACGCAAACGGAATCGCAAGCGATCGAAGCGACGTGGAGTCTTCTGCCCTATCCATGCTTGTTATCTCGATAGTGTCAGTCAAAAATATCCCCTGTTTGCTGATCAAATTGGTCAACTACAACAGCGAGGGATATCTCGGAAAAATGCCCAACTGTTGCTTGCAGATCGCACAGCCGTTGCCCTCCAAGGCGAGTGGCTAGAAGCATTTTGGTGTGAGCATTGCCAGAGAACTAAATGGTATCGGGTGCGGAAGCTCGATAGTTCCTATGAGGTTTCCATTGCCCCTCCTGAACTATGGCGATCGGTATCCGGTGTGATTGACCCCTATGGCAATCCTTCGGTCAGCGAGTTTACTAAGAGACAAGCTCGCATGACGAAGTATGTGAAATATGTATAGACCGTAGTTAACTCAAGGAGTCACCTCATTAGCAATTACATTTTTTCGGCATACAAATAGCTGAAAGAAGAAACTTCTTTAAGTTCAACTTAATTGGTGAAATCTAGTTTCTAACTATAAAAGCTTGTCACTAAAGATATTGCTTCAATAGCAAGCAGTATT
>DATNPU010000380.1:0-16798 GCA_036703105.1 Microcoleaceae cyanobacterium
TCAGATGATTGCTAAAAATTATGATTAAGAGTAGCTACTAATTGATCACAGCGCTCTACAGCAACTCTGTGAAGGGGCAACTCAAAAGCTATTTTCTACTACTGCTTTAGCGTTAGAAGGCTCACAACTGAGCTAAGTTCAAGTAATATCCAAAAAATAAAATGAGAATCTATTGCATTAAGCTTGTGGAAATTCACGAATTCCTTTATGCTTCTTTTTTGAAAGATTATCTCAATAAGCTTCTCGTGATTTAACTGCATATAGGAGCACAACGGTCAACAATGAAGATTTCTCGACGGATTTTGCTCGCTTCTGGGGCAGTACTAGCCATGCTGGCAGCCGGATATCTCGGTAAAGAGCATTTGGCTAATGCTCAGGCTAATCGGGTGGTGAACCTCTATTCGGCTCGGCATTACGACACGGATAATGCCATTTACCAGAACTTTACGAAGAAAACGGGGATCAAGGTCAATCTAGTAGAAGCAGATGCTGACAAGCTGATTGAACGGATCAAAAGTGAAGGAGCTAATAGTCCTGCCGATGTTCTGATTACAGTGGATGCTGGACGACTCTCACGGGCACAGGCGGCGGGGATTTTGCAACCGGTTAACTCGCAGACGTTGAGATCGGCGGTTCCGGCGAATTTGCGCGATCCGAATAATCATTGGTTTGGTTTGTCTAAGCGGGCTCGGGTGATTGTCTATAACAAAGCGAAGGTGAAACCCGCTGAGTTGTCTAGCTATGAAGGGTTAGCTGATGCTAAATGGAAAGGACGGTTAATTGCTCGATCGTCGAACCATGTCTACAACCAATCTCTAATTGGCTCGATCTTGGCGGCTCGTGGCCCGCAAGCGACGGAAAAATGGGCGCGGGGAGTTGTTGGGAATTTTGCTGCTCCCCCGGAGGGCAACGACACAGCCCAAATTAAGAAAGTGGCATCAGGAGCCGCTGATGTGACGTTTGTGAATACTTACTATGTGGCGCGGCTGATGGAATCCAAGAAGCCGGAAGATAAAGCCGTTGCTGCTAAGATCGGGGTGATCTTCCCCAATCAGCGCGATCGAGGCACCCATATCAATATCAGTGGGGGCGCAGTTGTAAAAACATCCCGCAATCGGGATGCGGCAGTGAAATTCTTGGAATATTTGGCCAGCCCCGAAGCTCAAGCCATTTTCGCCCGCAGTAATAATGAGTATCCAGTACGGTCAGGAGTCGCGCTAGACCCCGTTGTGGCTCGGATGGGTAAGTTTAAAGAAGACAAACTGAATGCGGCGACCTTTGGGCGGAATAATGCTGAAGCGCTGAAAATTGCCGATCGGGCTGGCTGGAAATAACGGATGGTTTAACCGATTGTTTGGTCATCGATGCCTCACAGTCGATGGCCAATTCCTAATTTTTACTGAGTTATTTGCAAAGATTTCATGAAGTGATGTCCTAACTGCCAACACTGTTTAACAGTTAATGGCATACCCGAAGAAACATCTGACACGAGAGATGAATTACTTGCAGAATTGGCTTCAGGAAATGCATCAAGCGATCGTTGTTAAGCGATGGTGGCCGCAGCGATTAGGATGCTTGCGGATGCAATGGATTGGTTTATTTATCGCTACACTACTACTCTCCATGTCCTGTCAATGGCTAGACTCCGCTGACGCGTCTACAACCATTCACCCACCGCTATCAACCAAGGGCAGCCAAATTCTGGATGCGAAAGGCCAACCTGTATTACTGCGAGGGGTGAATTGGTTTGGTATTGAGTCGGAAGTGCATGTCCCCCACGGCCTCTGGGCGCGTGACTATAAGGACATGCTGGCTCAGATTAAGAGCCAGGGATATAACGTGATTCGCCTGCCCTATTCGGTGCAAGCTCTGCGCTCGTCCAAGATTAGTGGAGTGGACTTTTCGATCGGTAGTAATCGGGAGTTGCAAGGTAAAACTCCGATCGAGGTGATGGATCAGGTGATTCAGGAGGCCGATCGGCAAGGGTTATTGATTTTACTGGATAGCCATCGCTTAAACGACGAACGAATTCCGGAACTATGGTACGGCGATGGCTTTACCGAAGCGGATTGGCTGAACACCTGGACACTATTAGCCAAGCGCTATCGCAACCAGCGTAATGTAATTGGAGCAGACCTGAAAAATGAACCCCACGGGCGAGCCAGTTGGGGTACTAATGACCCGAAAACTGATTGGCGACTAGCGGCGGAACGGGCCGGAAATGCCATTCTTGCAATCAACCCAGATTGGTTAATTGTGGTGGAGGGGGTAGAAAACAATGTGCCTGGACAAACCCTAAAGATTCACTGGATGGGTGCCAATCTAGAAGGGGTGAAAAAGTTTCCAGTACGTCTTAGCCGGGCGAATAAGCTAGTCTACTCGCCTCATGAGTATGGTACGGGTGTATACAACCAACCCTGGTTTGCCGAAGCCGACTTTCCCAAGAATTTGGCCGATCGCTGGGAAATTGGCTGGAACTACATTGCTACCCAGAAAATTGCCCCGATTTTGATTGGAGAGTTTGGGGGGCGGCAGGTAGATACGCAGTCCAAGGAAGGGATTTGGCAACGGCAACTGGTTGAGTTTATCCAAAAACAAGGCCTGAGCTTTACCTATTGGAGCTGGAATCCCAATAGTGGTGATACTGGTGGCATTTTGTTGGATGATTGGCGCACGATCGACCAACCGAAACAACAACTGTTGAATTCCTTACTCCCAGCTCCCGGTTTACCTAAAACGGCCAGCTCTCATGGGAACTGAGTAGTGCAGCTCGAGCCAAGTTTGAAGGCGATAAGAGCAAGCCTAGGAGGTAGACTCAGAATGCGATTCTAACGCCTGTGCAAACTCATACCGACTTTTGCCTTGTTGCTTGGCTCGATACATCGCCAGGTCAGCTTCCTTCACTAAGGTATCGGTATCCTGGCCATCGTTGGGGTAGAGGGCAATGCCAATGCTGCTCGTGACTGAAATAATATGCTGTTCGAGCAAAAACTCGTCAGAGAGCGTCTTGAGAATTTTTTCGGCCACTCTGGCGGCATCTTGAGCGCTAGGAATGGCGGGTAAAATCACCGTAAACTCGTCGCCACCTAGCCGGGATACGGTGTCACTCCCACGTAACGATCGCGTCAAGCGTTGGGCTATGGCCTTTAGCAACAAGTCACCCACATCATGGCCCAAGGTATCGTTAATCAGTTTGAAGCCATCTAAATCAAGAAACAGCAGTCCGACATGTTGTTGATTCGTGGCGGCCCATTCTAGAGCTTGAGTTAATCGCTCATAGAAGAGTTTTCGGTTCGGTAAACCCGTTAACGTATCATGGTTGGCCAAGTGGCTGAGTTGGGTGGCTGATCGTTGGAGTTCGGCATTCGATCGCACCAATTCTGCGGCAGTTCGTTTCAGTTCCTCTTCCATCCGCTTGCGTTCAGTGATATCGCGAATTACACCGACCAGGAAGAGGTTCCCAGCACCATCTTTATGCAGCGATCGCTTCGTTTCAATGAAATAGGTAGTGCCGTCGCGATTGGTAAAGGATTCTTCGTTCTCGTATTCTTGTTCTGTGTTAAAGACTTGTTGATCTTGTTGCCGGAAAATATCGGCCTCATGTTGAGGAAACACGTCGTAGTCAGACTTGTGCAGCACTTCTTCAACGGGGTAGCCGAGAAACTTGCAAAAAGCTTGATTAAGCACAATCCAGCGATGCTGCCTGTCTTTAACAAAAATCGGATCAGGAATGGTGTTGATGATGGTATTGAGAAATTCCTTCGATCGCTTCAGTTCTTCTTCCAGGTGAGCAATATGGGCAATGATCACGAGTGCCGATCCAGCGGTCGCTATCAGGGGGGGAACAACGGGGAGCCACCAGGCTTGGAGAAAAGCTAAATACGTAATACTGATTAATCCAGCGCCAGAAATCAAAATAGCGAAGGCTGATTTATGGGGAGAGCGAAGCTTCCAACTCAACCGAGCGCCGACCCAGGCCCAAGCAAAAATCCAGAGCCATTCGATCTGGTCAGACCAGACGTGAATCAGCGATCGTCCTTCTAGGGCTGAACTAATAATTTGGCTAACCAAATTGGCTTGCAGTTCGACTCCGGCAATTTTGCGGGGTTCATCAATCAAGCGACCACTGTAGGAAGTGTAGAAAAAATCTTTGAGGCTGGGGGCGGTATGCCCAACCATGACAATACGATCTCGAAACACTTCTGGCGGAACTTGGCCCTGCAAAACCTGACTCATCGGCACTGTTTTAAAGGTTTCCGCTGGCCCCCGGAGATTTGCCAGGAATTGATAGCCGCCGGCATCTGCCCAAACGTAGCCCCCATCGTTGGCTCTAAATGGCGGAAAAATGGTCTTCCCCAGTTGCAAATTGTTCGAGCCATCACTAGCGGCTTTGGGAGTCACGCCTTCGGGTTGCAGGTAAACTAGGGCGAGGGCCAGGGCAAAGCTTTTGCGAACGCGGCCATCTTCTGACGTCCAATACAGTAAGCCGCGACGTACCACCCCGTCTGGATCGGCCACCAAATTATTGAAGCTCACCTGCCCACGATCGCTGAGCAGTGGGGGAGCAGATACTCCCGGACTGGTTTTATCTTGAATCTGTTCAATGCCAATCAGATTGGGGGTAGAGCGATAAATTTGCAGTAATTTGGCGTGTCCAGGTTCTACCGCCAAATTACGGTAAACATCCAGCCCGATCGCGCGGGGCTGAGCCGCCCGAATCTGTTCTAACAGGCGAGCCATGACATCATCGGGAATGGGCCAGCGTCCCACTTGCCGCAAGTCGGGTTCGTCAATTCCGACTAGAACAATTCGTTCATCGACTGGTTCTAGAGGGCGGAGGCGAAAAAATTGATCTAGAGCTACCAACTCGATCGACTGAAGCCAACCCGCTAACCGCAAGGCGACGACGCAACCAGTCACCCCTAAAGAGGTGATTAGAACTCGGTGGTCGCGCCATGCTCTTTGCTGTAGAGCTGCCCAACGGTTTGTGTGACGTGTGTTTGACTGCATGGCGGAATCCGAACCAGAGGCTGAGGGATAAACGGGAAGGACAGGGATCGCTACATGCTATTTAGGTTGCCCCGTCTTGAGGGAGCAGTGATCAGAAGTGCTGTTGTAAACACTCATTTCTAAGTATGGCAGTTCCATTAGGGAAGCTGTTTGAATCAAAGCAGTCTCTCGCAGTAGCCTGAAACTCTGAAAATATGACCGGTTCTTTCCCTAAAAGAACCAATTGTGAATTTTCGATGCCCGGGAAATATTTTGCGCTATGTCATACAATCCAGTCAAAAAACTATTGGAATTAAGCTAACGGAGCTAAGGTCAGGAGTAACTGATGATAGATGCTGATGTGCCACGATCGCCGATTGTTTGGGCTAAAGTTTGTGGGTTAGCCACGGTCCAGGGAGCCATTGTCTTGATGTGGGTGATCTATAACTTGTATTTGCCCAGCCTGCTCAAGCAATTTGGCTTTCCACCACGGTTCAGCATTGGGTTATTGGTTGTCGAGAACCTGCTTGCGATCGCACTAGAACCGATTATGGGTGGAGCGTCCGATCAGGCCCGGATTTGGGTGGGTAGCCGGTTCCCGATGATTATTTTGGGAGTTGTAATTTCAGCGGCTAGTTTCATCCTGATTCCGGCGGTCATGCTCCTTGGTGATGCCACAACTGTTTTGCGCTGGCTCTTGCCTATAGCGATGGTGATTTGGGCGATCGCCATGACCATTTTTCGTAGTCCAGTCATGGCCTTGCTCGGACAATATGCGTTTGCCACTCGCTTACCCCAGGCGGCCAGTATTTTGATGTTTATGGGGGCATTAGCAGGCGCGATCGGGGTGTTTGCGGCTCCTAGCAAATTCATCCTGAGCCTGGGGCCGACGATGGCCTTTACGATCGGGTCGATCGTGGCGCTGCTAACTGCCATGTTGCTGCGAGTGCTAGATGCTCAGTTACCGAATTCCATCCTAACGATCGCTGCTGAACCCCTTTCCCACAGTCTTCGCTCATTATTGCCAGCGCTCGGACAGATTTTCGGAGTCGGTGCTGGAATTGCCTTAGGCAGTCGCTTGATGAATGTGGTATTTAATCAAATTCAAACGTCTCCTGGCGTACTAACAGGGACTTTTACGATCGCGGTATTGTTGTCGACTCTGCCCGCCGGGTGGTTGGCGGTCAAGATTGGCAATCGTCCGGTCATGGTAACTGGACTAGGCATTCTGGCTGTTTTGTTAGGGTTGATGGGTTTATTGCAGAATATGGAATGGGGCATGGGCATCGCTGTGTTATTGGGCATTGCGTTTAGTCCGGTCAGTAATGGCACGATTCCCTTTGCGTTCTCGGTTATGCCACCCGATCGTGGTGGGTTAGGAGTTGGAATGTTTTTTGGCGGCAGTGCTTTGGCTGGAATGTTACTTAACTTAGCGATCAGCCAATTCGGAGCCGTCAGTTTGATGCCAGCTGTTGTAGGAGGAACACTGGCGTTTCTGATGGCTGGTTTGTTGATTTATTACAGTAGCTGTTGGAAAGCTGCCAGCAAGGAATGTGAATAATATTCGTTGAGAAGATAAATATTTGAGTGAGTGAACCAGCCAGCTATTTGACCCAAAAGATTACACCTCGGATCAAGCGCTCTGGCAAACATATTGAATTTGTGATGCTTGGTTTCAATTTCCGAAATCAGGCTGCCAACTAATGTAGGGAGAGGCTAGTCTAGCGTTAACTCGGTTTCGCGGTTAACTCGACAGGTCCTTACTCAACGTTGTAATCTTCTATGCCGAAAGAACTGGCAATTTCTACTCGTGGGTTGACTAAGCAATTCGATCGCCAGGTTGCTGTCCATGACGTTGATCTGTGTGTAGAAGCAGGTGAAGTCTATGGCTTAATTGGGCCAAATGGCGCCGGAAAAACTACCCTGATTCGGATGCTGGCGACCTCTGAAGAACCCACTTTGGGCGAGATTTACATCAATGGTGAACGGTTGATGCGTGACCAAAGCAACCCATCCTTGAAACGCCAGATCGGTTATTTGCCAGATGATTACCCGTTGTATGACGATCTGACTGTTTGGGATTATCTCGATTATTTTGCCCGGTTATATCGCCTCCGAGAACCCCGCCGCAGCCAACGGATGCGTGAAGTGCTGGAACTGGTACAGCTAAGCCATAAGCGCAATAGTCAGATTTCTACCCTGTCCCGTGGGATGAAACAACGTCTCAGTCTGGCCCGGACGATTATTCATGAACCGTTGGTGTTGCTGCTGGATGAACCAGTATCAGGACTCGACCCGATCGCACGGGTGCAGTTCCGTGAAATTATTAAAGTCCTGCAAGAAGCGGGGATGACTGTGTTGATCTCCTCGCATGTACTGAGTGACCTGGAAGAACTCTGTACTTCAGTAGGGGTAATGGAACTGGGCTACCTGGTCGAAAGCGCGTCGTTGGATAGTTTGTTCCGTCGGCTCAGCCGTCAGCAAATTATTTTATCGGCGTTGGGTGATCTGGAAGCCCTGAAGTCAGAACTGAAGAATTGTCCTCATATTGAAGGGATGGAAGTCCTAACTGGGACTGCTAAAGTTCGGGTACATTTCTCTGGAACGTCGGAAGATAGTGCCGAATTACTGCGATCGTTGATCCACGCTGGAATTCCACTGACTGAGTTTCAACCGACTCAAGAAAACCTGGAAACTATCTTCCTCAAGCTCGGACACCAACAAGCCTCCTAACTCAAGGATCCCGATGATGGCGAATCTGCTGCTATATGCAACTGAGTGGAACCCTCAATTGTTTCGAGAGGTGAAAGGGCGATTAAAACGCTGGCCGGTCACGATCGCCATTGCTACTTCTTTGGCAGTTCAAGGGCTAATTCTGCTGTGGTTCTGGATGCTCCTGCCTTCCGACTATTACAACTATCATCGGTACTATGCCAATCCAAAAGGGGGAATTGGGGGGCCTCGAACTCTGGATGCTTTGGGTCAGCCCATCATGAATTGGTCGGCTTGGTGGTTGGATATTTTCCAGGCGCTAAGTTGGCTACTCCCACTGGTATTACTGGCCGCCGGAACCTATATGTTGATTAATGATCTGGCTAAGGAAGAGAAACAGGGCACGTTGAGTTTTATTCGCCTGAGCCCGCAAACCAGCCAGAGTATTTTGTTGGGGAAGGTGTTAGGTGTACCAATTCTGCCGATCGTGATGGTGGTAGCTGCTGTTCCATTCCATCTGCTCGCGGGTCTGCTGGCTGGAGTAGGATTTGGAGCAATATTGAGTATTTATTTACTAACGATCGCCGCCTGTGCCTTTTTCTATAGCGCTTTTATTCTGCTAACGCTGCAAGGTGGGTTGCGAGGGGCAAATCAGGGTTGGGTCGGTCCCGTCTTGGTATTAGTGGCTTATTTCTGCTTCTCGCTCATTTATAACCATTTCTACTATTCCTATGCAAAACCCTACTATGGCTGGCATAGTCAATGGTTTTGGGTGGGGATTGGTGAATCTCTGGTTTCATCCGTGGGATTTGCAGTCATGATTTGCGGCATCGGAGCATTTTGGTGCTGGCAAGCGGCGAATCGTCGTTTTCGTAATCCTCAGCGAACATTAGTGAGTAAAACGCAAAGCTATGGGCTAACGGCCTGCATAGAACTATTTTTATTTGGTTTTGTGTTGCGGCAACCTGCTACCTACGCTAATTCCAGTAATGAGTTATTGCTGCTGTTAATTGCCAATCTCATCTGGTTTCTGATCCTGATTGCGACCCTGACTCCCCATCGGCAAGCGTCACTCGATTGGGCAATATTTTGGCATCAGTGGTCAGTTAAACAGGCGCAAGACCAACGATCGTTTGATCTGCGATCGTTGCTGCAAGATTTGTGTCGAGGAGAAAACAGTCCGCCGGTGGTGGCGATCGCGGTGAACTTGCTGATTCCGAGTATATTGTTTACTCCCTGGATATTGGCTTGGTCTAGTCCCAATCAATCATTTTTGGAGATCCAATGTCGTGCCTTCTTGAGTTTGGTGTTTCTATCGTTGGTTGTATTGATTTGTGCTGTATTAGTGCAATTGCAAGTTTTGGTTGATTCCAAATATAGTAGCAAACTAGTAGCAAGCCTAATTGCTGGACTGATTACTGTGTCACCGTTGATGCTGCTATTGTTCTTTGGCTATCAGTCCTTACTCTTTACTGCCATTAGCTTCATTCCCCTGCTAACCCACAGCGCTTCGATGTCTATGTTGACGATTTTTTCGAGCTTCATAGCGCACTTGGTTACTCTTAGCCTGTTAGCTCAGTCCTTGGTGCATCGGTTACATCAAGTTGGAGCCACTGACCGCCAACTGATCACCGCAGGTCGTTAGTTCATCATTCGTGATCGATCGTCCCTATTGGAGACTCTGCCCATGATTCCTAACCTACTTCTGCAAGCTACAGAGTGGAATCCTCAACTGTTCCGCGAAATCAAAGGTCGCCTGAAACAACGTAGTCTGATCCTGACTGGGGGGCTTTCCCTCATCGCTCAGAGCATCATTCTGCTGTACTTCTGGATGGTTTTGCCGTCTAGTGAAACCAAGTACAGCCGCTACTTTCAAGGCAATGATCATTATGGCTATAACCAGCAAGTTTTAGATGCCTTGGGAAATCCGGTGATTAACTGGCCACTCTGGTGGTCCGATATGTTCCAGGTCTTGAGTTGGCTATTGCCCTTTGCCGTATTAATCTCCGGCGTGTATATGCTGATTGACGACCTGGCAAAAGAGGAACGGCGGGGAACGCTGAATTTTATTCGCTTGAGTCCCCAAACTAGCCAAAACATTTTGGTGGGTAAGTTGTTAGGAGTTCCGATCGTTCCAGCGATCGCGGTGGCTCTGGCCGTACCGTTGCATGGGTTAGCAGCTGTCCAAAGTGGGGTCGAATTCGGCGAAGTGCTGAGTATTTATTTATTGACCGTTGCTGCCTGTGTCTTCTTCTATACGGGAGCTGTCTTCTACTCCTTTTTTGGCGGAGCGCATAGTTGGCTCGGGGCAATCATTGTCAGCCTGTGCTACCTGATGTTTTTCCAGATCTATCAGTTCAGTAGCTATGCCTACTATGAAGGCGTTAGAGATAGCTATGGCTATTTAGGGCTAGGACAATGGTTTTATATCCATATTGGGCAAAATTTGGCGATGGCAGTTGGGTTTGCTTTGGTCAACTTTGCCATTGGTAGTTTCTGGATCTGGCAATCGATTAATCGTCGCTTCCGTAACCCGAATCTCACTCTAATCAGCAAAAAACACAGCTATTTGGTGACACTGTGCTTTGAGTTGATGATGTTTGGCTTTGTGTTTCGGGACAACAGCTACTCTTACTCTCGGCCCACCGATGATTTAGGGATCCTGTCAATTTTTAACATGATCTGGTTCTCCATTATGATTGCGGCTTTGACTCCCCATCGTCAGACCTTGTTGGACTGGGCCCGCTATCGGCGAGAAACCCAGGATGGCCAAAATCGCTGGGTGAAACAGGTCTGGAATCGGTCTTTAGTGAAAGACTTAATCTGGGGCGAAAAAAGCCCAGCAATGCTAGCGATCGCAATTAATCTAATGATTCCAGTGGTGCTGTTTACGCCGTGGATTCTCAGTTGGGCAGGCAATAGCTACGCTGGCACAGCAGGAACAATTTACGTTCTACGGGCATTTGCTGGTTTAGGGATGTTGACTATGTTCCTGTTAGTTGCAGGAGCACTGGCTCAATTACTGCTGTTCATGAAATCGAAACGTCGGAATATCTTTGCAGCCACCATTATTGGTGCATTAATTGTGATTCCACCGCTGTTTTTGGGAGTGCTGTCTAGTTATGCCTATGGCTATAGCGAAAGTCTGAAGATCTTCTGGTACTTTACGGCATTTGGCTTTGTACCGTTGCTGACAGAAGGGGCGGCATTAACTACCGTTTGCTTTACCTTCCTTGCGCATTTGGGTGCCCTCACGATGCTGACCAATCGCATGACTCATTTGCTGCGCAAGGCCGGGGAATCGGAGTTTAAGGCATTAACTGCTGGGAACCGGGCTTAATTCTAATTGTGGATTTGAACTAGCTTCAGGGTAGGTGACGTGGAGATTGCAGGAAATTCCCGCAGACCACACGCAGCCTACCCTGATTTACGTTGAAAGCTGATAGGTTTTGCGAGTAACGATCGCGAATCCCAGGACGCAGAACGTTAGAATTCCAGCCAAATAGAGTGGGTAGCCATAGGTCACTGGATTGGCTTGATCAATGAGTGTGCCTGCAATAACTGGGCCACAGGCGTTAGAAGCACTCAAATAAGATGCATTTAATCCCAGCGCTGTTCCTTGATCTTCGGGGCGAGCATTGAGTGAGATCAATGCATTAATCATTGGCTGTACTAAGGAATTGAACAATGAATAAATGATGCTGACAGCCACAAAATAGGTGACATTGGCCCAAATTGGCATTAAGACAAAGGATGAACTCCGAATTAATAAGGCAAAAAATAGAATATAAACTAGATTGAATTTGCGGGTCATTAAGGTGATTCCCCACGTTTGCATCACTATCCCTAACACACCAAAAAGTAAAAACATTAGGGTTAATGTATTACTATTCTGTTTCAGAACATGAATAAAATAGGGTTGAAAGGCATAGGTGAAAATCGTAAATGTAGTCCCAATTAAAAAGTTGATGATTAACAATACGCCAACGTGGGGTAAGCTTAATCCTTTAACTAAATTGCCTAAGCCTAAATCAAACCAATTTTGCGAAGCCGGAGCTTTGTGATGTAGGGTTTCAGGCAGAAAACTAATTGTGAGAATGAGTGCGATCGCCGCGATCGCCGCAGAGACTAAAAATGCGGTCCCTAAAGAAATTTGTTGGGCAAATAGGCTAATGACTGGCCCTAAAACAAAGCCAAAACCAAAAGCCGCCCCATTAATGCCAAATCCTCTGGCTCGATTTTCGGGAGTCGTAACATCCGAAATCACAGCCTGTGCTACCGAGGCATTACCTCCAGTAATGCCATCCAGAAAGCGGGCGAAAAATAACAAGGTAGCTGTAGATGCCGTGCCAGCGATTAAATTAGCAATGACTGTGCCTAATAAACTGATCACTAATAGCGGTTTTCGTCCGAAGCGATCGGAGAGTTTACCGATAACTGGAGTGGCAAAAAACTGAGACAACGCATAGGTAGAAAATAATAGACTAGTTTGGAAATCAGTCAGACCAAATTGCCGACCATATAAATAGATAACTGGAATTAGAATGGTGAAACTAAGGGAATTAATGAGTGAAATTAGAGCGATAATCCAGAAGTTACGGTTCATTGAGTAGAAAATATCAGGCAGGATTATGAAAATAGATGCCAGCTTAAATCCTAACCCTTTTTGCTCTAACTGTAATGAATCTAATGGACTAATAGGTTTGCATTGATTTAGCAACTAGCGATCGCTACTAACCGTTCAAAACTAATCGGTTGGTTGATAGAAGTATCTAGTGCCTGGCTATGCGGAAAATGTTTTTTGAGGAAAACTAGGAGATTTCTTAAAGTAGGAAAATCCCATTGAGCGCGATACACCAATTGACCATGATTATTAAGCTCAGAAATTTGTAGCTGATACTTTGCATCAGGATGAGCACCGCTACGAAACCGAATACTGTGCCGATAGGAATGAGAGGTCATAGGAGTAACTGTGTTGTTTGAATCTATGTTGTTATCATCAGGGATTTCTCATGAGCTTAAAGTGAGTGTAATCCAGTCCCTCAGTTGATTCCTGCCTCTGTAGTTGAGTGAGGTGAAACCTCAAGGTAGATTGATCTAAGTCACGTAGCGGTGGTACACAAAACGGCGGAAATCGTCTCCACACAGCAAATTCCCCCGTTTTCAATTTTGGAAAAGCAGGGGAATTTTTGCTTGTTAGGACTGACGTATTCAAAGGGTGAACGGCCTGAAATCGGGCAGCTATTTTCCTGGTTCACCCTCATGGGACGATCGACTACGCTTCTTTACCTAAAGACTACGGTTAGCCAGGCCGAATTATGCATTAGGTAAGGTGCGGCTGGTATAGGCATCCAGGCTGTAGGCTGGCACACGAGTGTTGTAATCGATCTGGGTGCCAGTCACCACTTCAGCCAATTGCTCAAACGACGCCGATCGCCAGTTGCGTTCATGAATCGGTTTGGTCTGCTCACCCCGGAAGTAGGCCATTGTGCCCAATACCGAAGCCGCAACCCAGCCAATGACGAATAATGCGAGCAGGATGGTCATGCAAACCTCCAAAAATGTAAATCTCTGTTTCGGTATGTAAATTAATATAACGAAGTCTTGTCAATTGTGTAAACCTGCGTATCTGGTGTGAAAACCGAACACGGGCTGGTGATGAGCTAAGTAGAATGTGCTAGAAAACTGGGAGCCTGTTTCTCCTCTAGGGCATTCTAAGAAAGGCAAATCACCTGCGAGGCTATCACCATGACAAATCCTCAATCGAATCTGCTTGATCGAGCCAAGCAGGGAGATCCCAAGGCGATCGCAGCATTAATGAATCGCTCATTACAGCCCAAAGGGATCTTCGTCAAAACTGAGTTGCAGGATCAGTGCCTCGAAGTCTTTCTAGAAGCCCTGGATACGCCGGATCAACAAACTCTGACAGCTTATGTCCGGCGAGGATTAGAGAACCTACGGCTGCGATCGATTACGACGGTGAGAGTGCATGGTCATAAAACCGGGGATGAGCTGCCAGCGTGGAGTGATGAATTTGTCTTAGAAGTCAGCGAAGAAGATGATTTTGTGTCTGACTTTGAACCCCCAGCCCGACCGCCTGTAATGCATTCATCGCAGGGCAATCAATCCCGACCTTACCCATCTGCTGGTCCAGCTCGATCGACCAGCTATCAATCTAGCCACTCGGCAGATTCGGGAGACCAGGTTCAGGAAACGATTCGAGACACGATCGCGGCCTTCAAGCTATTTATTGTGAATCCCGTAGGTGGATTGCCTGCGCTTTATGAAGAGATTGGCAAACAACGGGCTTTAAGAGTCGGAATTATTTTCTCGTTGTTTTATATCATCTGCCTTTTATTCAGCGTGAATAAAACCTTTGGCATGTATTTGGATGTAATTAAGTTTAACTTTACTAACATCTTAATGATTGGGGCTACCCAAATCCTCGGGTTTTGGGCCGCGATCGCTCTGAGCCGGAAGATGTTCAAAGGGTATGGTTCGATCGAAGGTGATATTTTTATCGTCGGCATCTCTTGGCTGCCTTCAGCCCTATTGCTCATGATTAGTAGTATCATTGGCATCTTAAATTTTGAGGCCATCTTCTTCTTATCAATGGTAGCGATCAGCCACTCAACCCTGGCCCTTTATGCAGGCTGTAATCGCATTTCTAAAATCTCAGAATCCCTATCGCCGATGGCAGTTGCTTTCTCTTTGATCTTTACGGCTTGGATATCTAAAGTTGTGGTTACTTCGATGCTGCAATCGATGTTGCAAAACACCTATCGAGGTGGATTTTAAGGGATTAAGGCTTATTATCGAGCTTGGCTCGATCGTGGTTCTCTTGCCACACCTGCGGCGATCGAAAATAATAAATTTCTTCAATTAGTTTTGCCCAACCTGTGGCTAAGGACGCGAGGATGCGATCGCCCTTTTCCTTGGTTGCCGTAGTTGGATCACCGATTACTCCACTTTGGCTAATATCACGAGTCATCCAAGCAAACGGCAGTTTACCCTCCAAACTTAAGAGACTGGCTTCTGGTAACGGGGGCGGATATTCAGCGACAGCCTGCTCTATCTGCACCTGATCCGGCAGAATCGACAGTAATAGGCTCGTTTCTGCATCGCCAGCATGGATGCCGAATTCTCGTTCTTTGGGAGTTAGCAAATCTGCGGCAATATTGGGCACTCGCCAGGTAAATAGCGGAAACACTACGAAATCGGCATACCGTTGGTGGAGATCCCGTGCCACTATCTCGATAATCTGTGGCTGTCCGCCGTGAGAATTCATCAACACCAACTTGCGGAAGCCTGCCCGATAAATACTTTCTCCCACTTCCATCAATATCGATATTAAGGTTTGGCTACTTAACGTAATTGTTCCCGGAAAGTGCCAGTGTTCGTTCGATTTGCCATAGTCTAACGAGGGTAGAGCATAGGCCGGAATCTCAGGAGCTAATTGTTCGAATGCTTTCCCTAAGACCGCCACTCCGATCGCGGCATCAACCACCAAGGGTAAATGTGGGCCATGCTGCTCGATCGCGCCTACAGGTTGAATAATCACCACATTTTCTTTGTCCGGCATCGCTTGAATGTCAGACCAGGCAAGGTAGGCAAAGAAGCGATCGGGTGGGATGAATCCATGCAGCATAGGGAGGGGAAATGGGAAGGATAGGGGAGGTGAGGAAGATGAGGGAGGTGAGGAGGATAGGGGGCTGAGAGAGATGGGATGACTGGGTTAACTCCCTTATGACCATACCTGATTAATAGAGTACTTACTGTCTGTCATGACGAATAGCCTGTGGTTCGATAGTGATTTCCAGTTCATTGGTGATTGTTTTCTGTTGACTGAAGATCGTGTATGCTAAGTACGGTATTCCTATCAAGTTATAGGGATTTAGTCCCTCATTCAACTGCATGACTGCGATTTCCCCTCGTTCTGAAACCACTTCACGTAATCCCTTAAGTTGGTTAAGTCAGATCCATATCACCTGGTGGATGACGATCTCCTATCTATCCATCATGTTGTTTCTTCCGGGTGCGGCGTTGGTCGCCAAAGCGAGTACAGCCGGATGGGATGGGTTCTGGAAAGTGGCAACCAGCCCGATCGCTGTTTCTGCCTACCAAGTCACCTTTGTTACGGCATTAGGAGCCGCCTTATTAAATGGCTTCTTCGGCACTCTGATCGCCTGGGTACTGATTCGGTATGACTTTCCATTTAAGCGAATTATTGATGCGGCGGTTGATTTGCCCTTTGCGCTACCTACCTCTGTAGCTGGTTTAACTCTAGCAACGGTCTATAGCGAAAATGGCTGGATCGGTTCTCTGTTTGCTCCTTTTGGGATTAAGCTGGCCTTTACCCGAACTGGCGTAGCGATCGCCATGATTTTCATTTCTCTGCCCTTTGTGGTTCGCACGGTGCAACCGGTCCTGGGAGAGATGGAACGGGATGTGGAAGAAGCGGCCTGGTCGTTAGGTGCCTCTAAATTCCAGACATTTTGGCGGGTGGTGCTTCCCCCCTTAATGCCGCCCGTTCTGACCGGAGTGGCTTTAGGCTTTGCCCGTGCCGTCGGTGAATTCGGTTCTACAGTAATTATTTCCTCGAATACTCCCTTCGTAGACTTAATTGCGCCGGTGCTGGTGTTTCAACGCTTAGAACAGTATGACTATGCTGGAGCAACGGTAATCGGTTTAGTGTTATTGTTGCTGTCATTAATGATATTAGTGTGTATTAATCTCTTGCAAGCTTGGGGACGACGCTATGGCTAATGCAGAACCAATTTCGCGATCGCTCACTCCACCCGCTACTCCAGCGAAATCACGCGATTGGGTCAAGATTGGCTTAATCACAGTTGCGGTTGGCTATCTGGGCTTGGTGCTATTCATCCCGGCTTTGAATGTCTTTGTCCAAGCTTTCAGCAAGGGACTGGCTCCATTGCTCTCTAACATGAGTCAGCCTGTGTTTTTACATGCGGTGCAGCTCACTCTGATCTGCGCTCTGATTGCCGTTCCCCTGAACACGATTTTTGGGCTATGTGCCGCCTGGGCCATTACGCGACATCAGTTTCCGGGTCGTGCTTTCGTCGTCAGTGTATTGGAT
>DATNPU010000387.1:0-12367 GCA_036703105.1 Microcoleaceae cyanobacterium
GCGAGAAATTGGCTGGTCACATAACGTGGTCATTATGGAGAAATGCAAGGATGACCTGGAACGCGAATTCTACATCCGCATGACCCGCAAGTTTGGTTGGACAAAGAATGTGCTGATTCATCAGATTGAGAATCAATCCTACGAGAAAACCCTGCTGAATCAAACTAATTTCGTCCAAGCTATCCCAGAGTCGTTGCGTGATCAGGCGCAGCTAGCTGTGAAGGATGAATATACTTTTAGCTTCTTGGATCTAACCGATGAGCATAGTGAACGCCAACTAGAGCAAGCTATCTTATCGCGAATTGATCCTTTCCTGCGTGAGATGGGTGGCATGTTTGCCTTCGTCGGTAGCCAGTATCGTTTAGAGGTCAGCGACCAGGAATATTTTATTGATATTCTGCTATTTCATCGACGGTTACGCTGTTTAGTCGCAGTTGATTTGAAGGTTGGGAAGTTTTTACCTGAGTACGTGGGGAAGATGCAGTTTTACTTGGCTGCCCTGGATGATTTAGTCCGCGAGGAGGGAGAGAATCCCTCCATTGGGATTATTCTCTGTAAGTCAAAAGATCAAACGATCGTAGAGTATGCCTTGAAAGATGCGACTAAGCCGATCGGAGTTGCGACCTATCGTACCTTTTCAGCTCTACCGCAATCGATGAAAAAACAGCTACCGGCTCCAGAGCAAGTTGCAAAACTGTTGGAAGGTGTTGAGTAAAGACCGAATTAGAGTCGGAAAACCGTTCTTTGCAGGAGTTGTGATCTCGATCGAGGAAATCCGGCTAGTAATGGTGTGAAATCCCCGCTTTGCTTAGATTTTCTCGCTTGCAAAGCAAACCCATAATAGGACATAGCCCTAGTGTGGAGAATTGATTTTGTTACCAACCTCTGCTGTATCGCCGCTGGTTGACTCAACCCGATCGGAGCATGTTGCCCCAACTGCTCTAGCCAAACCGCGTCTATGGATGCCCGATCGCGTTTTGTTTACCCCAGCAGCCTTAGATGAAGCTTGGGGACAACAAATTTTAGCTCGGGTCCAAGCGCTTCAGTTACCCATTAAAGAATTGTCGAGCAATCGGTTGACCGGATTACGGGGAGAGACCGATCGCGAAACCTACGATATTGCTAAACGGACGCTGGCTGTGGTCACGGCCCCTCAGAGCCAGTTTAAACTCATTCCCATTCCGCCCTCGGCAGACTGGCAGTTTCACTTGTCAAAGGGCTGTCCAGCCCATTGTCAATACTGTTATCTGGCGGGTAGTTTGCAAGGGCCACCAGTGATTCGTGTTTATGCCAACCTGCCCCAAATTCTGGCTAATCTTACCGCCTTTGAGCGGCCAGGGCATCACACCTCCTTTGAAGTCAGCTGTTACACCGATCCATTGGGCATCGAACACCTGACTGGAAGCCTGGCCGAATGCATTCGCCATTTTGGTACTCGTGAGGATGGCTACCTGCGTTGGGTGTCTAAGTTTGATGCTGTAGAGCCTCTGTTAGAACTGCCTCACAATGGCCATACTCGCTGTCGAGCTAGCGTCAATGCGGCTCCCATTTCGACTCGGTTAGAAGGCGGTACAGCGCCTGTTGCGGCTCGTTTAGCTGCATTACGCCAGCTCGCATTACCAGCCCAGCAAGGTGGGGGTGGTTATCCAGTCGGATTGGTGATTGCGCCAATTATGCCGATCGAGGATTGGCCCGATCACTATACTCAGTTGTTTGACCAGATGAGTGCTGCGATCGACTTTGAGTGTGACCTGACATTTGAGTTGATTTCTCACCGCTTTACGCCGGGTTCTAAGGATGTGTTACAAACCTGGTATCCCCACAGTAAGCTCGATCTGGATGAGTCGGGCCGGGTGATTAAACGGAATAAGTTTGGTGGAATTAAGTATGTCTATGATCAGGACACGATGAATACCCTCCGTCGCTTTTTTGAGCAGGAAATTCATCGTCGTTTTCCTCAAGCCCAACTCCTGTACTGGACATGAGAATGCAGGTGAGAGGCATCTAAATTGCTAATTCATAGCCTGTCTCGTGGCCAGGTCAGTAGACTAGCTCATGAGGCAGGTTGGGCTTGCTCCGATCTAGTTCGATCTGGCGTGAACCTGGGATCCCGTGTTCCAAACTGTCCATGCCGTTGTTAGTCGAGTTATGGTTGAATAACACAAGGAAAAAGCGGCTAACTCCCGATGAACTGAGATTGCTCTTGAAACGGTATCGGCCTTAGCTAGTGAGGATCTGCAACCTGTTCACAAGGTGAAGTACAGATGAAACGGCATAACTCTCAATGGATTCAATCTCTCAAGAAGTTTTGCCAGTTTCATTGGTTTCCACTATTACTGGGAATGGTCGCCACGATCGCAGTATTAGGCGTTTGGCAGCAGTTATTAGGCCAAGAGCAGCAGCACATCCAGCAACTTGTGCAGCAAGAAGCAGAGGGCATTAGATCTGAACTGAACCGAGAGCTATACCGGCGCATTGTCTCGCTGGAGCGGATGGCGAATCGTTGGCAAGTTACGGGGGGGACACCGCAAGTATTTTGGGAAGCGGATGTCACAGATTATATTAGCCGAATTTACGGGTATCAGGCGATCGAATGGGTTGATCCATCCTTTCGGGTGCGCTGGATTGTGCCACTGAAAGGTAATGAAGCGGCTCAGAACTTCAATATGCACCAGGATCATCGGCGACATGTGACATTAAGTGTGGCCAAAGAGTTGCGGCAAACTCTGTTGACTCGGACAGTTTCGCTCGTTCAAGGTGGCAAAGGCTTCCTGGCCTGTGTGCCGTTATTTGTCCAAAATAGCAAGCAGCCTGGGATAGAGCGCTTTGATGGCTTTATTGTTGGCGTTTTTCAGTTTGATCACTTCTTTGGCAGCATCCTAACTGCCTCACCGCGCTATCAAGTACAAATCTTTGGCCAGGATGGCTTGATCTACAGTCAGGGGGCTCAGCCCTCGCCATTATCAGAGCCGCATCATGTGGTGGTACAAGCCTATAGTGCAGACTGGCAAGTGCAAGTGACGCCAACCTCAGTATTGGTGGCTGAAGGGCGATCGCCCCTACCTACCCTGGTGTTATGGGGTGGTTTAGCGGGCGTCTGGACATTAGTTTTTGTCGCGGCTCTCGGGCAACGCTTTGCCCGTCAGGCTCAACTGACTAAAATGATCAATCAACAGCTACACGACGAAATTAGCTATCGACAACAGGCTGAAGCCAAATTGCGAGAAAGTGAAGAACGGCTACAACTGGCTCTGGAAGCTTCCGCTGAGGGCTGGTGGGATTGGGATATGGTCACTGGTGTCGTTAAACGGAGTCCCCAATATTTACAACTTTTAGGGTATGAAGCTGGGGAATTTCCTGATGTCGTTGATAGTTGGGAAAACTCAATTCACGCTGACGACTTTCCCCGCCTGATGGAGCGGCTGACAGCTCACTTGCAAGATAGCTCAGTTCCTTATGCCTGTGAGTATCGCATTCGGGCTAAATCAGGCGAATGGCAGTGGATTTCTGATTACGGCAAAGTGGTAGTTCGGGATGCTGCCAATCAGCCATTACGAATGATTGGGACATTTAGAGATATTACCGATCGCAAACGGACTGAAATTGCCTTAGCCGCTTCCCAGCAGCGCTACCAAAATCTGGTGGAAACTTCTCCCGACATTATTGAACGCTTTGATCTGCAATTGCGCCATCTCTATGTTAGTTCTGCCCTGACGAGAATCACTGGAATTGCGCCAGAAGCCTTCCTGGGCAAAACTTGCCGAGAATTGGGGATGGACGAGAGCATGGTTAATACCTGGGAAGCCGCCGCCGCCCAACTGCTGAGCACAGGACAAAAGCAGGTGATCGAATTTGCTGTCCCGACGCTGCAAGGGGTGCGGTCTTTTGAAATGGTGATCGCTCCTGATATTTCCGATCAAGGCACGATCGAGTCAATCCTTTGTATTTCTAGAGATATTACAGAGCGCAAGCAATCGGCCCAAGCGCTGCAAGAAAGCGAAGCCCGATTTCAGGCCTTTATGAATCACAGCCCAGCAGCCGCTTGGATTACCGATGCGAAGGGAATCATGTTGTATGCCAGTCGCACCTATTGTCGCACCTTTCAACTTCCTACCTCTGATCTGGTTGGTCAATCGATCTTTGACCTTTATCCTACCGATGTGGCTAACCAGTTTCTCAATCATATTCAGAGGGTGGCTCAAACTCAGCAAGTGCTGGAAGCGATCGAGATTGCACCCCGTCCAGATGGCACGATGGGCGACTTTCTGGTGTATAAATTTCCCATCCCAGATGCGTCTGGGCACCCTCTGATCGGTGGAGTGGCGATCGATGTGACCCAACAACATCAAGCCGAGGCCGCCCTGCGCCATCAAAAAGAGATGTTTCAGGCGATCGTGGATCATATCCCAGTCATGATTGCTTTATTTAACCAGCAGGGGCAGATTGAATTCATCAATCCTGAATTAGAACGTTGCTTGGGTTGGTCACTTGCAGACTGCCAGCAGCGTGATGTCATCGCGGATGGTTATCCTGATCCAACTTATCGCCAAAGGGTGTTGGATCACATGCTAGCGGCAACAGGTTACTGGAAAGATTTCACAACGATCAATACTCATGGGCAATCCTTAGAAACAACCTGGGCCAATGTGCGGCTATCGGGAGGACGGTTCCTTGGCATTGGCCAGGATATTAGCGATCGTAAACGCAAGGAGATTGCTCTCCGACAGGCGATGGAAGCGGCTGAATCCGCTAATGTGGCCAAAAGTATGTTTCTCGCGAATATGAGTCATGAACTCCGAACTCCACTGAATGTGATTTTGGGATTTACTCAGGTAATGGCCCATGATGCCTCCCTGACCCTGAGCCAGAAAGAAGACCTGCAAACCATCCGGCGTAGCGGCGATCATCTTTTGAGCCTAATTAACGATGTATTGGATTTATCGAAAATTGAAGCTGGACACTGTACGTTAGAAGAAACTGGCTTTGACCTGATCTCGCTGCTGGACGGGCTGCGCACCATGATGGCGGAACGGGCAAACTCTAAGCGCCTTCAGCTGATTTTTGATATTGCGCCCAATGTTGCCCAATTTGTAATTGCGGATGAACAAAAGTTACGGCAAATCCTCCTCAATTTGCTGAGTAATGCGATTAAGTTTACGAAGCAGGGCAGCGTGACGTTACAAGTGACCAGTCAGGAGACGCCCGCGCAGCATGATATTAGTCTCAATTCCCCACAACCCATTGGCTATTTAAAACACCTCGCCCTCAACCCGATTCATATTCTGCAATTCGCAGTCACGGATACTGGCGTCGGCATTGCCACGACTGAACAAGACACAATTTTTGATGCCTTTGTGCAAGCGGATGCAGGTAAAAAATCGATTAGTGGTACAGGGTTAGGACTCACAATTAGCCGCAAGCTGCTGGAATTGATGCATGGTACGATTTCAGTTCACAGTGTGCCTGATGTTGGCAGCACATTTACGGTTATCGTGCCGGTTCGGCCCATTAGTGGAATAGATACCCCCTCAGAACCGCCCGATCGCACTGTAATTGGGCTAGCTCCAGGACAGTTGCATCGTCGGGTGCTAGTTGTGGATGATCAACGGGAAAATCGGTTATTGATGGTCAGACTGTTATCTCAATTAGGTCTACAGGTGCGAGAAGCGGCTAATGGACAGGAGGCCGTACAAATTTGGCAAGAATGGCGACCTGACCTGACCTGGATGGACATTCGGATGCCGATCTTAGATGGATATGAAGCGACCAAACAGATCCGATCGATCGATCAGGAGCAAGCCAGTATTATTATTGCCCTCACCGCTCAGGCTTCTCAAAGCGATCGCACCTTAGCCCTGGCAGCGGGTTGTAATGATTACATTAGCAAACCTTTCCGGGAAGAAACGGTATTTCTTAAAATGGCGGAATATTTAGGTTTAGAGTATCTTTATGCCTCCCCACTTGATCGATTGCCCCCCCCATCAACCCCGTCCTCGGCGCTTCAACCAGACTTATCGACTCTGTTAGAGCCAAGTTTACTCGCTCAACTCACCCCCGACTGGCTGAATGCATTAGAAGAGGCGGCTATCTGTGGATCTGATCAAGCGATCGTCAACTTGACCACACAACTGGCGCCAGAATTTGCCCCACTATGCAACTATCTTGTTGACCTAGCAAACCAGTTTGAATTTGAACAAATTATCCGTTGGGTTGATCACAATTCTCAGCGAGGCGATCATGGTGGCTCTGCTTAAACCGATCTCTGAAATCAGTATTCTGGTGGTTGATGATACGCCAGATAATCTGCGCTTGTTAGCCAAAATGCTAGAGTCCCAGAACTATATAGTATTCAAATCTCTGAATGGCAAAATGGCTTTGCAAGCGGCTCATCACAACCCACCGGATCTGATTTTGCTAGACATTAATATGCCGGAGATGAACGGCTATGAAGTCTGCCAAAAGTTGAGATCCTCTGAGCTGACAACTAATATTCCAGTCATTTTTATTAGTGCGCTCGATCAAACCAGTGATAAAGTTCGCGCCTTTGAATTAGGGGGACAGGATTACATCACTAAGCCCTTTCAAGAACTGGAAGTCCTCGCCCGCGTTAAGAATCAACTGTTGATCCAACAACAGAAACAACAACTGCAACAAGAAATTCAAACCCGACTCCAGGCCGAAGCCGAAGTTCGCAAGCTGAATGCCGATCTTGAGCGTCGTGTTCAGGCCCGGACATTAGAACTACAACAAGCCTTGAATTTTGAAGTTGCTCTGAAACAAATTTCGGATCAAGTACGAGATTCTTTAGATCAGCATCAAATTCTGCAAGCCGCAGTGGAAACCTTAGCTTGGGCGTTAGAACTTCGCTGTTGTGATACGGCATTATATAGTGCCGATCACTCCACATCGACTATCCGTTATCAATGGACACAACCTGGTGATCACACGACGCAGGGGCAGATGTTTTATATGGCGGAGTATCCAGAGCTATATGAGCAATTGCAGGCCCGCCTCTGTTTTGCGTTTTGCCAGGTTCCGCCCAGTTCTATGCGTAACCACTTGGCGATTCTCGCCTGTCCGATTTTTGACGATCGCGTGAATCAAACTGGGATCTTAGGTGATCTGTGGTTGTTTCGAGAAACTGGTTCTAGTTTTAGTGATCAGGAAGTGCATCTGGTGCAGCAAGTGGCCAACCAATGTGCGATCGCGCTGCGGCAAGCCCGATTGTATGAGGCGGCACAAGCCCAGGTGAAAGAACTGGAGCGATTAAATCAACTGAAAGATGACTTCCTTAACACCATTTCTCATGAACTGCGCACACCGATTGCCAGTATGAAAATGATCATTAAATTGCTCACCACGATCGCGGATCAGGATTATCCCTGGATAGTGGGTAGCTCTCAGGTCACTCAAGATCGCAAAGTAGCGGAATATTTGCGAATTTTGCAGGAGGAGTGCGATCGTGAACTGGCCTTAGTGGAGGACTTGTTAAGTCTGCAACATATTGAAGCCGGAACGTTTGTTAGTCAGCCTACCCCTATTAGCCTACATAGTTTTCTCCTCCATTTGATCGAACCATTTGAAGCTCGGGCGCACAACCAACACCAAACCCTTCAAGTCGATCTCGCCTCCGATTTACCCACGCTGAACCTTGATCCCCTCAGTTTCAATCGCATCCTGACTGAACTGCTGAGTAATGCCTGTAAATACACTCCTGCCCATGAAACCATCTCCATTTCAGCTAAGGTTTCTCAAGAGGGCATGGCAACCGACTCAGCTTATGCCTTCCAATTGACTGTGATCAACACAGGTGTTGAAATTGCCCCTGAAGAACTGCCACGCATTTTTGATAAGTTCTACCGCATTCCTAATAATGACCCGTGGAAACATGGGGGAACGGGTTTAGGGCTATCATTGGTACAGAAATTGGTCGAGCAAATGGGGGGATCGATCGAGGTGGAAAGCGCGAATCAGCATACTCGCTTTACAGTGCGATTGCGCATTCCTGCCATCTCCTAATTCTTCACCCTATCGAACCCACCACATTAAGTTATCGTAAGAGTGATAATTTTTTATAATTAAAGAATAATTAGATTTTTACGAATTGGGTGATCCATTACGATTCAATCTACTAGCTCTTTTGTAGTCTTGATCCTAGACCATCACTATTCTGGGCGATTCTGTACCACTGTGAAGGGCCGTCTCAACATTGTGGAAAATGGGCAGAACCGCAACGTTACTTCAGGAAGATGACCGATGAGTACCCTGACCATTCTCTGTGTTGATGATGAACGCCATGTTCTTCTCGCCCTAAGGACTCAGCTATCCCGGCATTTTCCTGACTACACGATCGAAACCACCGAAAGTGCCCTGGAAGCTCTGAAATGGGTTGATGAACTGGTATCTGACGGCAGGGAAATTCCCTTGGTTATTGTCGGTCAGATGATGCGAGGGATGCAAGGCGAGGAGTTATTAATTGAACTCCAGTCTCGCTACCCCCAGATTCTCAAGGTGATGTTAACAGGACAAGCTCGAACAGAAGATATCGCCGATGTGGTCAACCGAGCCAGCCTTTACCGATTGATACCTCAACCCTGGGATGAAACGGATCTGATTTTAACAGTTACAGAAGCAGTGCGCCGCTATCAACAAGAGCAAAGATTAGTTGAACAACAGCTAGCCTTAGAACGAGCTAACCAGGAACTAGCAGCATTAAGTGCGAGTTTAGAACAACAGGTGCAGCAGCGCACCCAACAACTGCGTGATCAAGACCACCACCACTCGCAAGCCCAACTCACTGAGATTCTGGATCGAGCGATCGCCGGCATTATTCGTCTCCGGCTATATCCCGATCTATCGATGCAGTTTGATTATATTTCACCGCATTACGAGCAGATTTGGGGGGGGACCGCAGCGGAGCTAAAAGCCGATGCTAACTACTGGCGATCGCGGATTCATCCAGATGATTGGGTCAATGTAGTCTTGCCGCAGATCAAAAGGATTGTGACGCACCGTAGCCGTTTTACCTATGAGATAGAATATCGTTTCCAACGCCATCCAGGAAGCTTTAGTTGGGTATTAGCCGCTGGCTATGCACAATGGGAGGAAGCAGAGGGGTATTGGGATATTACTGTAGTTGACACTGACATTACCGATCGCAAAGCGACTGAACTAGCCCTGCAACGCAATGAAAATCGCTTTCAAGAGCTAGCGGCTATATCTCCAGCTGTGATCTTTACGTTGTCAGTGGATGTGAACAAACTGATTCACTTTGAGTATCTTAGTCCGGCTACCGAAGAAATCCATGAGATTGCGATCGCGGATGTGCTTCGGGATGGAACGTTAATGTCAAAGCAGATTCATCCTGAGGATCTGGCTGGCTATCAACAAAAAATGATTGACTGTGTAGATCATCTACAACCATTTCAACATGAATGGCGCATTGTTACCCCTTCAGGTAAAGTTAAGTGGCTCAGTTCCAATACTCGACCACAACAACGAGAATCGGGTAAAATTTTTTGGCATGGCATTACTATAGACATTACTGAACGCAAACAAGCGGAGCTAGCTCTTCAACAATTAAATGAAGAATTAGAATTGCGAGTTGAACAACGAACTCAAGCCCTGATTCAATCCGAACGCGATTTACGAACGATTTTTAACAACGTTTACGATGCCATCCTGGTTCATGATCTGGATGGTACAATCTTAGATGCCAACGATCGCGCCTTAGAAATCCGTGGTGCGACGCGCAAACAACTGCTGGCCGCCACTATTCCGGATTTATCGGCTCCCGATGCTCCTCTAGAACGTCTGCCCGAAATTCTGCAACGGGTACAGGTGGGAGAAACCATGCGGTTTGAGTGGCGAGAACGCCGCCTTAACGATCAGCGCTGCTTTGATGTAGAGATCTCGCTCCGTAAGGTCATTCTGGGCAATCGTCCTGTCTTTATTGCTGGGATGCGGGATATCAGCGATCGCAAACGTGCTGAAATTGCTTTACGGGAATCTCAACTCTTCTTGCAAACTGTGATCGACACGTTTCCGCTGGTCGTATTTTGGAAGGATTGCCACTCTGTTTATTTAGGCTGTAATCAACGATCGGCGCAGGCGGCTGGCCTAACTTCACCCGCTGATATTATTGGTAAAACTGACTATGATCTGCCCTGGGGCGCAACGAATGCGGCTGCCTATCAGGCCGATGATCGAGAAGTCTTAGAGTCTGGCACTGCCAAACTTGGCATTATTGAAACTCAAGTCCGAGCTGATGGTTCAATCATCTGGATTGAAACCAATAAATTACCGTTGTATAACCTGAATAACGAATTGATTGGTTTGCTGGGAACCTATCAAGACATCACCGATCGGAAACGAGCTGAAGCGGCGCTGCAACAACTGAACCAGGAACTAGAACAGCGAGTGCAAGAGCGCACGATGGAACTGCAACAGGCGATGGAAGCGGCGGAAGCGGCCAATCGATCTAAGAGTGTTTTCTTGGCTAATATGAGTCATGAACTGCGGACGCCTCTGAATGCGATTCTAGGATTTGCCCAGTTAATGGCTCGCGATCACGGTTTAGCCCCCGAAAAACGCCAACAACTGAGCATTATTAATCGCAGTGGTGAACATTTATTGCACTTAATTAATGACATTCTAGAAATGTCGAAAATTGAAGCCGGGCGGATTACTTTTGTCGCCAATTGCTTTGATCTCTATAGCTTGCTGACTATTCTAGAACAGATGTTCTGTCTGCGCGCGATCGAGAAGGGATTGCACTTTAGGATTGATTTAGCACCCGACCTACCACAGCATATTGAAACCGATGAAAATAAGCTACGGCAGGTGTTAATTAATCTTGTGGGTAATGCGATCAAATTTACGCAGCAAGGGCAAATCACCTTACGGGTCACTACCCTAAAGACGGTTGAATCAGCCGTGATTGATCACCTGTCACTTAGCCCATCCGATCAAAGCCCAAATGGCTATGCTCCCAAACAAGTCACTCTTCAGATCGAGGTTGAAGATACTGGTATTGGCATTGCTCCTAGTGAATTAGACCGGTTGTTTGAGCCATTTATGCAATCGAACAATCGCCAATCAGCACAAGAAGGGACTGGATTAGGGTTGTCGATTAGTCGTCAGTTTGTGCAATTAATGGGGGGCCATTTCACGGTACAAAGTACCCCAGGGGTTGGGTCTACGTTTGCCTTCACAATTCCTGTGCAACTAGCGGAATCGATGACGCTATTGGCTTCATCGTTACCCCGCCACATTCTGGGTTTAGCGCCTGATCAACCGCCTTATCAGATTTTGGTGGTTGAAGATAATGAAACTAATCGACAATTACTGGTGCAACTGTTGCAGTCTGTTGGCTTTAAAGTACGAGCCGCTACGAATGGGCAGGAAGCCGTGACGCTGTGGGAAACCTGGCAGCCTCAATTGATCTGGATGGATATGCGGATGCCAGTCATGAATGGCTATGAAGCAACGGGACAAATTCGGGCGCGAGAACAAGTGAAAGCAGGTAACGTGGGGCGCACTAAAATCATCGCCCTGACAGCGGGTGCTTTTGAGGAGGAACATGCCAAAGTCTTAGAAGTGGGCTGTGATGATTTTGTTCGCAAACCCTTTCAAGAAACAGAGTTGTTAGAAAAAATGGTGACTCATTTAGGAGTGCAATATCTTTATGTCGAACCGGATACGATCGCTCCTCTGTCGCAGGTAACTTCTGGCTCATTTGATGCGATCGCAGCGTTACGAGAATTATCCGCTCCGTTGTTGACCCAACTGCATCAAGCCACGGTGGAGCTAGATCATCAACAACTCATACACTTAATTGAGCAACTCAGACCAACGCAACCACACCTCGCTGATTGGTTGATCGGCAAGGTAAACACTTTTGACTTTGTGCCGATTTTGCAACGTCTGCAAGCGGCAATGTCCACTATACCTTAAACTGCTTTTGTCAATAACCAACTAAATTTACCAACATTGAAACCAAAATAGAGACCGATCGCAACTATCAATAACACGATAAACGTCACCATAATTAGATAATCTATGCGTGTCAAACTAGATTCATGTAAGTACGTTCGCTGAGAACTACCGGAAAACGCTTTGGACTGCAACACAACTTCTAATTTTTGCGACTTGGCCATTGCATTGAGAATTAGTGGGACTCCGATCGTGGCGTAGAGGCGTCCTCGCTGAAACCAATTCATCTTTTGCAAATTCAGTCCTCGTAAGCGTTGAGCGGCAATAATCGATTGCACCTCTTCCATTAATAGGGGAACAAACCGTAGGGTGGAAGTGAAGATAAACAGGATTTTGTAAGGAATTCGTGCTTGCACCAAACTAACAGTAATTT
>DATNPU010000390.1:0-3688 GCA_036703105.1 Microcoleaceae cyanobacterium
GCTAATGTTTTGGCAACCGCTTCAGCCATCACTGGCTCGTTATCATCGTTGGCGATCGCGACCTTCAGGGGAACTCCTTGAATGCCTCCGGCTCGATTCACTTCATCTTGAGCTTGGGCGACTCCTCGCAAGATTTCTAACGCGGCGTTTAAAGTATTCCCGATCGGGACAGCGACGGCGATCGTGTAGGACTTTGCCTGCCCAATCCGGGCATTATTCAAATAAATTAGGGTTTCTGGATCACTGGGGTTAGCTTTCCGAGCGGTTTCCAGCGTTTTTATGGCCTGGGGATAGTTGCCAGCCGCAATTTGAGTAATTCCTTTCTGTTTGCTGGCATCTTTGGGATTCAACTGCCATTTGTTGAGTAAGACTTCTCCCAAACTGATGTGGGTAGGAGACGACGCCGTAGGGGTAGGTTCAGGCGTAGGTGTAAAGTCGGGTGACAGAACTTTGACTAAAAGCGCGATCGCGAGTGTGCCCAGAACTGCACCGCCAATCCGAGTCATGGCCTTACGAGAACGTTTGGTTCCAGGTTTGGTGACTGGCTCGTTTGCCGTGATGGTACTAGCCGCGGGGCGGAATGAGGTTTCAGGGTAAGCGATCGATCGACCTGAATCGCCAGGTATGACTGGGCTTAAAACCGTTTGAACCCCTAACTTGGCTTGTTGCAAAGCGGCTAAAACATCATGGGTCGATTGAAACCGTTGGGCAAAGTGATATCGCACCATCTTGTCAATCACCCTGGCCAGCGCTTCACTGACTTCAATCCGATCGTGCCAGAGGACTTCTGAGGTGCTGTAGTCTTGTGGCAGTTGAGAGGGCCGTAACCCAGTTAACGCCTGGATCGCCATCATACCTAGCGAGTAGATGTCGCTATTAAAGCGAGGTTGTCCCATGCATTGCTCGCTGGCGCCATACCCAGAGGTATAAATGGGCATACTGAGAGCCGCCGTATCACCCGTAGTAATAGCCACCGTATTGCCGATATTCTTCACGGCACCAAAGTCGATTAATACGAGTTTGCCGTCTTGCCGCCGCCGAATTAGGTTATCGGGTTTAACGTCCCGATGGATCACATTCTGAGCATGAACAAACGCTAGAATGCTGAGTACATCCTCCAACAGGGCCACGACCTGTGCTTCCGAAAACCGTTGGCCGTCTTTAAGTTCTTCGCTTAACGGATGTCCTTCAATAAATTCTTGAACCAGATAAAACTGCTCATCTTCCTCAAAATAGGCGAGCAGGCGGGGAATTTGGTCATGCTTGCCTAACTGCTCTAGAGTTTCTGCTTCTGATTGAAATAAGCGCCTCACCTGATGAAGAACAGTGGGATTATTGCTCACGAAAGTCAGGTGCTTGAGGACACAGCGAGGATTGCCGGGACGCTGGATATCCTCTGCCACATAGGTGTGACCGAAGCCCCCTGCTCCCAGCACACCAATTACTCTGTAGCGTCTGCCAATCAGTTCGCCTATCATCGTCTCTGCGCAGTCCAGTTAAAAGCTTTCTTCAAGAGTGCCCTGGCCGAGAATATTCTGTTCTATTTCTATTGACTCTATCGTGATGCTGGTAATCCTGCCAGACTGGAGTGAGTGATTCATCATGAGTAATGACCATCAAGCATGAGTGGCCGGCTACCGCTGAAGAGGCGATCGCGATCCAGCAATCACTTCGTGATCAAGTCATCACAACCGATCACCTAGGTACGGTGAACTATGTCGCTGGAGTAGATGTTGGGTTTGAGGCGGAGGGAAGTATTACCCGGGCGGCAGTAGCCGTATTAAGCCTCAGCGATTTGCAGTTACGCGATCGCGCGATCGCTCGTCGTCCCACGAGTTTTCCTTATATCCCCGGATTGCTGTCGTTTCGAGAAGTCCCCGCCGTACTGGATGCGATCGCAAAACTCACCATTTTCCCTGATCTGCTGCTCTGTGATGGTCAGGGAATTGCTCATCCCCGTCGCTTGGGGATTGCTTCTCACCTGGGATTATTGACCGATATTCCTAGTATTGGAGTGGCCAAGTCTCTATTAGTCGGCCGTCATGCCGAGGTGGGAAATGAAAAGGGCGATCGACAGCCATTGATCCATAAAGGTGAAACGATCGGGGTAGCGCTGCGGACTCGGCCTAAGACGAAACCGCTGTATATTTCTCTGGGGCATCGAGTTAGTTTAGAAACGGCGATCGCTTATGTGCTGCGTTGTACCACCAAATACCGATTACCAGAAACAACTCGTCATGCCCATCGCCTAGCTTCGGGCCCCGCGATCGATCGGCTAGAACCATCTACTAGTTCAAATGTAGGTTCGCCACCGGAACAAATGTCACTTTGGAGCCAAGACAATTAGGGTTCTACGTTGGGTTGTATCAAAGTCTGAGCGGTGCTTCATCGAATCAGAGTCAGGAATGAAACTAATCTACCTAAGAAGAGTTTGCTTAGCGGAGCGCTCGGCGGGCAGTAGCACTAATCCAATCCACTATAAAAGTGAGCATAATAAAGCTGATTAGGGTTGGTAGTAAGGCGCGGTAATCGAAGCTGCTGAGTTGCTCCATCATTAAGTAGCCCAAGCCGCCCGCACCGACTAACCCGACAATCACGGTTTCTCGCATACAGACTTCCCAGCGATACAGATCATAGGCTAGAAAGCGAGTGAAGGTCAGAGGTAAAACACCATAGAGCCAGATCAGGCTACTTGGAGTCCCTTGGGCTTTTAAGGCTTCTAGAGGACGCTGATCCAGATTTTCGATTACCTCGGCTTTTAGACGTCCCAAAATTCCGAGATTATGCAATCCCAAGGCGATCGCTCCCGGCAAAATGCCCGGGAAGGTGACAAACAACACAACTAAGGCCCAGACTGGGGCCGGAACGGCTCGGCTCATGAGTAATAGCGATCGGGCTACCAACAGTCCTAACCAAGCTACCCATCGATTTCCCTGCCCGGTGCGATTCAGCAAACCACCAGGGAGAAAGAAATTGTGAGCGGCTGGAAAGGATAACAGCATTCCACCTACTGCCGCCAGTGCGATCGCCAACACCGACATCGATACTGTTTGTCCGGCTAGGGGAAGTAATTGAGTGGTGATACTCCAGTCTGGAGGCAGGCTCGATCGCAGCATGTCGCCCAATAAGCGATAGGTGCGGAACGACCAGAGTTTGTGGAAATCGGCTTGGACATACCAGAAGCAAAAACTGATCAAACTTAGAAGACTGAGGCTGAGCACGATCGAGAGCCTGCGATTTTTTCCAGACTTGGGGGCGGTTGGGTGGGTAGGTGAACGCTGATGAGCATTCAAATCTAAGCGGCTAGGACAGCCTAACTGCTGCCGTGTCCAGGCGCTCGTAAAATCCACTGCTCCATTCAGCAGAAACAAGGCATAGAAAAATGTCCAAAGTTGCTGATAGCGGAGAGATTGCAGACTAAGGAGGATTTCATAACCTAAGCCGCCAGCCCCAATCATGCCCAACACTGCCGCCGATCGAATTGAGCATTCAAATCGATAGAACACATAGGACAGTAGGTTGAGAAAAGCCTGGGGTAGCAAAGTGTAGAAAAAGGCTGTGAGGGGAGCTACACCGCTATTTAGTAAGATCTGAAACGGTTGGCGAGGAGTTTCATCAATAATTTCGGCGAAAATTTTGGCGGTAATGGCACCAAAGGGAATCGCGATCGCCAGGACTGCCACTAACG
>DATNPU010000394.1:0-7286 GCA_036703105.1 Microcoleaceae cyanobacterium
CATACCTCGTTCCAGCCACTCATGCACGGCAACGAGATAAAACAAGTTCACGATTCCGGCTGGATCAATCCGTTCTACCCCTCGGTAGCTATAGCCGCGCGGAGAATATTGCCAAAAGGCCTCTGCCGTTAATGCTCCCCCGGTATTAATCGGAGCAGGTGGATCGTAGACCAACCAGGTCAGGGCAATCTGGTTACGCGCAAGACCCGGAAAAGCCGCCCATACGGTCTCCAGGAGGAGATCGCCCAATTGGTTTAACCCATTATCCTGATGAAAAAATAGGCTCACTAGCAGACCTCTTGGTTATCCTCGCCATTCAAGCGTCATAGATTACAGTGCGATTACGTCCTTGATGTTTTGCGCGATATAAGGCGGTGTCTGCTGCTGTAATCAGGGTTTCTGGCAATAATTCCAGTGAAGGCTCGATCGCCGCCACCCCCAAACTCAGTGTGACATAGTGATCAACCCCTGATTGGGCATGGGGTAATTTCAGATGAGCAATGCCGTGCCGAATAGTTTCCGCTACAACCATCGCCCCAGCCGCGTCGGTATAAGGCAAGATGATCGCAAACTCTTCGCCACCATAGCGGGCCACTAAATCGGCTGGACGCTTGACCAACCGACTCATGGCCTGAGCAATTTGATAAAGACACTCATCCCCTTTTTGATGGCCATAGTGGTCGTTATAGGCTTTGAAGTAATCAACATCACATAGGATGAGCGATAAGGTAGATTGCTCTCGGATCGCCCGTTTCCATTCTTGGGCTAGATAGGTATTAAACCGACGCCGGTTGGCTACTTGCGTTAAACCATCCAAAGTCACTAAATATTCCAGTTCTAAATTGACCTGGCGGAGGGCAACTTCTGCTTTTTTCCGTTCGGTGATCTCTTGCTTCAAGGCCAACGTCCGCTCTTGCACTTGGCGTTCCAGGGTATGGCTGTAATCGGCCAGTAATTGTTCGACCCGTTTGCGATCGGTAATATCAACTACCACGCCATCCCAAATCACATCGCCATTCGGTTGCATTTCAGGCGCTGAGAATGCATGTACCCATTTGAGCGTTCCGGAGGATGTGAAAATGCGATACTCCAATGACCAGGGCTGTAGGGTTTGCCGGGACTGCTGAGTCGTCTGTTGCATCAACTGCAAATCTTCAGCGGGCATCATCTGCCATAAAGACGTTGGATCGGTGAGGATGGCATTTGGATCAAGCTCAAACAAATCCTGAAATTGAGGACTGAGGTAAATAAACCCATCAGTTCCATCGGCACAGAACCGATAGCGATAAATCACACCAGGCACATTCTCGGTCAATCGGCGAAACTTGGCTTCACTCTGTTGTAAAGCGGCAAACGAAGCCTGAAGTTGTTCTGCCATATCATCAAATGATTTTGCCAGTTCACCGACTTCGTCCGATCGCTGCGTCTCAATTGGGTGATGTAACTTGCCCAGGGCGATCGCTTTGGCCGAAGCATTTAAGCGCAAAATGGGCGAGATCACCCACTGGGCCGTAGAGATCCCAATGATCACCGCCACAACTAAAGCCACGGCACATAGCGCCACAGTGACCAGAGTATTGGCCTGGATTTGTCCCATAAACTCCGATTCTGGGACAACGGTAACAATGAGCCAGTTCAACCCAAACTGATCGTGCCACGGCATCACTTGCACAAAGCAGCGTTGCCCATCCACTAGCACGTCCAATGGCTGGGTGGTCTGAATTCGGTTTACACTACCAAACTGAGCTTCTAACTGCTGCACCGTGGTTCGGATGAATGGATCAGAACTGGCTAGAGCAGATCGGCGGTTTAGCGTACCATCTGGAGCCACAGTGTAGGTTGGTTGTCGATTAGAACTAGCGACCAGTAACCCGTTCGGCTCAAGAATAAAGCTCTCTCCGACTCGCGTAATCCTTGAACGTTCTAAAAACTTACTCACGTCATTGAGATACAAATCCACCGCTGCCACACCAGCTAATTGACCCTGACGATCGTGAAAGGGTTTTACTGCTGTAATGGTCAGCCCACTGTTGGCCTCTCCAATGAAGGCATAAATTTTGCTCCAGGTGGCTTTACCTGCCTGAACAGCTGCTTTGTACCAGGGGCGGCGCCGGGGATCATAATTGGGACTGCTACCAACACGCTGGGTTCGCTGTCCTTGAGCATCGGTGGCATAGGAGAAATAGTTGCCCTTTGTTGTCCCATCCGTGACTTCAACCAGATAGGACAGCTTACCATAGCGCCGAGTCGGCCCTGCTCCAATGAACTTACCTTGTTGATTGCCGACATAAATAAAGCTAACCGTATCAAAGGTTCTTACCCTTTTTAGAAAGTATCGATCGAGTGAGCGTAAGTCTTGCCCTTGAAGATTGATATGTCCCAGCTCTAAATCGTCTGCTACCAATTCCACAATATTTTGCGGTAGAGCGGTGTAGGACTCCAAATGTTGCCGTGTGCGATCGCTAACTTCAGTCATTAACTGATTCGCCAGCTGACTGACGGCATGTTGACCATTGCGAAATGAAAGATAGCCAACCAAACCCACTGTGCCAACAATTTGCAGCACAAATGGCACGACCATAATGGTTCGCAGCGGCACCTTTCCCAATACTCGAGCTGTGATGCGGTTGAACAATTTGAGCCACATGGCAGCACTGGTGTTTTGGCTTCTAGCAAGTTGCTTCAGGCTGGGCTGCTATCCCCACTATCCCCGATCTACGGATGGTTGCCTTCCGCTTAAATGCTTGATCGGTCGATCGAGGATAAACGCGAAATTACGGAACCTCTCGCTCTGAGTGATTCAGTAGTAATCTATCAATTCCTTTGCTTAAACGAAAAACCCTGACGAATTTGCGATCGATCGGTGGCTCGTTCAACTACAAACTGAACCTGATCCGTTTGGTCGCCGCTCTTTACCTGTAAGGTCCAGTTGCCTGGCTGTAAGGTCCAGAACATAGAACTAGCTGTCCGAATGGCCAATCGCTGCCCATTTAAGCGCCACTCCACGGGTTGAGGCGGCATCGCGGCTAGTTTAAACTCCAGACGTTGAGTTGAGGCAGTTTGAGCTATCTGTCTGACTCCCAATTGAGCAGGTTCCAACAAAAACACATCACCATTACCGGGTGTAATAATTTTCAGCCCTGAACTCGTTACGGTATTGGTTAATCGAACCGCCGCAGGCTGCATGGCTAACCACTCATGATATTCCGGTGGTAGCTGAAAGCGATATTGCGGTTTCCCACCACTTGTCTGGGCAACTTGATAAAACGGATCAGATTGCCGTTCGTACTCTGCTAGATCGGTTGCCGCAAAATATTCTTCGACGATCGTGGGACATACCGGAACAGGTCGTGCTCCAGATATTGCACAGATCGGTCGCAATACCATTCCTTCCGGTTCCAGAAAGTCCTGAGGCTCTTGTCGTTCATGCAAATGCAACATAATTCGGTTCCATAAAGGGGCAGCCCCTGTTACTCCAGAAACCTTCTGCATGGGGGCGCTATCGAAATTGCCCACCCAAACGGCGACAGTATAGTCAGTGGTAAAGCCAACGGTCCAGGTATCCCGAAAATCCGATGAGGTGCCCGTTTTGACCGCAGCGGGAAAGGGCAAGGTTAATAGGGATTTGACCCCAAAGGCTCTAGCGCGAGCGTGGGAATCGCTCAACATGTTGGTAATGAGTTGCCAGGGGGCGGGAGATGGAGAGGCTAAGGAAGATGGAGGTGATGGGGAAGATGGCTTGCTAGGGAGAGTGCTAGCTGGAGCCTGAACGTTTAAAGGAATTGCGACACCATTGCGGGCGATCGTGACGTAGGCTTGCGCCAATTCCCATAAGCTGACTTCACCACTGCCTAGCGTCAACCCTAAGCCGTAATAGTCGGGTGGATGGGTGAGGTGAGCGAACCCCAGTTTATGCAGGCGATCTAAAAAGGCCGGAACACCGACTTTTTCTAAGATCCGCACAGCCGGAACATTTAAAGAATTCGCCAGAGCTACCCGAACTCGAACTGGCCCCTGGAAGGTTTCACTGTAATCTGAGGGCGTATACAACCGTGCCCCCGGAATCGCATATCGAGTGGGTACATCGGCTAGCACGGTGTTTGGCCGAATAGTCTGTTGTTCTAGCGCGAATTCATACAGGAATGGTTTTAAGGTTGAACCAGGTTGGCGTAAGGCTTGGACACCATCGTTGCGTCCCATCTGGGCTTCGGCAAAGTAGTCCGGTGAACCAACATACGCCAGAACATCGCCGGAGTGATTATCAATCACCAAAGCGGCCGCATGGTGAACATTTTGTGCGGTCAGGCTACCAATTACCTGTTGTACCTGGGTTTCGACAAATTGTTGTAAAGGACGATCGATCGTTGTCTGAACCTGAGCGGGAGGATTGGCAAGCTGGCTGGCTAACCAAAACAAGAAGTGAGGCGCGGCAATAATCCCTTGTTGACGAGGTTGCAACGAAACGGATTCGGTATAGATGCGATCGGCTTCAGTGCGGGTTAACTGATGGTCTTTGACCATCTGATCCAACACATAAATCTGGCGTTTTTTTAATGCTGCCCAGTGATCGTAAGGATGCAGACGGTTTGGATCATTTGGAATGGCGGCTAGTAAACTCGCTTGTGTGATCGTCAAATCCTGAGCCGGAATCCCAAAGTAACTTCGGGCAGCCGCTTCTACCCCATAGATATTGCCGCCCATCGGCAGCCGATTGATATAAGCTTGCAGGATTTCATCCTGGCTCATTCCGGCGACCAGTCGCCAAGCTGTCCAAACTTCCTTCAACTTACCGGATAGATTGCGCGGAGCCGGATCCAGCATTCGGGCGAGTTGCATGGTGATTGTAGAAGCCCCACTGACAACTTGCCGTGCTTGCATGGCCTCTAAGACCGCCCGGCCGATCGCCCGTTCATCTAAAGCGCCATGCTGATAAAACCGCCGATCTTCTGCGGCGATAATGGCTTGTAGAAAATGCGGTGAGACTTGGCTTAAATCAACGGCAACCGTATGTTCTTGGTCACGAGTCAGTAATGTACCTAAGGGTAATCCCTGGCGATCGCTAAATTCGATCGCTTGCTGGTCTTGGATTAAATCACTGGCTCGAATTGGCACAAGATAAGGGAGCGATCGCAGGAGGAGTAAGACCAGACCCAGGATGATCACAACTCGCCAGGGCCAAGAACGTTTTACCCACAACTGCGATCGCACTTGATTGCCAACGACTCTGCTCCATTGCAGTCCTCGATGTCGCCAGGAAGTTCGCTGCCACTGTCCCATATCGCCTGTCATTCTGGTCTAGAAGGTCGCCATACTTCCAAGCCCGTGACCACCTGCCGAACTGGGAAGCTCTTAACTCACTACATCCTCTCTTTTAATCAATCCGGTGATCAGAGCGGTTTGTAACGATTCTGTTCCGAAACCCACTTAAGCTGGCTTGAAACCTTCTATAGCCCCTTAACGGTAGTGCCATGAAACGAACTCAAGTTGCTCTGCTTTCCATCACGCTTAGCATCGGCTGTTTACTGCTCAATCCCTGGTTTACACCTCCTGCCCTAGCCGGGCGCTACGTGCTCAATCAATCTCCTCAAACCATCCAACGTTACTTTGGTCGGCCAATTAAGATCGAGACTTCAGCGACTAATCCCCAGCAGAAGACGTATTTTTATTCAGCTCTGCCCATTCGCCGGTTGTTCCCAGCTTTCCCAATCCAGGGGCAATTTGGCATGACTTACGTCAACGATCGAGTCAGGACAATCTGGTTAAACCCCAATACGCCTGAAAATGGAAATTTTTCCTACAATCCCAAGGCCTTCTTTAACTACATTTTTGGCTATCAGCCACCCATATTGAAACAACTTCGGGTCTCTGGCGGGCATGAAGGCTTTGCAGACTACAAAGTTTGCTTAGGAGACGGGGTAATTACGACCTATATCGAGTATCGCCTAGGTACAGATAACATCTCGCTTACCTACGACCCCGTATGTGAACCCCCGTACAAATAGACCGTATCTTTCTCGCTCAAAAACCCCTAATTGCCTCGATGCTTCTAAATGCTCTAGCGGCCGAAAATAGGACGAGCTAAAGCATTACAACCAAGCATCACCATGAATCAATTTATCGGAGCCGTTACTCAACAGCGGCTCAAACGTCGTGCGTCTACATCTGGATTTACGCTATTAGAATTTCTTGTGGTCGCAGCAATTGGAGGAATTATTTTGGCGATCGCGGCACCAGCTAGCCAGCGAATGATGGATGTGCAACGGCTGAACACCGCCCAAGATGAGATTTGTCAGGCTATGCGACAGGCTCAGAGTCAGGCCAAGCAGGGGCGCACGGTTTGGGAGACCAGTCTCCGCAATCAAAATGGTAAGGTGCAATGGGCAAACCACCCGGCGAACGAATTACCAAACGAGTCGCAGTGGAAAAGTCTCGATACAGCAGTTCAAATCGACACAGAAACAACCTTATCGCAAGTCAGCGGGCTGTATCGATTGCAGTTTAACGATGAAGGACGAGTCAATGGTCAATTAGGGCGCATTACCTTTTCTAGCAAAAACGGTGGTACAGCCAAACGTTGTCTCGTAGTCTCCACACTTTTAGGGGCAATTCGTAAAGCTGCCGATCATCCAACGAGCGATAATGGTCGATTTTGCTACTAATCAGCTCTCTAATAATTTGGTTATTGCCCATCAAAAAGATCAACGAGCAATAACCAATCTGTAGTCGAGGCAGCCTTAAGTATTGTCTGTTGTATCGCTACTCGAGAAAGCTTTTAGCTGTTTTGCTTTCTCCGCTTCCATTGCCGCGATCGCGGCATCGGTTTTCTCCCGATCCAGTTTTAAAACCAACACGCCTAATGGTGGCAAACACAGATCGATCGAGTAGGGGCGGTTATGGTACGACCATTCTTCGGCCCACTTACCACCGAGGTTGCCCATGTTGCTACCACCGAAATCGCGGGCATCACTGTTAAACAGTTCGGAGTAGAAGCCCCACTCTGGGACACCTACTCGGTAGTGTGCATGGGGTTGGGGGGTAAAGTTGCAGACGGTGACGACAAATTCACCGGTATCCTTAGCCCAGCGAATGAATGAAACGACGCTATGGCGATTGTCGCTACAGTCGATCCATTCAAAGCCGTTCTGCCCAAAGTCTTGGGAATAAAGAGATGGCTCAGTTCGATACAGATGGTTCAACTGACTGAAGAAGTATTTCAGTTTTTGGTGGGCGTCGAATTGCAGTAGGTGCCACTCCAGGTCACCCCACACGTTCCACTCACTCCACTG
>DATNPU010000400.1:0-4310 GCA_036703105.1 Microcoleaceae cyanobacterium
GCTAAGGGAACCCGGGGATCATTTTTGCCATGAACCACAAATAGCGGCTTTTGGATTTTACCGGCGTTGTTAAGCGGTGAGATTTGCAGGAGGAGGTCACGCATCTGAGGATCGCGTTCATCGCCATATTCTACTCGTCGCAGATCCCGGCGATAACTCTCAGTCCGTTCCAAGAAGGTGACGAAGTTAGAAATGCCAACGATATCAATAGCTGCTCGAATCCGATCGCTGTAATGAGTCGCGACAGCCAAAGACATGTAACCACCATAGCTACCCCCCATCACCAAGACACGATCGGGATCCAGATCAGGTTGAGTCGCAATCCAATCTAACAACGCCCCAATATCTTTAACTGAATCTTCCCGCAGTTTGCCGTTATCCAGTTTGAGGAAGGTTTTGCCATATCCAGTAGACCCTCGCACATTCGGCATCAGGAGAGCCACCCCCAGTTCATTCAAGAAAAAATTATTGCGTCCCTGAAAAACTGGCCGAGACTGACTTTCTGGCCCTCCATGAATGTTGATAATCACCGGACGTTTGCCAGTAAACCGGGCAGGCGGGCGGTAGAGAAAGCCGGAAATTGGTTTATTGTCAAAGCTGTTCCACCGCACTAACTCGGCTTCAGCAAAGTTGGCCGTATTCAAGCCCCCCGTTTCACTTTCTGTCCACCGTTGCAGTTGATTGGTCGTGACATCCAGCGAGTAAACATCAGCCGGAAATCGAGCACTCACTAGCGTGAAGCCTAAATCTTTGTTATTGGGATGCCAGCTAAGGCCAAAGATGAGACCTGGTGGCAGTTTAGGCACAGATTTTTCCTGGCGGGTCGTGGTATCCAGCAGATGTAAAACACTACTACCATCTTCATTGGTCACAAAGGCCAGCCGTTTACCATCCTTCGATAAATCAAAATCCTCAACATCCCAGGGAATTTGACTGGTTAGCTCGGTATAGGTGCGAGTAGTTAGATCAAAATAGGATAAGCGTTGGAATTCGGAGCCTCGATCGCTGACTAAGTACAACCCTTTGCCATCATGGCTAAATAACGCTCCGCCATAAGCCACCGTCTCACTCCCGGTCTTAGGAGTTAATAGAGTTTTCTCACCAGACTGGGTATCGACTAACCAGAGATAACTCTCATTAGCAGAAACATACTGCAATACCACGAGCTGTCGATCGTCCGGCGACCAATCTAAGGGCGACCAACCACCCCCTTCCACAGTGGCTAATGGGCGATCGGACTGCGGGTTTTTAGGATCAATCAGGTACAGATCGGTATCCTGGCCGTTCCGCCGCGTTGAGGTATAGGCCATGCGATCGCCTGCGGTTGACCAAATCCCTCGGCTATTCTTGGATTTGCCATCCGTTAGCAGGGTGATTTCACCCGTCGCTAAGTCATACCGATAATTTTGATCGAACTCATTACCACCGACATCTAGACTGAAGACAAAGTAATCTCCGGTAGTCGGTTGATAAGACGCTTCCGAAGGAGCATCCGCCAGGAAAGTCAATTGCTGCCGCATACCCAACGGCGATCGCACTCGATGCACTTGGGCTGTATTCGCAAACCGGGTCGAGATTAGCAGTTCTCGTCGAGTCGGATGCCAGCTTGACAATACAGCTGAGCGAAACTCGGTATACCGTTTGACCGTATCCACCAGCGATGCTGGGATAGGTGGAATTCCCTCAACAACCAAATTATCATTCGGAGTGATTGGGGTAGCCAGGATAGGTTCCATGCAAGCAAGGGTTAGCAGGGCAGGCAAACCGATCGCTACCGTTATCCGGAACAATTTCATGCGTGGGGCAGACGATAAACCAACATGTTTGAGAGCTTGGAATCACTAGTAGCAATGTAGTTCCTGGACAATCTAGTAGGATAACCATCCGCCATGACTGATCGGCAGCAAATTGCTGCCCTTACCTTACACCCAATTGATGCTCCGTAACCATTTCCAAACTCCTGTATGTCGCCTGACTACAACTCCCTGGCTTTGTTCCCTGGCGATCGTCATTAATTCTTCAGTAGTGAAACTGTAGCCCAACTGCTCAGTAATTCTTAAGAATTCTTCTGGGCTGGAAATATGTTCAAACTTATCTCGCAGCGTCTCATCATAAGCGGCTGCCTCCAGAAATCGATTCGCACTTTCCAGCGACATTTCTGAATCCTCCTTCTGGTATTGCGTATCCCCGACAGACAAATAGTGTCTCTAGGCTATACTGCCCTAAATCTCGTGCATCGTTAGCGTTGCTTTATCTAAAGAATTATCCCAGATCTGCAATTATCTGTTGCTTTTTATAAAGAAGCGCTGATAACGGCTAGCTGAATCGTAATCCAGGAAATTTCTGCCAAAACTCAAAAGGGCAGCGTGTTATGGCTGCCCCTCAAAACTAGTCAGGTGAGGTAAAAAATGATCTGAGCATTTCTATGCTCAACCCTTGACTCTAGCCATCGCTTAAGGCTGGAGGAATCCCGATAACCGGACAGGGAAAGGCTTTCCCTAATTGCTGCACCAAAGGATGCTCTGCCGACTCACAACCAACAATTAACATCGTGGCTGATTCTGCCTGCACGACATTTTTCAGCTCTGGAATTAAACTACCAAAGCGCAGGTGGGTCTTTAATGAACCCCGCCATTCATCGGCCAGATAGCGAGCCCGCCAGAGAATGCGATCAGCCTGCTCAAACGAGTCCGCCCAACACGAGGATACATCGGATACTGACGGCTGATAGGACTCCGACAACTCCGGCGCAATACTGTTAGAACGGGGCTGAACAGCAGCCTGACCACAGGCGACTAGCGGCGAAGCTTCCCGATTTTTCTTACGAGAAAATGGTTTACTTTTAGATGCGACCGATCGCTTCGGTGATAAAGCTGAATTGCATGAACTTTGTAAGTCCATGACGTAAATCACCTGCACCGTCACGGCTCTAGATGTCGCTAGCCGAGTTTGGTGCGCAATCCACAAGGTTAAATCGAGGGCAATTTGGCTACGGGGGGAACCATTATATGCCACCATCAAGTTCACTTCTTGAGTTGCATGGTTAGATGCCGGAGAACCTGATTTGGGCACTAATAGCATTTGCCGAGTCAGGTCACTACAACCAAGCGCTCCCTCAAGACGCGCAAGCATTGATGTAATGTTCACGGTTGACCTCTCTAGAAAAAGTAGAACACGGACGAGAGGTGGGTCAGGCGACAGGCTATCTAACCTATCAGGAGACTCCAGACCGCTGCATAAAAGCGTTAGTCTTACGCACTCCTCCCATTGCCGACGGAGTTAGCTGACGGGCTAAGACTGGAAGGTGTCTCTTTCAGGTATGCTGAAATTAGCCCCTAGGATTTGGTTCCTCCGCTCCAAACCAAACTCATGATCGAATCCTTCCATCATGCTTCGGTTGTAGATTAGGCTACCCACTTTAAACAAACAACATGAGAATAATTAGCTGACTGGTGATCTTTAGCCAGGAATCTAAAAATTTGCTCTTCAACAAAGAGGCAAAGTCGTCATTTCAGGGTTTTTGTTTATCCTTCAGTCACTATAACTTACCCATTTTGGGTTGTGCATCTGCCTTAAAGTAGTTGTTTACGAAACTTATAAGCGCTCTCATACATGGCAACCGCCTAAAGTCAGTCAGATTGAGAGCCTCACCCTAATTTACTCGATCGCATCTGAACATGACTGTCAAAGAAATAACATAACGCAACAGAAATTAAGAAGAAAGTTAATTATTCAGCATGGATTGAGTCGGAAGATCACAGAATAAAGATATAGATGATGCAGGATGAACATGACAAGTACAATGGTCATTCCTTGATCTACTGCTCTTTATTGTTGATGTGCGCGTGAGTGCTTCTCTTATCCCGTCAGGGCTTGATCTAAAGCAACTGTTCCCGTTTCAGCTCGATGAATTCCAACTTCAGGCGATCGCAGCTTTAGAGGCCGGTCGATCGGTGGTTGTCTGTGCCCCCACTGGCTCTGGTAAAACGCTGGTGGGTGAATATGCGATTCATCGCGCCTTGGCCCAAGGACGGCGGGTCTTCTACACCACGCCCTTGAAGGCGCTCTCTAACCAGAAACTTCGGGACTTTCGGGAGCTATTCGGTAGCGATAATGTCGGGCTGCTAACGGGTGACATTTCAGTTAATCGAGATGCCCCCATTCTGGTTATGACCACCGAAATCTTTCGTAACATGCTGTATGGGACGCCGATCGGGGAAGTGGGTACATCCCTAGTCGGTGTGCAAGCTGTGGTGCTCGACGAATGCCACTATATGAACGATCGACAACGAGGCACCGTCTGGGAAGAA
>DATNPU010000404.1:0-13469 GCA_036703105.1 Microcoleaceae cyanobacterium
GCATAAGGTTGAATGCTGTCACCACCATCCCTAAACACCCAGCGACGGCGACGGGATGCACTTTAATTCCAGTTTCAGCCGTCAATGCACCACCAAGAGTAAGTTTGCTCAGTAGGGTGAGTAATAAGGAGAATTTAGGACTTAATGCCTGAAAATTAAATAAATCTGGTTTCTGAACGAGCGCTACCACTTCAGAATGCGCTAAACCCCAGATTAATAATGGTAGAGCTACAAAAAATCCGACGATCGGCCCCGAAATTCCCACATCAAACAAAGCTTTGCGATTTGGTACCGGAGAACGAATTTGGATAAAAGCGCCAAAGGTGCCGAAAGCAAATAGCGGGATAGGGAGTGGTAAAACTGGGATGAAGTAGGGTAAAGTCGCTCGAATCTTGTAGCGACGAGCCGCTAAATAGTGCGCTAGCTCATGGGAACCCAGAATGGTCATTAAGGTGAGGGCATAGGGTAAACCCTGAAACAGAGTGGTAAGAGATAAGGGCTGCTTCATCAAATCAAACCAGGCCAGGTTGGTGGTGAAGAAGGTCACTACTAACAGCCCGATCGCTAGCATCGGACGAGTTGTGACTTTCCTTAAACCTCGCATGGCTTCTAGCGATCGCGGATTAGGAAATAGGGCAAAAAATGGTTTCCCATTGGCGCCTTCCTGAAACAGCACTAAAAAGCGATCGCCAAAATGCCGTTCTACATTTTCCCGAATGGTTTGGTAGGCAACCTCAGGCTTGCTGCGAAGTTGGCCCCGACACACTACAGCCTGATGGTGATACTCAATATTTTGTAGATAGTAAATTGACCAGGGGAAACAGGTTTGTAGATGGGCTTCCTCCGATCGATCAATTGGGCGAGCGGGCGGCAATTCCGGCAAGCGATCGTCGATATCCTCTAACGGTGAGGCGTTACGGGAGTTGACATTACTGGTTTGCGGAATGCGTCCCCACTGAATCAAGCACCAGTACAGCAACAGACAAATGAAAAACGGAATCACGACCAGTTGGGCGGGTGGTCGCTCGCGTCCCTGGTTAATCAACATCCAGGTACTCCAAATAAAGGCAGGCAACATTGCCACGAACCACAATAACCACGTGGGAGTACGGGTAATGCTCGAAACACGCTGTACGATAAGGTAGGTAGTAAGCCCTAATAGAAAGAGCAGGAAGATTGTCGCTTGCATGTGCCTTGTCTTGATTCAGTTTGAAGAATCTGTTTGAGCTAGGGGCCAGTCATTCAGAAATACTCAACCACAATATTAGTGGCTGCCAACGATCGGGATTTAGAACTCACATCTTAAAAGGCATTGGTCAAATTGCAAAATTTCTTCCAAAAACCTTACCAATCTCACCCGCTTATTTCTCTACACCACCCAAATTTCTAATCTGCACTGCCTTGTGAATCCAGACCTATCGCCTGATGCTATTCCCGCTGCTACTACGATCGCGCCTCGAGCTAAGCAGCCCCGCTTAATTCTACAAGAAGAAAATTCTGCTCATCCCTATAGCGTATTTGCCTTTCCACCCAATCGAGACACCTTAGGTGGTACGGCTTACCTCATTGTAGAAGAGGTCAATATTTTAGTGGACTGTCCCCAGTGGGATGCGGCTACTCAAGAGTGGTTGCAGGCGCAGGGAGGAGTGCAGTGGCTATTTTTCACCCATCGGAATGGCCTTGGTAAACAGGTGAAAAATTTGCAGCAAACCTTAAATTGCCAAATTCTTATTCAGGAACAGGAAGCCTACTTACTTCCTGGCTTAACGGTGACTCCGTTTGAACGGGAATTTCAGCTAAGTCCCCATAGTCGAGCTATTTGGACTCCGGGACATTCTCCAGGCTCGGCTTGTTTGTACTGCGATCGCTTTGGGGGCGTCTTGTTTTCTGGACGGCACTTACTGCCCAATCCTCAGGGAGTAGTTATGCCGATCAAAACGCCTAAGACGTTTCATTGGGGCAGACAACAGCGGAGTTTGCAAGCCTTACGGGAGCAATTTACGCCTGAAACGTTACAAGTGATTTGCCCGGGAGCGAATACTGGGTTTCTGCGCGGCAAGCATATCGTTGAGCAGGCTTACTCAGCGCTCACCTCGGCAACACAAGGTTAGAAAAACAACCGGGTAATGAAGTGATCTCCATTACCCGGTTGCCGTTAGTTAAGTTGGATTTAGATCTGGGAGATGGAGGTTTCGATTACCCGATCGATTAAGCCGTATTCCTTAGCTTCTTGGGCAGACATGAAATAATCCCGATCCATGTCTTTCTCGATTTTCTCGATCGATTGTCCAGTGCGATCGGCATACACCTGGTTGAGTTGTCGCCGGATGCGAATAATCTCGCGGGCTTCAATCTCAATATCGGTCGCTTGACCACGGGTGCCACCGGAGGGCTGGTGGATCATGATCCGGGAGTGGGGCAGTGCCAGTCGCTTGCCTTTAGTCCCAGCGGCCAGTAAGAATGATCCCATTGAGGCGGCTAAACCCACACAGATCGTCACCACATCAGATTTGATGTGTTGCATCGTGTCATAGATGGCCAACCCAGCAGTGACAGAACCACCGGGGGAGTTGATGTAAAGGATGATATCCTTACCAGGATCTTCGGAATCCAGATAAAGCATGACCGCCACAATTTGGTTGGCAATCTCATCGTCTACCTCTTTACCCAGGAAGATAATCCGTTCCCGGTAGAGGCGATTGTAAATATCAATCCATTGAGTATAGGGTTCTCCGGGCATCCGGTAAGGAACCTTAGGGACACCAATAGGCATAGGAAAGCTCCAGTGATGAAATTCTGTGTAATGAAGTCAGAGTGAGTTAAATCACCCCAGCCGGCAGGGGTTTGGGCAAATCTTTTTCGCTTTCCAACACCCGATCGATTAGCCCATATTCTTTAGCTTGTTGGGGTGTCATGTACAACAAGCGATCCATGTCTTTTGAGATTTTCTCAGGGGTTTGTCCGGTCGTGCGAGACAGAATATCGACCATCGTAGCTTTGTTTGCCAGCACTTCTTTCGCCCGAATTTGAATATCGCTGGCCTGCCCCCGAGCATAGCTCTTAGTTTGGTGCAGCACGATCGTGGCATTAGGAAGACTAGCGCGACAGCCCTTCGTTCCAGCTGAGAGCAACATGGCTGCCATCCCCATAGCGGAACCAATGCAGATAGTATGCACTGGCGGCTTGATGTAGCTCATGGTGTCGCAGATGGCAAAGGCTTCCGTTTCAAATCCGATCGGTTCACCGTCATAGCGGGAGGTTCCCGTAGAGTTGATGTAAATCCGAATCGGCTTCTCTGGATCTTCGTACTGCAAATAGAGAAGTTCTGCGACAATCAGTTCTGTTACAGCGGGCACCAGTGGCATCCCCAAATAGACAATCCGCTCTTTCAAAAGCAAAGACGGTAGATCTGGGGGCGGAGTGCGGAAATAGGCATCGCCGTAATAAGGAGATTGAGCCGCTTGGATGGGTGAATTCATAGCAGGGTCTTGCCTGGAACTTCTGACCGAAACAACGGTATTGTTCCTACATAGTAGCGTGACAGAGGTAATTGCAGCATTTCGGCGAGAGACTGGCTTATGCTAAGGATGGGGTAGGTGGGTGTAACCCAGACTGGGAAAGGATTAATCAGAGATATTGCTGTCAGTTATTCGCGATCGCATCTCAGGCGAGTGTGTTTAATGAATGAGCGTTCAAGTTTTGCGGGAGTGTTCTATGCGAGTCGGTTTGCAGGCTGCTCTGAGCGATGCCAATGTGGATGCGACCCAATCCATGAGCCAGCGGCAATTAGCAGTATCGATTTCTGCGATCGCGGCAGAGGCTGTGAGACCGAATGTGCCATTGAACTTATGTTTGATCTTGGATCACAGTGGTTCGATGGCCGGACGACCGATCGATATCGTGAAGCAAGCGGCCCAGCGGTTAGTCGATCGCTTATCTCCGGGTGATCGGATTACGGTAGTAGTATTTGACCATCGGGCCAAAGTGCTAGTGCCCAACCAAACGATTGACAGCCCAGCCAGTATTAAGCTGCAAATCAGTCATCTCAAGGCCGAAGGGGGCACTGCGATCGACGAAGGCTTGCGGTTAGGGATTGAAGAACTGGCAAAAGCTAAACAGGACAGTATCTCGCAGGCATTTTTACTAACGGATGGGGAGAATGAACATGGTGATAACGATCGCTGCTTGAAACTGGCAAAACTCGCCGCCGACTATAACTTCACCCTGAATACATTGGGCTTTGGCGATCGCTGGAATCAGGATGTACTGGAGCAGATCGCGGATGCTGGCGGTGGCACGATGGCCTTTATCCAACAGCCGGAACAAGCCGTTGCTGAGTTTCAGCGCTTATTTAGCCGTCTCCAAGCCGTTGGCTTAACCAATGCCCATCTGATGTTGCGGTTATTTCCAGAGGTACGGTTGGCAGCGATGAAGCCGATCGCCCAAGTGGCCCCTGATACGATCGAACTGCCTGTACATCAGGAATCGGGTTGGTATATGGTGCGCCTCGGCGATTTGATGATTGATGTGCCGCGAGTAGTGTTGATTAATGCTTACTTAAGCCAGATGCTATCCGGAACCCGGCAGATTGCCCAGGTGCAAGTGCGTTACGACGATCCGGCTTCTGGCCAGCATAACCTCTATTCACCCCCCCTACCGATTACTGCGAACTTCATCAGTCCCTTTCAACCCGATCCCAATCCTCAAGTGCAGCCGCATATTCTCGCCTTAGCCAAATATCGGCAGACTCAGATTGCCGAGGCGAAACTGCTACAGGGCGATCGGGTGGGAGCCGCAACCATGTTGCAAACAGCCGCGAAAACGGCGATCCAAATGGGCGATCAGGGAGCTGCGACAGTTTTGCAAGAAAACGCGACTCGGTTGCAAGCGGGTGAAGAATTATCGGAAACCGATCGCAAAAAGACCCGGATTGTCTCCAAAACCCAGTTGCAGTAGCGTACAACCTGCTTACGAGACCACTAACGCTTTCGGTCGGGCAAAGATCATACGTCCAGCCGAGGTTTGTAAGGAACTGGTGACAACGACTTGAACTTCACCACCAACATAATTGCGACCGTCTTCCACCACCACCATCGTGCCATCTTCCAGATAGCCCACGCCTTGCGTTGGTTCTTTGCCTTCCCGCAAAATCTTCAGGTCGATACTATCTCCCGGCAAGTAGTTCGGCCGCACCGCTTGCGTCAAATCATTAATATTCAGTACCCGTACCTGCTGCACACTGGCAACTTTATTCAGGTTGAAATCATTGGTGAGCAATGTGCCGTTAATTTCCTGCACTAGCCGGATTAATTTGGCATCTACCGTCGCGACATCATCATAATCAGCAGAGTGGATCACAATGCGATCGGGATAAGTTTCTCGAATCCGGTTAAGAATATCTAAGCCTCGCCGTCCCCGCACCCGCTTCTGATCATTGGCGGCATCAGCTACTTGCTGCAACTCGGCTAACACAAACTGTGGCACCAAGATTTGCCCTTCTAGAAATCCGGTGGCTAGCAGTTCTTCGATCCGCCCATCAATAATGCAACTGGTATCCAGAACTTTGGTGGATGCCGCCTTTAAAGTTCCTTCTGCCAGCAACATGCTTTCAACTGAATGAGGATTGATCAACCGCAGTAAGGCCCGCCCGTGGGTATCTGCCAGGGACATGCCGGAAAAGGAGAACAGGAGGCTGCTGAGAATGGCAATCAACGGTTTGATAAAAGCAAACTCACTAGGAATCGGCAATAAAAAAATCGGTGCCAACATCAGGTTTGCGACGAGCAAGCCAATCACCAACCCCACAGCCCGACTGAGTAAGATATCAGCAGGCATGGTGCGGATTTGTTTCTCTAACCGCCGATAGCCCGTTTGCATACTGAGACCTACAGCCAGACCAATCAATGCCCCAAATCCAGCCGATACCCAGCGCAATCCTTCAATATTAGTGACCTGTTGAAGCGCACTGCCGGGCAGAGCTTCAATGCCATGAAATCCAATTCCTGCCCCTGCCAGGATGAATGAAATGATAATGACGGCATCAAGCATAACTTTGAGTGTGTTGGGGAATGGTGGTTTCGTGGTCAGGTTAATCTGCCCCTATTATACTCTCCGGGTCTCTTCTGCCTTTGACTACAGGTGATATGGTTGCTCAATCTGCCTATGTGCATATTCCCTTTTGTCGCCGTCGCTGCTACTACTGCGACTTTCCGATCGCAGTCGTTGGTGACAAACCACCGATCGGTGGCGAGCGGATTAATGGCAGCAATTCGGGGACGATCGCTCACTATGTTGAGGTGTTATGTCAGGAGATTCGCCAAACTCGGGCTGGGGATCATGCTCTGAATACCGTATTCTTTGGCGGTGGTACGCCCTCTCTGCTAGCCGTTGAGCAGTTAGAACATATTTTGCAAACCCTCGATCGCCAGTTTGGTATTACTGCTGATGCCGAAATTTCGATGGAAATTGATCCCGCTACGTTTGATTTAGCGCAGGTCAAGGGCTATCGATCGGCAGGTGTAAATCGCGTTAGCTTAGGAGTCCAGGCATTTCAGGCGCACTTATTAGCCGCCGCTGGACGATCGCATACTCCAGAAAATATCGAAGAAGCGATCGAGCTGATCCATCAAGCCGGATTTCACAATATCAGTCTGGATTTAATCTCCGGTCTACCCCATCAAACTCTCCAGGATTGGCAAGATTCTCTAGAACACGCGATCGCCCTTGCCCCTACGCATATCTCCTGCTACGACCTAACCGTAGAAGCCGGTACTCCCTTCAGCCGCCAATACAAACCGGGAATGCAACCGCTGCCCTCGGATGACACGACGGCAGATATGTACCGCCTCGCCCAAAAATTATTAACCGCCGCCGGTTACGACCATTACGAAATTTCCAACTACGCCAAACCAGGCTATCAATGTCGCCATAATCGCGTCTACTGGCACAATCAGCCCTTTTATGGTTTTGGCATGGGAGCCACCAGTTATGTAGATGGCGATCGGTTGGCTCGTCCTCGCAAGACTTGGGAGTATTACGCCTGGGTGGAGGAGCGGGGGATGAGGAGTGAGGAAGGTTGGGAAGGTGAGGAAGGTCGGGAAGGTGAGGAAGGTCGGGAAGTCGTTACTTTATCGCCCTTATCTTCTCTATCCTCTCCATCTCCCCTATCCTCCCCATCCCTCTCATCTCCCCCATCCTCCTCATCTCCAGAACTTCTCCTAGACACCTTGATGTTGGGTCTAAGGCTCGCTGAGGGACTGAGCCTGGCGACATTAACTCAGCAGTTTGGGGCAACGATCGTCCGGCAAGTCCAAGCATTGCTGCAACCTTACGTTGACCAAGGTTGGGTGGAGATCACCCACGATCGCATTCGCCTGACTGATCCAGAAGGATTTCTGTTCTCGAATGTCGTTTTGGTGGACTTATTTGAGCAGTTGGAGTGATGCGATCGCTACAACAAATCTTGAAACTGGGGGTCGGACTGGATCTCTTTCAAAACTTGTTTAATCTCTTGAGTCCGATCTTTTTTCACAATTAAGGTGACTTTGCCATCCCGGACAATCACTGTATCTTCTAGCCCGATCGTCACAATCAGATCATCTTGATCCGTGGCATAAAATAATGCTCCATGAGTATCTAAACCCACATGGCGAGCCAGTTCCACATTCGGACTATCACCTTTCAATAACCGCTCGATCGCGTTCCAATCGCCTAAATCATCCCAACCAAAAGCGACAGGCAATACATACGCTTTTTGGGTTTTTTCCATTAAAGCGTAGTCAATACTCTTTTTCGGCAAGGTTGGATAAGCCGCCACTCCTTGATCCTTCAACGGCTCTAAAATTTCGGGGGCATGGAGCAGGAGTTCCTCGATCGTCGTGCTAGCGCGGAACACGAACATACCGCTGTTCCAACTAAAGGTTCCAGTCGAGAGGAATGCTTCAGCCGTTGGCCGATCGGGTTTTTCAGTAAAGCGATCGACGCGATAGGCCGGGAATTTTGTTTGACTGCCATAACTCCCAACCGCTTCCCCTTGCTGAATATAGCCGTAGCCCGTCGAGGCATAGGTAGGATTGATTCCTAACGTCACGATCGCGGCTTCAGTTGCCGCAAGCTCAGTCGCTGCCGCTAACGTGGCTTGAAAGGTATCTTCATCGGCAATCCAATGGTCGGCAGGAAAGAATCCAACAACTGTATCGGCTCCATGTCGTTTGGCAACTTCGAGCGTACTCCATGCCACAGCGGGCGCCGTATCCCGGCCTTCCGGTTCAATTAGCAAATTTGCTTCTGGTAATTCTGGTAACTGTTCCCGCACACCATCGGCTAAATGAGCCGCCGTCACCACCCAAACCGACTGCCAACCTCCTGCTACTCCTAGCAAGCGTTCGGCAGTAGCCTGTAACAAACTCCGACCACTGCCATCTAAGCTGAGAAATTGCTTCGGGCGATCCCTGCGGCTGAGGGGCCAAAAGCGTTCACCTTTACCACCAGCCAGAATTACCGGGACAAGAGACGGGTTACTCATGATCAATCGTTGCTCCGATCGGGACAAATTACAGGACTGATGCACCAGGGATGCTTTAGTCAAGACGGGTTTAGATCAAGCTGCGCAGCTCAACTACTGATTAAGGACAAACCCCGCCCCTTGTATTAAAACCCGCTACCCACCGGATTACTGCTGAATCATAATGTTTTGATAATTTTTGAATGTATAAAATTTAGAAGATTTCTTTGAATACACAGGTGGGGAAGCAAACGCATTCACTTCCCCATCCTATCTGCTTCATCTTTGTTCGTTACCGTCGCCGCGTCGCGTTCATTAGCCAATCCACCAGCGGTCTTAGTGTTCCTGGCATGGCTGCTTCATCTACCCTCACCGAATGGTGTTTGCCATCATCACTCACGGCGATTTGGTACTGAAACCGATCGGGTTGGGCGGCGGCGATCGTAGACGGTAAACGAAAAAAATCAGCGGCTTCTACCAGTGTCCGCAGGTGCTTCGCTTCCTCGGATGGTAAATCAGCCGTATCTACGTCCGTTGCCATGACCAAGCCAGCAAAGCCACCACTTCGTTCAAAGGTAATCTGCATGAGGAATTCCTACAATACGCCAACAGTGTGCCAGCCCTTACGAACCGCAGCTTGTTCTGGACTATTTTGCCCATACAGTTCTCCGGCTACTGTCACGAGAATATTAGCAGCCCGCTTAAAGTTGGCTCGAGAGCGCAGACGATCGCGTAAAGCGATGTACCAGATCTTGCCGGCTTTCTCCCAGGCATAGCCCCCAATTTCAGTCGCGGCAATGTAAAACGCCCGGTTGGCAATACCGGAGTTAATATGTACGCCGCCATTATCAGCAGTGCCTTTATAGAGCTGCTTGTAATGGGCAGGCTGGGGATCTTTACCTAACACTGGGTCATCGTAGGCTGTCCCAGGGTCTTTCATCGATCGTAAAGCGACTCCCTGTACTTTAGAGGACAATAATCCTGCCCCAATGAGCCAGTCGGCTTGATCCACGGTCTGATTCAACGATCGCTGTTTCACAAGTGAACCAAAGACATCCGAAAAGGACTCATTTAATGCTCCCGATTCGCCGTAATAAATCAGGTTAGCCTCGTATTGCGTGACACCATGGGTTAACTCGTGGCCAATCACATCAATGGATTTCGTGAAGCGCTCAAACAGCTCACCATCCCCATCGCCGTAAACCATCTGATCCCCATTCCAGAAGGCGTTATCGTACTTGTCGCCATAGTGAACGGTGGAATCTAACCGTAAACCTCGATCGTCGATCGAATTTCGCTCAAAGACTTCGTAATATAAATCGTAAGTGGCTCCAGCACCGTCATAGGCTTCATCAACGGCTAGATCGCCAGCCGCCGGATCTCCTTCGCGGCGAACCAAGGTTCCCGGTAAAGTTTCGCTACTCTTCGCATCATAGATCGTTCGTAACTTTGTGCCAGCGGGGGAGGCAAAATTAATTCTGCCAACCGCTTCCCGCCGTCCCCGGAATTGCTCGGATGTCGTGAGGGTTTGAAAGGCCCACGCTCGTTGTTCGGCATTACCATTTTTAATTACTTCACCCAAAATGTAGGGTGGCAGAATGCAGCAGATTGGGCAACGATGCGGCTGGTTGTGGGCACCAAGCCAGCCAAATATATGTCTCGAAACCATAATTGTCTCCTTTGTGAACTCGCTGTGTTAGCGCCAAGTCAGCAAACTAAACAGGGAATGATTAGGGGGCGGTCAAAGGGTGAATAGATTCTATAACCTGTACAGAGAAAACCGCTCTCTGATAGAGGATTGATTCTAAGAGTGCAGGTAACCGAAAAAGTTCCAGGTCGGAACAGTCTTCGCCCATGTTAAGCGATCGCTGAAAAGCTGAATCACTGGGTTGGATTAGTCGATCGCTACAAGCCAAGGGGCAATGGTTTAGTATTCCTTGATTAAGAAAAAAGTTTTTTGCTGGGAACTGGTTAGAGCGGTGTTGAGAATTGACAAATCAGCTTATAATTGAAATCCTGAACGCCAAAATTGCGGGCGATCAGACTCTTGCGGGTATAGTTTAGTGGCAAAACGGCAGCTTCCCAAGCTTCAGTTGCGGGTTCGATTCCCGCTACCCGCTTTCAAAGCCAAACTCCTTGGGATGCAGTTATCTCAAAGGGTTTTGAGCTTTTAGGGCTGATGCAGCTTTAGTGAGTGTTTATCTTCCAGCCTGTGATGACGCGATCGCTACTACCCGTGAGGATGGTTTGCCAATCGGAACTGACAACAAAATAATCAATATGGTGCTGATATCCTGTGAAGGTGCGAATAACTTTACCAGTTGTTAAATCCCAGAGTTTCACGGTGCCGTCGCTGCTACTGCTGGCAAGAGTTTTACCATTGGGATGGACAGCTAACGCCATTACATAACCTGTATGTCCGGTTAGGGTAGCTAATTCTTTCCCCGTGGCGACATTCCAGAGTTTGATGGTTTTGTCCGCACTGCCACTAATTAAGGTTTTGCCATCCGGTGTAATGACGATCGCGTTGACATAATCATCGTGACCGACCAGGGTTCGCAGGAGAGTACCTGTGGTTAAATCCCAAAGTTTAATAGTTTGATCGGCACTGCCACTGGCCAGAATGCGATCGTCAGAGCTAATTGCTACTGTGTTGACAAAGCTGCTATGGCCAGTCAGGGTGCGGAGTAGTTTACCTGTAGTTAAATTCCAGAGTTTGATGGTTTTATCTGCGCTGCCACTGACCAAGGTGGTGCCATCAGCGGTAATGGCCAGGGCATTGATAAAGCTAGTATGTCCGGTCAAGACTCGGAGCTGTTTGCCGGTGGGCACATCCCAAACTCGAATCGTGCGATCGGCACTCCCACTGACTAGGGTGGAACCATCTGGCGAAATTGTCAGCGCATTGACGAAACTCGTATGTCCAGTCAGCGTTCGAATGACTTGGCCTGTAGTCAGATCCCACAGTTTAATTGTTTTATCGGCACTGCCACTAATCAGCGTTTCTCCATCGGGACTTAGTACCAACGCATTAACAAAGCTGGCATGTCCCTTGAGTGTGGTTGTTACTCCAATCGCTTGCTCAGACCGATCGGCCGTGATGAAGCGATAGCCTTGCCAGCCACCAAAGCCCACTAAAGTAACGACGATCGCGATCGTTCCACCCCATAACCAACGTTTAGTGGTAGCTGGTTGAGTAATCGGTGCAGATTCATGGCCAGCATGGTTCACCTGATCGGCAATCATGGCCTGATGTAACTGGGACTGCTGAAGGTGAGTAGGAGCATTAGCATCTTGCAGGCGAGTAAACCAAGCGGCTTTCGGAGGTGGCAAGGTGGAAGAAGTTCCAGGAACCGGAGTGCGGCTCGTGGTAGAGACGTGAGTGAGCCGATGCAATTCGTCTAGAATTTCTTGGGTATGCTTGGGCCGATCGATGGGCCGAGGCGCAATTAAGCGATCGATAAAATCAGCGAGCTGCCAGGAGACATGGGGCGCATATTGCCGCCAGCGAATTTCTCCGGTCTGAGAATCATAAATACTGCCATCGGTTAATTGCACACCAGTAAATAGATAAACGAAGGTGCGCCCTAAAGCATAGAAATCCGATTGCGGAACGGCATGTCCCATATCCTGTTCGGGTGGGGTGTAACCCGGAGAACTGATCTGAGTAATGCTGGAGTTGCCTAAATGAGCCAGATAGGTATGAGTCATCTGGCGTGCCGTACCAAAGTCAATCAGTACGACTTGTCCGGTCGATCGCAGCATAATATTCTGCGGCTTAATATCCCGGTGAAAATAATTCTGCTGATGGACTTGGTGCAAAACTTCTGCAAGTTGCTGTAACCAGTTCAATGCTTGGCGTTCGCTAATCGACTGGTTGCCCTGCTGCTGCATCCATTGACTCAGATTCAGCCCATCAATTTTCTCCATGACAATGCAATGCACCAGTTCAGAACTTCCCTTAGGAAGCATCTGAAAATAGCCATCCGTGCCAATTTTCGGCACAGCCAGACTATGGATACGGCTTAAGACCTCAGCTTCCTGTCGAAATAGCTCAACAGCTTTGGGATTGTGATTATGGATGGCTTTGAGGACTTTGAGCAGTTTGGGCGTGGTATGTTCATACGCCTCATACACAATGCCAAATCCCGTTGTATCACTTAGAACTCGCATCACCCGGTAACGGCCTCGCAGTACCAAATCTGACCCGCAACTTTGACAGCACCGACTGTCATCATTGCCGGGATGATCCGGTTGGATACAGTGAGGATTGATACACAAACTCATGGAAACTGCTCATGAGGGAGATGCAGAGGCCTGTACCCCTACTATAGTCGTCTGATTCAGTTGGCAACGGTTGATCTATGTGGCCTAACCCAAGGCAATATCCAAAAACATCATTGTGACAAAGCCGAGCATGATCCCGATCGAGCCTGCTTTTTCCCAGCCTTGCTGATGTGATTCGGGGCTACCACTGTGCAACTTATTGATCACTCAATATTGCAATTAGCGCTTCTTGCGGTTTTCTAAGCGGAACAACCAGACCATCAAGGCTACTACCCCGATTTGTAAGGCCAGGTTTGGTAAAGCTGACTCAACATCCCGGCCTGCCAGGGCCTGAGTGAAGAAGACAAAACCACCGATCGCCCCAGAAGCCCCAAAAGCAATATAAATGAATTGACGTAGTCCTTTATAGGGCTTGGTTGCCTCTGCTCGCAAATAAGCATACTTCTGACGCTCAGACTGAGTAGATTCGGGTGGGGAAGGTATGGGATCGGTCATGAAAATTGTGGATTAGAGTTGGTGCGATCGTGGCACGATTAACATCAATCAGAAATTAATCGCTAGACGGAGATTGGAGATGAGTCTTCTAGGAAATATTATCTGGCTAGTTTTTGGCGGATTGATGAGCGGTCTTGGCTACATCATCGGCGGTCTTAGCATCTGCTTAACGATTATTGGTATC
>DATNPU010000414.1:0-4011 GCA_036703105.1 Microcoleaceae cyanobacterium
CTGAAGCTGCCCATTCACGACCAAATCTAGGTTGAGCAACCGCTCTCCGGTTTCTGTCAGGTTAGGGCTGAGAGTGACTCGCAGCAGGGGATGTTTAGTGGCGACCCAACTAATTTTGGTGCCAGCCGTAGGATTAGCCACCGCAGGGGTCGGGTTAAGGGTAGGTATGGCAGCCGCAATGAGGGCGATCGTAGATGCGATCGCCAATGATGTAACCTTCATGGGTGTAATGTAAAAAGCTGGAGGTAAGAACTGATACCTTTAGTTAGTATTCCCTGAAGCCAATCAATTCATCTTCCAGCGTTCAGATTCTAGCTGGTGAAAATTGGCCAGGCAGGCAGATGCACAGTGTTATGTAACCCTGAGTTGGGACTGTCTAGGGAAAAGCTACTGGTATCATCTGATGATTCACAGTAGGTCATAGAAGCTACACCGCTTGAACCTACGGTTTCGTATACTGCCTCAAGCTTTTTCTCACTCAGGGGCTTGGGCTGTCTTAACCTTTCTTCATCAAGTTATGTTTGAGAATCTCCGTAAAATCAATGAATTTTCTGTGATTTCGGCGGGGATCATGAGGGATGTCTAGATTAGCACGGCAAAATTTGCTAAGAATGCAACTACCTATAGACTGACCTCACTAGAGAATCATGACTACATCTGTCGAGCCGAGTTCGTCCGCATCGCTATCTGCTAATCCTACGGGTAAGAAGCTGAGCCATCAAATTGTGATCGTGGGTGGTGGAGCTGCCGGGATTACCGTTGCCGCCCAACTGCGTGGCAAAAGTAGTAACCTTGATATCGCCATTATTGAACCGTCCGACAAGCACTATTACCAACCAGCCTGGACCCTAGTAGGTGGGGGGCAGTTTCGGGCAGAAGCCACCATCAAACCCGAACAAGATTGCATTCCAGCCGGAGTCAAGTGGATTCAAGACTACGTAGAAACCTTTGATCCTGACCAAAATACGGTCACAACCCGGATGGGGACTCAGGTGCACTACAACTATTTAATCGTCTGTCCTGGTATTCAAATTAATTGGTCAGCCGTAGAAGGGCTAAAGGAAGCACTTGGCTCTAACGGGGTGTGCAGCAACTATGACCTGAACTATGCCGCCTACACCTGGGAAACGATTCGGAATTTCAAAGGTGGGAATGCGCTATTCACCTTTCCCTCCACCCCAATTAAGTGTGGCGGTGCTCCCCAGAAGATCATGTATCTAGCAGACGATACCTTCCGCCAAAATGGAGTGCGGGAGAAAACCAATGTCATGTTCTGTTCAGCCGTTGGTGCCATTTTCCCTGTCCCGGCCTATGCGGAACCACTAATGCAAGTGGTCAAGCGTCGAGACATTACCCTCAAGTTCAAACACAACCTCAAAGCAATTCGAGCCGCTAGTAAAGAAGCTGTGTTTGAGGTGACGACCGATGCTGGCGTCCAGGATGTGGTCATCCCCTATGACATGATTCATGTGACTCCACCGATGGGAGCACCAGACTTCATTAAAAATAGTCCTTTAGCCGGGACAGAAGGCCCTGCAACTGGCTGGGTTGATGTCAACAAACATACCCTGCAACACAATCGCTATCCTAATATCTTCAGCTTAGGAGATGCTTCATCACTCCCAATTTCCAAAACCGCAGCGGCCATTCGTAAACAAGCTCCCGTCTTAGTAGAAAACCTGTTAGCCGTAATGCAGACGGCCTCCCTCACAGGGAGCTACAACGGCTATACTTGCTGTCCGTTAATTACGGGTTACGGCAAGACAATCATGGCTGAGTTTGACTACACCAACCAACCGCTGTCTTCTTTCCCGATCGATCCGCGCAAGGAACGCTATAGCATGTGGGTTGTCAAGCGTCACTTACTACCACGGGTCTACTGGAACCGGATGCTGAAAGGGAAACAGCATGAAGGTGAGATTATCAACTGGGGTTGGTCACCTGACGAGAAGCAATAAGTAGCAAGATCCTTCTCTAGGGTGGTCGCGCTTGTCTGATGCGATCGCCACAAATTAGTTCAAACTCAATCACTATTCTCACCTCCGGTCGATCCCTGACTCAGGCAAACCGACCGGAGGTACTAGAATAAATTGAGACGACTCACGTTTTACAGAGCTTTTATGTCCTTGCCAATTGTCGCTATTATCGGTCGCCCCAATGTGGGCAAGTCTACCATCGTCAACCGTTTGGCGCAGGTACAGGACGCGATCGTGTATGACCAACCCGGTGTCACCCGCGATCGCACGTATAAACCCGCCTTCTGGCGCGATCGGGAATTTCTCGTCGTCGATACGGGTGGATTAGTGTTTGATGACGACACGGAATTTCTGCCTTTGATTCGAGAACAGGCGATGGCTGCCTTAGCGGAATCCGTGGCTGCCATTTTTGTCGTCGATGGGCAAATGGGCATCACGGGCGGTGATGAAGAAATTGCCAGTTGGTTGCGCCAGCAATCTGTTCCAGTGTTATTAGCGGTGAACAAATGTGAGTCTGTGGAACAGGGTCTTACCCAAGCCACCGAATTTTGGGAGTTAGGCTTAGGCGAACCCTATCCAGTTTCCGGCATTCATGGCAACGGCACAGGGGAATTGCTCGATCACCTAGTGGACTATCTCCCGCCGGTCGCTGAGTTAGAGGAAACCAACGAGATTAAAGTGGCGATCGCGGGTCGTCCAAATGTGGGCAAATCTAGCCTTCTGAATGCCTTTGTCGGTGAGAATCGCGCCATCGTCAGTCCAGTGTCGGGAACCACCCGGGATGCGATCGATATGTTGGTGGAACGGAATGGCCAACCGTATCGCTTAGTGGATACAGCCGGTATTCGCAAGAAGAAGCATGTGGAATATGGGCCGGAATTTTTTGGGATTAACCGGGCCTTTAAAGCGATCGCTCGGGCAGATGTTGTCTTGCTGGTGATTGATGCCTTGGATGGTGTGACTGAGCAGGATCAAAAGTTGGCAGGACGCATTGCTGACGAAGGACGAGCTTGCATCATTGTGGTGAACAAATGGGATGCGATCGAAAAAGACTCCCACACCATTTACGACTTTGAACGGCAGATCCGCGATCGCCTACACTTTTTTGATTGGGCGGATGTGATTTTTATTAGTGCTCAAACTGGGCAACGGGTAGAAAAGATCCTCGATCTGGTCAATGTTGCGGCGGAACAACACAAACGGCGGGTGACGACCTCTGTGATCAATGAAGTGATTGAGGATGCGGTGCGTTGGCATACCCCACCGACAACGCGCGGAGGCCGGCAGGGCAGACTATACTATGGCACTCAGGTCAGCAGCCAACCCCCTACGATCGCGCTATTTGTGAATGATCCAGATTTGTTTAACGACAACTATCGCCGTTATATCGATCGGCAGTTTCGGCAATCGCTTGGCTTTCAAGGCACACCAATTCGCTTGCTGTGGCGGGGCAAGAAGATGCGTGAAATGGAACGTGGGGTGAATCGGGCAACGAAGGTTTGAAATGGATTTACTCCGTTCCCTGCCATTGGGACTTTATCTCGAACAACCGATTACCTGGATGCATCGGCTTGATCCACGTGTCAAGCTGGCCTGGTTGATGACCTTTTTAGCGGCCCCATTTCTAGCCAATCCCTTTTGGCGACTTGGCTTAGTGGGGCTACTGATCCTGCTAACTGTCTCCGCGTTAATTCCCCTGCGAGTGTGGCGGCAACAAATGGGCTGGTTGTTGGCGTTGTCTTTATTGGTCTTTAGTTTGACCATGATTTTGCCGGATGGCTTAAATGCCAGTCATCAACCTCGTTTACCGGCTAATGAACTTGCATTTGCCCAACAACCGAATACCATTCCTCCGGCTCCGGCACCAAAGCCCTGGTATAACCCGTTTGGTTGGGGTCAGTCCTCTCCAGAGTCAGTGGCTACACCCACTGAGGCTCCGGCTCTCCCCCAACCGACCGATTACAACTATGTTCTAGTTAAAAAGGGCCCATTAACGATTACGCGCCGATCGCTGGATCTGGCCATTCGGGTTAGT
>DATNPU010000417.1:0-4377 GCA_036703105.1 Microcoleaceae cyanobacterium
CCGACGGTTCCAGCCCTAGCCGGCATTGTTTATGTCAAGTACAACCCTAAGACTGGACGTTGCCATGCCGATTCCTACATTGGAACCCATCGTGGTGTCCTCGTTTCCTGTCAATCTGCCTATGATGGGGATGTGAACGAAACCTTCGGACATTTGCCCCTAGATTTGTTCTAGGAATTTGCTGTTTTTCCCATCTTTCCATCTCCGTCATCTTCCATGCTCCTCTCCTCCCCTCCCACCTCGATCGCCGATATCCGATCCACCCTGCGCCCCGGACAACAGGAACTCGCCGATTGGCAAAGTGGTGCATTAGCCGTTTCAGCGGTACCGGGAGCCGGAAAATCAACGGGAATGGCAGCGGCAGCGGCGATCGCGATCTCGCGACATCAGCTGCATCAAAAACGGCAGTTAATTATTGTCACCTTTACTCGATCGGCGGCCGCTAATATTAAAGCGAAAATTCGGGAGAACCTGAAACACTTGTCATTGCCGGTAGGAGGCTTTTCCGTCCATACATTACACGGTCTGGCCTGGTCGATCGCGCGGAGTCATCTGGAATTATCAGGTTTGAATCCGGATAGTGTGCTGATTACGCCAGAGAAAGGCCATCGGTTGATTCGCACTTGCGTGGAGCAATGGTTAGCAGCGAATCCCCGGCAATATCAACTGTTGTTAGAAGGACGGCGGTTTGATGGTGAGGAAACGGAGCGGTTACGGCGGCAATCAGTGTTGCGGACAGAAGTATTGCCTGATCTAGCGAATACGGTAATTCGGGAAGCGAAAAGCTCGGGATTGTTGCCACAAGATCTGTACCAACTGGGGCGCGATGCGATCGTGCGATCGATTCAGGACGGTGAAGAAACGGCACTGGATTACGAGATTTTGGCGATCGCGGCTGGATTGTATGAGCTTTACCAGGCGCAACTGCGTAGTCGTAACTTGATGGACTATGACGAGATGATTCTGGGCGCATTACGAGTGTTAGAAGATGCGGCAGTGCGAGAGTTTTGGCAAAATCAAGTGTTTGGCGTATTTGAAGATGAAGCTCAGGACTCTAGCCCACTGCAAACTCGACTGTTGGAAATTCTCGCTGCCAATCCGCATGACCCAGATCATGCTGAGCCGTTGAACTTGGTTCGGGTGGGTGATCCAAATCAGGCCATTAACTCGACCTTTACTCCGGCTGACCCGATCTACTTCCGGGAATTTTGTGATGCCTGTCGGCAACAGCACCGTTTAGCCACGATGACCCAGGCAGGACGCAGTAATCGCCGGATTATTGATGCGGCTAATTTTATGTTGCAGTGGGTCAATCGATCGCGGTTGGCGGGTAATGTGCAACCGTTTCGGCCCCAAGCGATCGAGCCTGTGGGTGATGATGATCCGCAGCCGAATGCTAATCCAGCCGCGGAAGGTCGTGGTTTAGAGCTATACCGACCTGAAGATGTTTATCAAACGGTGGAATTGATTGGACAACGGGTAATGCAATTGTTTGAGCAAGACCCCCAGGCTCAGGCAGCGGTGTTAGTGCGAGTGAATGAGCAAGGGCGATTTATTGCCAGGGAATTAAAGCGTTGGCATGGTGATGACATCCGAATTTATGAAGTAGGCCAACAGGATCGCCAATCCCATGTGCCGGCCGAACTCTTGCGGTTATTGCAATTCTGCGATCGTCCCCATTCACCGGATTATCTGAAAGCCGCATTAACCACATTAGTCGATCGCCGCTTAATTCCTACTCAGGATTTGAATGCTCTAGTAGCGTTTCCCGAGCAATTTCTGTATCCCAGTGCGATCGATCCGCCTCAATCGGATGCGGTGTTACAAGCCCGACGCTACTGTACCAGTTTGTTGAGAGCGCGATTGGAATTACCCACCTATCAATTAATTCCGTTTCTGGCCTATACCCTGGACTATGACCAGAGTGAATTAGCCACGGCAGATAAATTGACCGATCGCTTGCTGCAACAAACTACCGGGAATCACTCCTTGCCTGCATTATTGGAAGTGCTGAGTGAAATTGTGGCTTCGGAGCGGTTTGAGCCAGTAGATGCTGAGGCGATGGAATCTCGCTATACCGCTGATGGGCAGCTGACGATCATTACGATGCACAAAGCGAAAGGGCTAGATTGGGATTATGTTTTCCTGCCATTTCTGCATGAGAATATGATTCCGAACGCAGTACGGATTCCGCCGCAGTGGCAATTTTTAGGTGACTTTACCTTGTCCGAAGTGGCACGGGCGCAAATTCGGGCTAGTTTGCATGATCAATTTCCGCTGCCGAATGTCGTGGAGGCGTGGGAAAAAGCGAAGAATCTGAAGACGGCGGAAGAATTTCGGTTGTTATATGTGGCGATGACACGAGCTAAACGATTGTTGTGGATGTCTGCGGCTCAAAAAGCACCATTCACCTGGAATAAGCCAGAGAATTTGGAAGATCGTAAACCTTGTCCAGTGATCCCGGCGTTGCGGCAACAGTTTCCTGAGGCCATTATGTCTTGAATACTTTTAGAGTCATTCCTTTGTGAGAGGACAGATTGCTCGAATGTGAGTAATTTTGGGAGTTAGGCGATTCTGGTTCTGCGATCGCTCACTTCACGAGATGAACTGAACTGATGGATTTACTACTCAACGTGAATTGGCACAAACTGTTAGTACCTAATATTTCCCTGGCCGAGCATTTCTTGCGCGGAACGATCGTCTATCTTGCCTTATTTTCGCTGCTACGATTCTTACCAAATCGCCAAGTTGGAGCGGTTGGTGTGACTGATTTACTTGTGGTGATCCTATTTGCCAATGCCGCTCAAAATGCTATGGCAACCGACTACACATCCATCACAGATGGGCTGATCCTAATTGGTACAATTATCTTCTGGAGCTATTTGCTCAACTGGTTGGGCTATCGCTTTCCTTCATTTCAACGATTACTTACTTCATCCCCTTTATTACTAGTAAAAAATGGGCGCATGATCTATCGCAATATGCGGCGAGAACTGATCACAGAAAGTGAACTGAGATTACAACTACGTAAGCAGGGCATCGAGAAAATCGAGGATGTCAAAAAGGCCTTTATCGAACCCGATGGGAATATTAGCGTAATTGCTGATTCTGCAAAAGGTCAACCATTATCTCGCCCAAGAGCTGGCTAGTTTATTACTACTTTAGAAAGAGTAGACATTCTGAAAGCGACCAGCCTAATAAGGCAAGAACCATTAAACAGTAGGTTAGATAATGAGTGAGGTAATCCATCATCGTTTGACTGAAAATTGTGTCAGTTTTGTTCGTATTTGTACTCATTAGTAACTTGGTTTAATCGCTGAAACCTCTATCCTGACGAAGACTTATTTATGTACTTGTGGATAGTGAATGAGAAATTGATAGAGGACATATTTTTCGTTAAGCCATTCGCTTAAGCTCACCTTCTGCCTGGCCCTGACCCGCCGATATAGGTAGATAGAAATTCATACTTGTTCAAATTTGCTTGACGGAACTAATGGCAGACTATACAGTGCATCACGACTGTGGCTAAACGGTATAGGGGTAGCATGGGTATTCAGACGATCGTACGCAGAAAGCACGTTCTCTATTGGTTAGCAGCAGCCAGTATTGCAAGTTTAGGATTACTATCGGATGCCATCCTGCCGCAGCAAGCCACTAGCGCTGAACGTATTCAGTTGTCATTGGGCACATTTGAGCGATCGATTTCTGTTAATGACCTGGCAAACTTTGCGAGATCAGGAAAGGCAACGACACCAGAATTAAATTTCGTCGTGCGGCGATTAGATGCGAAAACTCAGGCCTTGTTACGCAAAGGACTACAGACAAAATTGGAGGTGGAATTTGTCACCTTAGATCGGTTCTTGCAAGTACAAATGGGTGAAGCCTTGCTCAAGCGGTTGGGAGAAATTATTCAACCTCGGTATGACGTTAATGGGTTTCACGGGATTCGGGCCGCGATGCTTCAAGCCGGTAACGATCCGGAAGGGTTGACGTTATTAAATGTGCTCCGCTACTTTCCGACCGAAACGATTCGTATCGATTTAGCCACGGTTTTAGCATTAGTCAAAACAGTCCAAACGGTTCCTGAATATCGTAATGCGTTAGTTGAAGCGATCGATCGCGAAGCCAAAGCTGAAGCGGCGGCTGAACCAACCGTTGATGTCTCCCAACTGCCCGATTTAGGACAACCCGGCCCTTATCGCTACAGTAAAACGACGTTAAGTTTTCCGATCGCGGCGGTGCGGCAAACGCAACAGGGATTAGCGACAGATTATGATTTGCCGGTTGATCTATATTTGCCAGAAGGGTTATCGCAACCGGCCCCATTGATTGTGATGAGTCATGGTTTTGGCTCTACCCGCGAAACCTATGATTATG
>DATNPU010000418.1:0-5585 GCA_036703105.1 Microcoleaceae cyanobacterium
ATCAGGGTTTGCTGATGATCAAAGATCGGAAAAATTTCTTGCCAGTAGCCTCCGGCTCGCATTAGCGATCGCATCAATAAAAATGCTGCAAAGACCTGATCCGGTAGTTCCCGAACCATCATACAGAGTTGGCGGGCAGTCTCGATCGCCTGTTGATGGTGATCCGCATTCTGATAGAAGTAGCAGAGGTGCTGCATCAAATCGAGATTATCAGGATAAATCTGTAAGCACAGTTGGGCATAGCGCACGGACTGAAGCGGTTTACCCATACCATGAGCCACATCGATTGCGGTGTCCATTAATAGCCGCACATAGTCCAGCGGTTGCGTAATTCTTGGCAAGCACACTTCTGCCACATCCGCCACGATCGGCTCTACTGGCATAAAGCTGAGTAACCGTTGTAAGACTTGAAGTAATTGTGCAGAGTCTACCACCTGGTCAGACTGCAACGCGGCCACCAACTCTAGTTCAGTTAGGGCTTCTGGCGTCAGCGTTTGCAGTTCAATCCCTAAATTGACTAACTGAAGCAAGTTGTTTAACTCGGTAGGATGCAGTTCTCGAATGTATTGACGGATGGCCCAGGCGATCGCCCATGCTTGTAGCGCTTCTTGGCGATCGGCCTCTGTTTGTAAGATGGTGACTAACTCAGTCGTCCATTGTTCTACTTGCTCGCTCTCCCCGTCTACCATTGCCAGCATCCAGGTGGCTTGGGCTTCCGCTTCCTCTCCCTGTAATAACAACGCGAGGCCCAAGTACCAATAGGGGGTTTTTACCGCTGGTTCTGCCTCAATCACCTGTTGATATGACCCGATGGCTTGCTGATAGTCTCCGGCGATCAACTGCTGAAATGCTTGTTCTTGAGTCATTGAATTCACGGCAGTGCCCTTCATCCTACGGAAGCCATTCTACTCTTGGCCTAAGTATTCCCGAATCGCGATCGCGAGTTTCAGCGTGGGGTAATTTTACTGAGTGAAATCACAATCCTCATCAACATTTTGGCAAGATAAACTCAAGATTCAGTAGTTCAGCTTAATTTAATCTGGAGAGCAAATTGTATCTATGAATCATAGGTGATCGGGATCACTTTTTTAGATTTAATTCATAATTAACTGTGAATGATTAATTAAGAGTTTATGCTTAACAGTCTGATTTAAAGAGTTGATTGATATCTGTAATTTAGCCCAACCGTTAATAGGTTTAATCACCGATAATACAGATATAACAGTCATCTGTCCGTGGGTGCTATGACTGCTTAAAGGAAATGCCATGAGGTCGATTAATTCTGCTCTACCGCTCCAGCAGTTAGGAAGCGGTCAGTTGTTATGTGTTGTCCCTAGTTTTCAGGTAGGGTTGATTTTGCAACAGCCTCATTACGCAGAATTCGTTGGGGTTGGTGCGATCGTCGGTGGCAGTTTTGATATTAAATGTAAGTCTATTTATGCGATCGGAACCGTTGATTTTTCCGTGCCAACCACCTATCGGGAACGGCAACGTGGATTTCAACTTCGCATTAATTATATGAAGCAACAGCAAGCGATTACGTCAGTCAGTTCGCCACTGAAACGGGCGTGTTTGATGGTGCAACAGTTATGTAGCTGGATTGGCGCTACAGAAGCCCGCCAGATTCCCGCTGATTTAGTGGCTCAATTAGTTGGAGTGCTACCTGGAACGGTGGACACCGCATGGCAATGCTATCAACGTGGCGATCGGGTGACCGCAAATCTAGCCGTTTGCTGCCCTCTAGCTGACCCGCAACCCCTATCTAGTCACGCTAAAAGTCGAACCGCATTGATGTAAACCGAGTCAAACGATCGCTTGATCAAGCAAACCTTAACTCATTAGCCACCCATTATAGGGATGCGGCTACCGTTGGGGGATGCAGCGATCGGGTCACAGGATGCCCGAACGATAGTGAGAGTTTAATCGCCAGGGGTTTGGCATAATAACCAGTCGCCGCAGGTTTGAGAACCAAGAATTTTACCTGCCAGGTGGCGGGACGAATGATCCAGGCGTTCGGCAAATCTTCGTTTGAGTAGCTGGGGGCAATCGCTTGAGGCGCATAGTCCACCGCGATCGCATCAAACTTGACTCCGAGCTGAAGGAACTTCCGAAGAATGGTTTTCCAGTCATAGTCGGGTTTAGGGCTGAGTGTCGTTTCACCATCCAGCAAAGTGGCGCCCAATAGCCAAACTAACCGAGCCGAGATTTCTTCTAAGCGTGAGCGATCGCCCCTTAATAACATCGCTTCTTCCGGCAAGAGGACACCATTGGCCGGAGGAACCCAGAGTTCGAAGCAGGTATAGGCATCGACGGGAATTGTGGCGAGCTTCAAATTGAACAGGGTGCCCAGTGGGTTGGGAGCAACCGCAAGTTCGTCGGCAATGAAGGTATCAATCATTGGCTGGAGAAATGGCAAAGGGCTTCGGCACATTTAGGCAGGTAACTCAGACGATGCATTCGTGACTCAGGCTCCTAACTACTATTCCTACAGTGGGATAAACAGTCAGGATGATTCGGGACCTAGATATGATTGAGTTGCCTTGCCTAAAAAATCATCTTTCCCTAGGATGGCTTTTCTAGACTGGAATTTCGTTCAGGCTTGATAAGGACATCGTAAAGCAAGTATAAATCTTTTTTATGGCGAGCGTAGAAAAAGTGCAAGTCTGCTAGTTGCTGCTCGGCGATCGCAGACGACTGGCTCCACGGTCTAAGATGTGGAAAGATGATCAACTGATTAGAGGTTCACACGGCAGCAATTATGAATCACACTATTGCAGAGACTACTGCAATCGACCAACGGCTATCGAATCGGCACATTGACCTTGATCCCGGTGGCTATTTTGTCATCTACATCAACCGGGATGAGCAACTGATCCAAGCGAAGCATTACAGCAATGTGATTAATGAGCAGGGCGTTGCCTGTGACCCTGAGACTGGCAAGCCTATTCCTTGCAATGCACAGGTGCCAAGGATTCCAACTCAGATCTATAGTGGCAGAACTGCAAAAGAGCTCTGTGTGCAGCTATTTGAACAAACCCAACCCTGCCCAGTGTCAATGCTGGATCATGCGGCCTATTTGGGGCGCGAATTTCAACGGGCGGAAGCGGCCTTATTGCAAGGTCAAGAATACATTCAGGACTAGGACTCGTATTCTGAGTTGCCCACCACCATGGTTAAGGGCGAACGATCGTTCGCCCCACTGATTGAGTGATCACTTGCGATCGCCACCAACCATCTGACTGCCGTTACCGAACGTACCAGTAATACGTCACCATTGGGACGATCGTCGCCACAGCCAAAATTCCAATCACCCAAGCCGTCGCATTACTCGACTTCGTGTCTTCTGGTGTCGCAAAGGTGCCCTCAACCTGAACATTGTCTTTAACCACGGGTGGCCCTGGATCAGGTTGGCCAGACAGCACCGCGACTAAGCGATCGCTGGCATCAGTAAATGCCTGATTGTACTTATTTCCTTCTTTCAGCGGCACTAAGACGGTTTCGTGGGCGACGCTCTCCGCGATCGCATCTGGCATCACCGATTTCACCTCTGCTCCAGTCCGAATCCCCGTATTGTCAGTGACGTTATCAATGACTAGTAATACTTGATTCGCTTGAGCGTCGGGGGTAGGAAACCATTTTTCAAACAGTTGATCAGCAAAGCTTTGGGCGGTTTCCTCATAGTCCAACCGATGAATGCTAACGATCCGCACTTCATAACCCGTTTGTTGGGCGAGCTGTTTTAGATCTGAGGTAATCTTCCCTTCAGTAATGCGGCTCAGAATTTCAGCTTTGTCGAGCACCCAAGTATCAGGAGCCAGAGGCGGGATCTCATAGACCCCCGTTGCACTAGCGGGCGTAGCAAATAGACCGATCGCTAGCAGCATGACAGTCATGGATAAAACGAGATGTCGAAATGCTGCCTTCCAGGGAGTCAGTAGGTTCAAAAGCTGTCTCATAAGTGTTGCTTTGCGGACATATCTTTTGAGAATACTATGCTCTTACGGATCATTTCATCCTGATCTGTGGAGATACCCTACTGACAGAGGGTGAAGCAGGACAGCGTTAGACCCCAGCCCATCCATAGTGTGACGCTTGTAATTGCCTTGTGATCAGCCGCAACTCAATTGTGAGCAGTGACAATACGATTGTGGTTGCTGATTATACGGAGTGCAGTGCTGATCAGATGAACTGCGATCGGTGGCAATGGCAGTGTGATTGTGGATCTTGCTGAAGGCAGCGATCGCAATTCAGTTGGGGTGGGCGACCATGCGATGGCCACGTCTGACCGAACGGTTTATTCCAGGAGCAGGTCAAATTCCGATCTCAGCGCCTCGAATGTTGATAAGCGGGACACTAAGAGATTCTGGCCACCCGCATCATCCAGGCGCTTTTTCCAATGATGGACGCTTTCAGTATTCCGCATCCAGAAGTCGATCACCGTTTGGATTGCTTGATCTAAGTGCCATCCGGAATGCGGCGGTACTGTTTCCACAGACTCAATCAGCGCATCCAGGGTACAACGATATGCGCCTAAGTAATTCACTTCCTGATGGACTGGATGATGCAGGATGTTTTGTTGATAGTTGAAGAAGTCCAATACAGGAGATACACCGAGAATTTCAAAGGTATATGCCATACACCAATCCTCCAACTCAATGCCAATCGCCTATTGAGCATTGAATTTTAGTCAGCCATGATGGAGGATGCACAGGGTTTGTAACACACTTTTAAGCACTCACGCACATGGACTGCTATCTGGGGATTGACTTTGGCACATCGGGCGCTCGGGCGATCGTGATTGATGCCACGACCCATATCTGCGCGCAAGCCAATCAACGATTTGGCGATGGTCAATTGCATCACCAAGCAGCCACCTGGCGAGAGATGTTGTTTGTCCTGATTCAGCAGTTGTCACACCAGTATCGGAGCCAGCTGCGAGCGATCGCAATCAATGGCACATCGTCTACGGTGCTGCTCTGTGATGGCATGGGTCAGCCATTAACTGAACCACTGCTCTATAACGATGCGATCGGGGCATCAGAACTCACAACGTTACACCAACTATTGGCTACTCAGCCCCATGCGGCTGGCCGAGCTAACGTCTGTAATGCTACGTCGAGTTTGGTGAAGCTATTGTGGTGGCGGCGTCAACCGATCTACTCTCAGGCGAAATACTTTCTGCATCAAGCCGATTGGCTAGCCTTTCTCCTACATGGGCAACTGGGGATTAGCGATTATCACAACAGCCTCAAATTAGGGTATGACGTTCACCAACTCGCTTATCCAGATTGGTTAACGGCTTTGGATCTCTTCCCCCTGCTCCCTCAAGTCTTGCCGCCAGGAACCCCAGTTGGCCCAATTCAACCGACGATCGCGGCGAATTTAGGATTACCCACGGATTGTCAAATTTGTACGGGAACCACCGATAGTATTGCGGCCTTTCTAGCGAGTGGGGCGACAACCTCTGGAGCGGCTGTGACCTCGTTAGGCTCAACTCTAGTCCTAAAGCTATTGAGTGATACCCCGGTCGAACATGAAGTTTACGGCATCTATAGTCATCGCTTGGGCGATCGTTGGTTAGTCGG
>DATNPU010000419.1:0-11092 GCA_036703105.1 Microcoleaceae cyanobacterium
GCTAAATTCAGTTAACGCGACGGCTTACACACTGACGGCTGACGGTTTTTGGCTAAATAGCTTCAGAATTCGCTCTGCCATTTGCGGTGGGGTTAACCCTAAATCAACCTTGGATTCGTTTGGTTCAGCATGATCCACTAGGATATCTGGAACCCCAATTCGAGTTACTGGTACAGTCACCTCCGCATCTAGCAGGGACTCGGCGATCGCCGAGCCAAATCCACCGGGGAGACAGCCTTCTTCCAGCGTCACCACTCGTCCGATCTTCTGTGCCAGAGGCAGAATCAATTCGGTATCTAGCGGTTTCGCAAAGCGAGCATTGATCACAGTCGCCTCAATCCCATGTTCACTGAGGATTTCCGCTGTTTGCATGGCTGGATAGACCATCGAACCATAGCCAACCAGCAGAACATCATCGCCCTGGCGAAGAATTTCACCTTTACCGATCGGTAAGGGTTCCCAGCCTTCTTCCATCAGCGGTACACCATACCCATTGCCTCTGGGATAGCGCATGGCGATCGGGCCTGAATATTGAATTCCGGTGACGAGCATTTGTTGTAGTTCCGCTTCATCCTTGGGAGCCATCAGCACCATATTCGGGATACAGCGGAGATAGGAGATGTCATACATCCCCTGGTGAGTTGGGCCGTCTGCACCCACAATCCCTGCCCGATCCATACAGAAGAACACAGGCAGATTTTGGATGCAGACATCATGCACAATTTGGTCGAATGCCCGTTGCAGGAAGGTGGAGTAAATCGTCGCTACGGGGCGCATACCCTCACAGGCTAAACCAGCGGCTAGAGTCACAGCATGTTGTTCGGCAATTCCCACGTCAATGTACTGATTGGGCACCCGCTTTTGCAGAATATCCAACCCCGTCCCTGTTGCCATTGCGGCGGTAATCCCAATAATGCGAGGATCGTTTTCTGCCAACTTGCTCAAGGTTTCGCCAAACACTTTGGAATAGCTGGGTGGCTTGGGTTTGGTAGACGGAATCGCTTTCCCAGTCGCTAGATTAAAGGGCGATTGGGCATGATAACCAACTTGATCTTTTTCAGCTAGCTCGTAGCCTTTCCCCTTTACCGTTGCCACATGTACCAGTACTGGACCCGGTTGTTTATGGGCTTGCTGGAAGGTGGCGATCAGTTCTTCCAGGTTGTGGCCATCGATCGGCCCCATGTAGGTAAAGCCCAATTCTTCAAACACTGCCCCCACTTTGGGCACCGCTAAGCGCTTCATCCCTTCTTTCACCCGTCCCAGTTCGGGAGCCAGGGAACCACCGACAAACGGCAAATGCTTAAACTGCTCCTCCAAGTTTTCAGAGAGGAATTGCACCGGTGGACTTAAGCGGAGTTTGTTCAGGTAACGGGGAATGGCGCCGACATTGGGAGAGATCGACATCTCATTGTCGTTTAAGACCACCAGTAGATTGGTTTTAGGCAAATGACCGGCGTGGTTAATGGCTTCCAGTGCCATACCGCCTGTCAACGCCCCATCCCCAATCACCGCAGCAACTTTGTACTTATCCCCTTGCAGATCTCGTGCTAACGCCATCCCTAACGCGGCCGAGATACTGGTAGATGCGTGACCGGCACCGAAGTGATCAAATTTGCTTTCGCAGCGCTTGAGATAGCCTGCAACGCCATCTTTTTGCCGCAGCGTATGAAAACGGGAATAACGACCAGTCAGCAACTTGTGGGGATATGCCTGGTGCCCTACGTCCCACACGACTTTGTCGCGATCGAGATCCAGAGTGTGGTACAACGCAAGGGTCAGTTCTACCACCCCCAAACCAGGTCCGAGGTGACCACCAGATGCCGCGATCGTTTGCAAGTGCTTCTCACGAATCTGACGCGCAAGCTGCTGGAGTTGATGTATCGAAAGGTCGTGCAACTGGTTCGGGTGGGTAATTTCACTCAGATGCATACCGGGGTATCCTCTGGCTTATTGAAGTGAGTTTGTTTACTCTTACCAGAGTAGAGGATTAAGGGTCATGAATTCGGGTAAAGTGGTAGCATTTTTTATTTCGATTCTGAGTTAAAAATTAGGCTTTCTTTACAGATAAAGTCTTGCAATATCTACCGGTTCCTGCATCCTGGGTGTAATATTTCTAGCTCAAATCATCTGCCTACCTCTGAGATAGACAGGCTATAATCACTGCGTCGATGCCTGCCACACTGGAGATATGCGAAGATAACGGCAGCATTATGGCGTCTGCCTGTCAGTGCAAGGTTTTACCATGTCATACTCATCATTCCCATTCTCAACCCTGATGAAATTTCTCCGACCGACTTGCCTAAGCCGAGGTCTGGCTGGATTCAGCATCATGGCTGGTCTAGTTGCCGTTACTCTGCCCCTAGACCCCGCGATCGCGAATGACTTTGACGGTTGCACTAGTCGCTTAGTTGGACTACAGATTTCGCCAGAAGAAGCGGCTGATGCTTGCTCCCGCGCCTTGAAACCTGATGATGTCTCGGATTGTGTCAACCGGATTAGTCGCAATTCTCCGATCGGAGCTGGAGCCGCACTGGAAGCGTGCCGCCAGGTTAGACAGCCAGTAGCCATGTCAAAATGTGTGATCGATGTGCGAAGTCGAGTCTCAACGGCAATAGATGACACCGTTTTGGATTACTGTCGGCGTAGCTTATTACCTGAGCGCTATGCGAGCTGTGTTACAGGTGTCAGCCGAGGGGCAAAAATCGCCGCGGCTCCTGCCCTGGACGCTTGTATTGATGCTTACGACTTCCCGCGTGAGGTTGACCCAACCTTCATTCCCGTTGGTGCAATCCCGCAACCGGTCATTACCCCAGAACCAGTTACCCCTGTCCAGCCTGTTCCAACCCCCTCACCCCAAACCAATACTCCAGCACCACAACCCACAAACCCTGCTGTACCCGCCTTGTGGTAATAGCGCGACCTCTGTGAGGTAGGGCTGAGAGTTGAGGACTGAGGACTGAGGATTAACCTTCTCTCAGCCCTCAGTCGTCAGCACTTTTAAAGCACGTCCTACATGCTTTGTCTTGATCTGCTGAATGAAATTTTCGAAAAACCCATTGCTTTAACCTCCATTGCCTCATTAAAAAGCTGGACTGACGCCCGATCGAGGTAAAGATTGTTTCCGAACATTGCCTAAAATCAGATTGTTATCAATAAAGAATTGCCCTATTCGTTCATTTCCTTGTAGGTGGCAACGGCAGATGGGGAAATGCGGTTGAGGTAACGGAAAATCCAATATTTGAAAATGGTGTCTAGAATCACCGGAAACGTGGCAATAAATAGGAAGATGAACGAATGATTGGCGGGTAATCCTAAATGTTTTGCCACTCCATCGAGGAGGACTTCCCAACCATGAGGAGAGTGGAATCCGACGAAGATGTCAGTAAACAAAATAATAATGAAAGCTTTAGCGCTATCACTTAGACCATAAACCACGTCATCCATAAAGGACTTGAGGGCTTCAATACCGCGCCGATTTGTCACAATGACGATCGCAAAAGCCGCTAGGGATAGGGCATCAGCAAACACATTTTTAATCGCATTCGCACTTTGGTGACTGTAGTCTTCGGCAATTTCCCTAGCTTTTTCCTCGACTAACGCTTCGAGTTCTTCAGGGCCAATCTTGGGCGCTCGGCCAATGAGGGAATTGAATCGCATCCGTTCTTCAAAGGTATGCAATTCTTGCAGAGCTTCCTCTTCTAATTCATAGTTAATGAATGGTTCAGCCGTCTCCGGATCTCTCACCCGATCGACAATCTGACTAACAAACACATTCTTGGCAATCTGTTGGGTTAACAGCGGCACAATAATCAGTAACAACAGAAAGCGAATGGCTGTAGCCGTTTTGTTTTTAGAACTCCGAAAGCTTTGGATAACTTCTTGTTCAGAATTGGGATCTAAATCTCGCTTAATTCGATTTATGGTGCCTAGAATCGATCGGGGCAGGACTCCGGTTTTATCCAACAGCATTTCACCGCCACCCTGAGTTGGCGTTCTGCCACCGGCGGCCGAACCAGGTGAATAGGAGGGTTCAGAGAAACTACCTTCTGGTAGCTGGCCGTTCGCGAGTGCCCCATTGCCATTCAGCGATCGCAGCGAATCGGTTGACGTGACTGGAACTAATGAGGTTGAGTTCTTAGGCTTGTAGCGATCGATAACCTGATCAATAAACTTTAGTTTTTCGACAATCTCTTCAATCTGTTCCCGTGTTCTGGCGGGGTAGGAACCCGAACGGACGCTAGCTGAAAAATCAGTAGTATTGAAGAAAAAACGGCTAGCTCTAAATTCGGTTAAACGCAGGTCGGCAATTTTTAAGTAGTTCCTTAAATCTGCTTGAAAGCAGGCTAAGGTATTTTGGCTATAGCGAGCAGAATTCGTCGTGATTTTTCCACCATCAAAATGTTCGTCCTCGATCGCCCTGATCATTAAAGCGGCATCATAGGCTTGATCTAAGGCCCGTTCCGGCGTAGTTTCATACCACCGTTTGGCATTTTGAATGTATCGATTCAATGTTGTGAATAGGGATGTTCTCATGACACGCGCTAACCGCAATAAGTCCTAATCCAATGAGCAGAGAACCAGACCGATGTAGATCTTGAAGCGATCACAGTTAAATGTACCGATATTTCGCATTCTAATTATTATGCAGCTTTAGACCGATTCAGCACTAACAGCTGGGAAATGAAAAACCAGACGTTTGGCAGAGCGCTACAGTTGAAGTACCAAGAGATTGTAACAAAATCGTTCGAGGGTGATTGGTGAACTACGAGGCAGTTTGGATTACTGGTGCGACCCGCAGTGGTAAAACGACGCGGCTAATTCAGCGGTTATGTACCTGGATGGCACACCGAGAAAGGCTGACGAATGGCGAGGCTCAACCCCCTGATGCAAACAACCTGCCTTCCTTAGAGAGGCCAGGAGTGCTGGTACTGGCTGCGATCGGGGATAACCGAATTGATCTTGTCGATCGGCTGACGCTGGCAACGGCGGGGAAATATCCCGTTCACTCAACCACGCCCCTTGGGTTTTTTGAAACCGAAGTGATGCTGTTTTGGCCTCTGTTAATTCAACAGCTAGACTTGAAAGCCCAATTTCCCTTACGGTTGAACCCAGAAAATGAGCAAGAATTAGCCACCCGGCTCTGGCGATCGCAGCTCGATCAAGCCATAGGGCAATCAACTGTCAATGAGTCCCGCTTGGTGCGGCGGGTATTGGATCTGATGCAACTAGCGGCGCTAGCTCAGATTGCGATCGCTGAAATTCCCACGATTCTGGAGCAAGGCTTAGGCGGTAAGGATGGTGAGCTACCGTTGCCACCTGAGACGGTTGGGGCCATGCTGCAACAGTGGCAGACCTGGTGTTTAGACCGTGGTTTGCTGACCTACGGCATTACTACTGGCCTGTACGGACAATACCTCCTGCCCCACGCTACCTACCAACAGCATCTCTCTCAGCGCTATGCGATCGTGCTGGCTGATGATGTTGATGAATATCCGGCGATCGCCCGGCATTTGTTTGAAGTCATGCTGGATGGAGGAGTGCAAGCTGCTTTCACCTATAACCCGGATGGAGCAGTGCGTTTGGGCTTAGGTGCTGATCCCGAATATTTGCAAGGTCTGGCTAGCCGCTGTCAGGTCGAAGTATTGGCAACGCCGATTGTTCCGTGTTTAAGTCCGGAGCTCGGTTCATCGGTCGTGGAACTAGCCAGCAATCCCACCTTTTTAACGGTTTTGCCTGAAACAATTCAAACGATCCAAACCATTTCTCGGGCCCAATTGCTGCGTCGAGTTGCCGATGTCATTATTGAAGCCGTGCAAACTCATCAGGTTGAACCACGAGAGGTTGCCGTTATTAGCCCCGGTTTGGATGCGATCGCTCGCTATAGTTTGAGTGAAATTCTCTTCAAGCACCAAATTCCGGTGGAATCGTTGAATGATCAGCGGCCACTCACTAGCTCACCCATTATTCGGGCCTTACTGACGTTACTGACATTGGTCTATCCCTACTTAGGTCGATTAGTCGATCGTGATGCCGTAGCCGAAATGTTGGTGGTATTAAGCCAGCGACCCTTGGGTGGCAAAGAGCGGAGCCATGAGCTCGATCAGGAGGATCAAGAAGCTGAAACTGGTCTACGCCTGTCTATAAAGTCAGCTCTTTATCCAGCCTTGATTGATCCAGTACGGGCTGGCCTGCTCGCAGATTACTGTTTTGCGCCGCATCCCGATCGCCCTCGCCTATTGCCGACAACGACGTTTCCGCGTTGGGATCGCCTTGGCTACCAAGCCTCTACAGCCTATCAAGGGATTGTGGATTGGATTGCTCAGCAACAAGCCCAATTAGAACAACGGTTAATTCCCAGTGCCGTATCCTTACTCGATCGAGCCATTCAGCAATTTTTCCTGGGAGGCGGAGCACTACCGTTTGATCAGTTGGCTTCTTTGCGGCAATTTATGGAAACAGCGCAGCATTATTGGGAGATTAGCGATCGCTTATGGCGCAGCGATCGCAGTGATCCGTCTAATTTCCGCACCATTAGTCAGTTCATCCAACTGCTGCAAAATAGAACAGTCACCGCCAATCCTTACCCGGTTCGGCCAATTGGCCCGGCCAGTAATGCGGTCACGTTGGCCAATGTCTTTCAGTATCGCTCTAGCCGTCGAGCGCACCGCTGGCAATTTTGGTTAGATGCCGGGTCACCTCGCTGGCTGAGTGGGGTTGATGCCTTGTTTGCGGCTCCCTTATTTCTCCAATCTTGGTCAGGCCGCGCTTGGACGGCAACGGATGTGATGGCCAGCAATGAGCAGCGGTTGCGCCGAATTTTGCTGGATTTATTGGGGCGATCGAGCGACAAAGTTTACCTATGTCACAGCGACCTATCTACAAATGGTCAGGAGCAAACCGGCGTATTACTAGCGCTGCTCAATGCTGCAACTCCGTTAGACGCCTTGCTGTCAGCTTAATCGCTGTTGGGTAGGATTTCCTATCGGGGCGAACAACTGTCCGCCCAGCGAAATCAAACTGAATATACAGAGGCGTTTTATGAACCGATGGGGCCGTTTGAGTCTACCTTGACATTCCAATTAGTCGGGTCAACGGTTACTGTCGTCTGAATTGTAGGAGTCGTAAAACCCGGTTTACCGCCTTTGAAGGTAAATGTCATTGTCCCGTTATCGTTAACGACGCAAGGTACTCCCCCGATCGGACCATGCATAGCATCCTCAGCATGATAGTTACCCAACCCACCATTCGCTAATTCCGCTGCCTGCCGGGCTATGTTCTTCGCTCGACCCACTGCTAATATGCTCGCGGTAGGATTGTCGCTGGTGCGGGCTTTGTCAACACAGGGATTGGTCTTGCCATCTGATGCAAAGCCAACAGGTTGTGCTTGTGCGCCTATAGAACTGATAGCTAGAGTAATGAGAGTAGCTACAGAGGTGATTGTGATACGCTTCATATTGCAAAAAATCACTAAATAAATGCCATTAAATGCGTTATCGATCGTGTGTGAGTAGCTTCTGGGTAATTTAGCAGGTTCCAATAAAAATGTCAGGCCATGCCAAAGTGATCTGTCAGAATAGTCAACCGCTAATTACCTTAAAAAGCTTCGTATTTGGCGTATAAAAATTGACACTAGTTGTATCCTTTTCCGAAGCCAAATCACACGACGAGTACAAGTTTTATCAGAGGTTTATCAGTTACGAGTAATCCGTCAGATTCCCGTAAACCTCGAGGTTAATCCTTGACCCTCATCACTGAAAAATCTACAGTAAAAATAAATCAGAGCAATCTGAGCGGTGCTCGAAAAACTCTTATCTTCTACTTATTTTTTGTCGCTACTCTGAAGTAATACATTACTTGGCGATCTCAGTAGTTTTACAGAGACAATTTTGCTTCAGGTTTGAGATCGACTTCGCTCTATATTCTCGTCACTTCGTAGGAGCTTAGCTCATGTCTTCTAATGTTCAGGTGCTACAACCCTCCGGTATTCTAACCGCTGCAACTGCCCAAGAATTGCTCCAACAATTTAGCGAACGTCTCAAGGCTAAACCGCAATTGCTCTTAGTGAATCTGCAAGCGATCGACTTCATTGATAGTTCTGGCTTAGGAACTCTAGTCTCCATGCACACCAGAATGCGGCTCGCTGGCGGAAAACTGTGTTTGTGTAGCCTCAATGATCAAGCCAAGAGCTTGTTTGATATTTCTGATATGGATCGAATTCTAGCGATCTTCGATACAGCCGCAGAGTTTTATGCCCAAGAGGTGAAAAAAAATCTGGCAGTTTTAGTAGAGTGACGGTCTGATGAAGTCATGCTAATCTGACACAGGATTGCTTAACTTCATAAGGGTTGGGATTAGCATTCATGGCTTTGGTGGATTCTAAAGGACGCTTGCTTGGTAAGGTCAGCCTGCTAGATATTGGGGCGGCCTTAGTGATCTTGTTCGTCCTCATTGGTATCTTTGTGTTTCCGGGCGCCTCAAGTTCAGTCGCTCAAATCGGTGTGCCGACAAAACCCGTGGAAGTGGAAGTTGTGATTCGAACGGCTTCCCAAAACCTCAACTCGTTGATGAAACCAGGGGATAAGACCAATTTGATTATCCGCAACGAACCCTATGGGGAAGTTACGATTAAGTCTGTCGAGAAGTTGCCAGAGAACCTGGCCATTGCTCAGCCGGACGGCAAGGTGAAATCAATGCCTGATCCTCGGCCAGAAGCAGACTTGAGTAGTAATTTGTTGGTGACATTAACCGGTAAAGCCAAAATCACCAAAGATGGGCCAGTCTTAGGCAACAAGAAAATTAAGATTGGTACGCCGATCGAAATTGAGGGATTCCGTTACGACTTCAGTAATTTGAATGTCCGAGATCTGCGGATCTCAGAATCCTAATCTGGCTGGGTTAATTGCTTCAGGTAGCGACGAATTAGGCCGATCGCTACCGCTGGCAATTCCAGATGAGGCGTTAACCCCGTGTCATCTAGAATTTGAAAGGCCTTGATGGCCTGGGAATTGAGATCAGCCAAGCGCTGACCAATCGCCGGACTTGTAAATTGGGAGGCTTTTCCCCAATAGATGGCTGTTGGAATCATCAGTTGCGGCATATACAACGATAAATCGAAACACAGATCGCCGCCTACGAACGATAGCGCTGCATACTCGGCATTGGGCTGGCGGGCCGATTCTAGATAGGCTTGCACAATCTCCGGATAAACTCGGTTAGGTTGAGCAAACTGGCGTTGTTCCAGAAAGGTACTCACCCCTTCTCGCGTAGCCACTCCAGTGCTGTAGATCAAGCGATCGAGAATAGGCACTTTCACAATCTGAGCGAATAAGCTGCGGGTGTAGTTTTCGCCAAAGTCTGAAAGTCCAGCTGGAGTAGACAGAATCAAACATTGAAACAGGTCAGGACGGAGGATCGCGGCCCGAATCACGATCGCGGCTGTGAGCGATGAGGCCACGACGGGAACTGCTTCAGTACAGGTTTGTTCCAGGAACTCGATGATCGTGGTGATATAGTCATCCACTTGATAGCGGCGAGCTGGATGATCCGATTGTCCCCAACCGATCAAATCGGGGGCCAAAATTCGATACTCTGTAGCAAAGGCCGGAAACACCTTAGACCACTCGTAGGCAGATGAGCCACCACCAAAGCCGTGGAGAAACACCAGTGTTGGTCGTGAGTCGGCATTCTCACCTGTTTCGGACAGCCAAAAAGAGGGATCGGCTGTTTGGTACACCATTCTGCCAAGCTTGGTGATCACCGATCGCTGATAAAAACCGGGAGGTAAAAACATCACGACCCTCGTAGTAATACTTCAGTACCCAGTTTCCCAGGCCTTACCGTGATTCTACAAAACTTTACAGATGAGGCTGTAGTCCGAGAGAAGAATCTTGCTGCTGATACGCTGCCCACATTTGTCGGTAAGCGGCTTCCATCTCACGGGTAAATGACTCTGCTTGCCAAAGTGGTGAGGTTTGCCGCGATCGCCATAACTTCCAGGCTACCTGCTGCCGTAGAGCCTCATCGGTGCCAAAGCGGACGCCCCATTCCACGTACTCGGTATCACTCCAGGCTATCCCTTCTTCAAGCCCCGCATTGATCATCATGGTGTAGCTGTTGCGGCTAGAAAAATGTTCGCCTACCCGTGTGACTAGAGGAATCCCCATCCATAACGTTTCTAGCGTTGTTGTGGCGCCATTATAGGGATAGGTGTCCAGTACTACATCGGCGATCGCCAAATTGGCGCGATGCACCATTTCCAATCGCACATCCGGTAAAAACCGTAAGCGACTGGGATCAACGCCTTCCTCCTGGGCCATTTGGGAGAAATAATTCTGAATCGATTGCTCTCCAGTTAAGCCTTTAACTAAAAAGTAGCTATTTGGAACGGCTTTGATGATCTGGAGCTGCGATCGCACCATGTCAGGATGCCGTTTGTAGGAACTTTGACCACTCCAATACACGATCGCGTCCTCGGGAATTTCCAGCTGTTCCCGCCGCAGGGTCGGTACACCTATTTCAAAGCCATCGACAGCAATGTAGGTTTGGGGCAAGCGCCAGATTTTTTCTGAGTAGTGGGCGTCTGCCCAATCGGGTACAACATAGGGATCGGCAATAAAGTAATCGACTGCCGGAATGCCAGGTGCATCCCAACCCAGCCAGGTCACTTGAATCGGGGCCGGTTTGAGTGCCAACACTTCACACCCAATATCCGCCGTGATACTGTCCAGATCAATTAAGATGTCGATTTCATCGGCAAAAATGCGATCGGCAATTTCACCACTATCCCGCTTGAAGGTACGTACCTGATCCACATGATCGAAAAACCACTGCTGGAGATCGTCATTAGCATGGGGCTGGTAATTCCAGAAATAACCGTAAATTTGGAATTGTTGGCGATCGTGATACTGAAATAGCCAGCGACATAACCAACCGACGGAATGCCGTTTCAGGCAATGGGAGACATAACCAATGCGTAATGGTTGAGAAGGATCCCGCTTGACTCGGTGCTGAGCAATTCCCTGACGATAGCGATCGGCCCGTTCCTGCATGTAAACCTGCACACTGGCTTGGCACAGTTGAAACACGCGGTTTT
>DATNPU010000420.1:0-8883 GCA_036703105.1 Microcoleaceae cyanobacterium
AGCCGCCGTCAATCAGCCACAGGAGCCAATGCCTAACTTTCTCCAGATTACCGTGAGTAATTCTGGTGTAGCAATTTCTCCGAAGGAATTACCCTATGTCTTCGATAAGTTTTATCGAGTGCCGAACAATGATCCGTGGAAACATGGCGGTACTGGTTTGGGGTTAAGTCTGGTCAAAAAACTGGTGGAACGACTTCAGGGGCAGATTACAGTGCAAAGCTCGGATAACCAAGTGCAATTTACCTTGACCTTACCGCTGGTGCTGGCAGAAATTGACCTAAAAAAGCCCCTCTCTAACCTTGGCCACTGTTTATCACAGTAGGGGGATAGAGAGGGGGGAATTCACCGGAAAACTGCATTAGCTTAGACGTTAACCAAGATAAGTTTGCAACTTCTTCGCTAAGACGGACACATTGGGTTGTTGAAGAATCCCCAAGTGATCTCCTGGAACGTCAAAGATTTCTAGCTGTTCGGTAAAGGTCGACCACCCCATACAGCGATCGCTGTAGTCAAACGCATCTCGTTCCAGTGCTCGGAACAATACGGCTCGTCCGGAGTAGGGTTGGGGGGCATAGGTTTGAATCGCGCGATCGCGCACTGCTTGACGAATATCCTCAGGTGGTGTGTTACCTGCTGATTCGGAAGGTGCCGACTTAGCGGTTAACGGTAGACGTTGAGAGACCCGAGATAACCGAGTGGACAGCTTTTTCTGTAAGGATTCCAGGTTATTCTGGACTTTCTGCGTAATATAGGATGGCCCTTGTTGTAACAGCAATTTGCCATGTAATTTCAGCCGTTGCCGCCGCGATAAATGGTTATGGCAAAGGGGTGCCTTCGAGTCAAACAACGCAATCAACGCCACTTCTTCCCCGATCGCTTGCAACTGTTGGGCTATTTCAAAGGCAATCACACCGCCAAAGGACTCTCCAGCCAAATAGTAGGGGCCATGTGGTTGTAAGGTGCGAATCGCTTGCAAATAGCGCTCAGCAATCTTCGGTATGCTGGAAAAGATGGAATTGTGCTGGTCAATTTTTCCAGTTTTCACCAAGTCGATTTCTTCTTGTAAGTAAACACTATAAACCGGTTGATCTGGATCGCACTGCTGGGCTAATTCGCGATACAACAGAATGCCATATAAGCAGAAGAGTGGCGGCTTGTCCCCTCCCAATTGCAAGGGAACTAAATCACCAAAGTTCTCTTCGCTGTCGGTTTGTTGCAGCACAGGAGCTAGCTCTGCGATCGTGGGTGATTGTAAGAATGTGGTGATCGGCAGATTCTTACCAAATGCGGCTTCCACCTTTGCCCAGACCCGCACAGCGGAGAGTGAATGCCCACCTAGCTCAAAGAAGTTGTCATGAATGCCGATCTCCGGAACTTGCAACACCTCCTGCCAAATCTCAGCGAGCTGCTGTTCGATGTGATCACGCGGAGCAACAAAGGTTTCACTGGCATCTGCTACAAGAGCGGTATCAGGTGTCGGTAAGGCTCGACGATCGACTTTACCATTCGGAGTCAGTGGTAAAGCCTCAAGTCTAACGAAGGTGGAAGGCACCATGTAATCCGGCAATTGTTCTTTGAGGAACTGGCGGATGGCCTGAACCGCAGGAATTGTGTCACCCTTCGTTGTGAAATAGGCTACTAAGCGCTGATCGCCAGGAATATCCTCCCGCACGACTACGACACCTTGTTTAATCAACGGATAGCGACTGAGAACTGCTTCAATTTCCCCTAATTCAATTCGGAAGCCACGGACTTTCACTTGGTGATCAATCCGACCCAAGAATTCTAAGCTGCCATCGGGACGGAAGCGGGCTAAATCCCCGGTTTTATACAAGCGGGCCTCGGGGCGATCGCTGAAGGGATCCGGAATAAATCGCGATTTAGTCAATTCGGGCCGATTCAGATAGCCGCGTGCCAAACCATCACCGCCAATATGCACTTCTCCGGGGATGCCTACGGGTACCGGGTGAACGGAACCTGCCGCTGGATAAGACGATTCGGCCAGCACATAAATTTGTGTATTGGCGATCGGGCCAGCCACAGGAATGGCTCCAGTACCGGGCCGAATCTCACAGGCGGCAGACCAAACGGTGGTTTCCGTTGGCCCATACATATTCCATAGAGAACCACCTCGCTCTAGCAATTGATCCGCTAGCTTGCGAGACATGGCCTCTCCACCACACAGCATTTTTAAGCGGCGATCGCCCTGCCAACCTCCAGCCAATAGCATTTGCCAGGTTGCAGGAGTGGCTTGCATCACAGTCGCTCCTGATTGTGCCAATAACTCTGACAATCGCTTTGCATCAGCAGCAACAGTGCGAGTGGCTAATACTGCCCGTGCTCCTACCATCAATGGTAAATACAATTCCAATACCGCGATGTCAAAGGAAATTGTGGTTACGGCCAGCAGAACATCTTGCTCGGTTAATCCGGGCTGAAGCTGCATCGAGTTGAGGAAGTTGACGGCAGTGCGATGGCAGATTTGTACCCCTTTCGGTTTGCCAGTGGAACCAGAGGTATAGATCGTATAGGCCAGGTTGTCTGCGGCCACACCAGTACCTAAATTCGTCGTTGGCTGCTCAGCGATCGTGCTCCCATCGGTGTCCATACAAACAATTTGTACTGGCTGGTCGGCAAACTGCTGCCGGAGTGCTTGTTGAGTGAGTAAAACGGGCAACTGCGAGTCTTCAATCATGTACGCCAGCCGGTCTTGGGGATAGGCCGGATCCAGCGGCACGTATGAGCCACCGGCTTTGAGAATTCCCAGTAAACCCACAACCATGTCTAGAGAGCGCTCTAGACAAATACCGACAATGACTTCCGGCCCAACCCCGAATGTAGTTAGATAGTGAGCAACCTGGTTAGCCCGATCGTTGAGTTCTCGATAGGTCAAATGCTGATGCTCGAACACCATCGCGATCGCCTCTGGAGTTCGTTGAACCTGTGACTCAAACAGTTGATGAATGCAAGCTTCCGGTGGGTAAGCGAGAGCGGTCTGATTCCAATCGACTAACACTTGCTGGTGTTCAACCGCCGTCAGTAAGGGTAAGGCTGAAATAGGTTGTTCAGGTTCGGTCACGATTCCCTGTAATAAGGTCTGGAAGTGACCAACCATGCGGCGGATTGTGGCCCGATCGAACAAGTCTTGATTATATTCAAACTCAGCAATGATGCCTGCTTCGGTTTCCTCCATCATCAGGGTGATGTCGTACTTGGCGGTTCCACTCTCAACTTGCAGGGTATTTAAGGTAAGTCCAGGTAGGTTGGTTGGGTCGGTCGGCGAGTTTTGCAGAATAAATAGTACTTGGAACAGCGGACTATGGCTCAGGTTGCGCTCTAGTTGTAATGCTTCTACTAACTGTTCAAAGGGCGTGTCTTGGTTGGCATAGGCAGCTAACGCCACTTGCCGAACTCGTTTCAGCAATTCTGTGAACTGAGGATCACCACTTAAATCAATTCGCAGAGCCAATAGGTTAATAAAGAAGCCAATTAATGGTTCTAGTTCCACTCGGTTTCGGTTCGCGATCGGGGAACCAATCACAATGTCCTGATGTTTGCTATAGCGAGATAACAGGGTAGCTAACGCTCCCAGTAAGGTCATGAACAATGTCACACCAGACTGTTGACTGAATGCCTTCAGTTGTTGGGTTAATGTGGCATCTAGTAGGAAGAATTCTGTGCCCCCTCGGAAGCTTTGAATCGGTGGACGCGGGCGATCGGTGGGTAATTCCAACAACGGTGGTGCACCAGCTAACTGCTGCTTCCAGTAGGCTAATTGTGGTTTTTGGGTAGCGGCTTGTAGCCGTTGTTGTTGCCAGTAGGAAAAGTCGGCATATTGAATTGGCAGCTCGGCTAAGGGAGAGGCGGCACCTTGGAAAAAGGCGGTGTAAAGCGTCGCCAGTTCTCGGCGGAAGACACCCAACGACCAACCATCTGAGGCAATATGGTGCATGGTGACGAGCAGCACATACGTCGTGGCCTCTAGGCGCAGCAACGTACACCGGAATGGCCGCTCGATCGCTAAATTAAACCGTCGTTGTGCTTCCGTCTGCATTAACTGTTGGACTTCTGCCATTTGGCGATCGGCGGGAATCGTCTCTAGATCGATCATGGGCACGGCGACGGCTTGAGGGGGCAGAATTCGTTGAACTGGAATGCCCTGAACAACGGGGAAAGTGGTTCGTAAGGTTTCGTGCCGACGGGCGATTTCGGTTAAGCTGCGCTCTAACGCCGTGATACTGAGAGCGCCATCTAGCTTTAAGGCCAACGGAATATTGTAAGCAATGCCTTCTTCTAATTGGCTCAGGAACCAGAGGCGAGACTGCGCTGAAGACAGTGGTAAATCGTTAGCTCGTTGAATCGGCGTAATTGGGGTTAAACCCGAGCGATCGCCATCCGGTTGTTGCTTCAGGATTGTGAGATGTTCGGCGAGAGCGACGATCGTCGGTAGTTCAAACAAGCGGCTGATGGGAATCTCCAAACTTAAGGCATCCTGCAAGCGATAAATCACCTGTGCCGCCATTAACGAGTGTCCACCTAGCGCAAAGAAATCATCATGGATGCCGATTTGCTCAAACCCCAAGACTTCTGCCCAGGTTTTTGCCAGGAGGACTTCTAGTTCAGTTTGAGGCGCAACATAGGCCGGCTGTTCCAATTCCGATCGCGAGAAGGTTGGAGCGGGTAAGGCTCGGCGATCGATCTTTTGGTTGATATTGACGGGCATGGCCTCCAGTACCATAAAGGCGGCTGGCACCATGTAATCCGGTAATTTCATTTGCAGGGAATGACGCATTTCTGCGATCGTGGGAGGAGCCACCGGATCTAATACCACGTAGGCTACCAGGCTTTTTTCACCCTGCACTTCGCGATCGACCACAATGCCTTCCCGAACCCCAGGAATCTGACGTAACGTGGTTTCAATGTCGCCTAATTCAATCCGAATTCCTCGCAGTTTGATCTGAAAATCTGACCGCCCCAAGATTTCTAAATTACCTTGGGCATCGAACCGACCTAAATCTCCAGTGCGGTAAAAGCGTTGGTGATCGATCGTCACAAACTTTTCTTGAGTCAGTTCGGCCTGATGCAGATATCCTTTGGTAATGCCTGCGCCACTGATATAGATTTCACCGGCCACCCCGATCGGAACAAGATTGTGCTGCGGGTCGTACAACCGTACAGTGACATTATTAAAGGGCTTCCCGACCTGACTCTTCGTGACTTTCTGGTGGTGAGGCACTGGGTAAGCACAGGCCATACAACTCACTTCACTACAACCATAAATCACATAGATTTCTGCTTGCCGAAAGACTGATTTCATCGTTTCCAGTAAATCGGCAGGAACTAAATCTCCCCCACAGGACGCATGGCGCAGATTCGGGAATCTATGAATATCCAGGCCATTCTCTTTAATGTAGGTGAGCAGTTTGCGCATTAAGCTCGGTGAGGTATGAATCACGCTGACCTGAGTTAACGTTTGCGCCAGTCGCTTGAAATCTAGAATGTGATCGCGTTCCAGGAGCAGCAATGTGCCACCCGCTACGAGTGGTGACAGTAATTCAAAGAACGTGATACTGAAGGTAAACCGAGCGATCGCTGGGATGATATCCTGGGCGTTAAAGCCAAATTGTTCCTGAGCGACCAATAGATAATGGATTAAATTACTGTGGCTGGCCATCACCCCTTTAGGTTTGCCAGTGGTGCCAGAGGTATAAACAAGATAAGCGGTTTGCTCAGGAGTTATTTCAGTGCCGGGATTATGGCTAGGTTGGGACTGAAGGGTTTCCCAATCCGTGTCCAGGCAGAAAATATGGTTGGCTAAGGCCGGTAGATTGGGTAACAGATGGGATTGCGTTAACAATACCTGCGGTTGCGTATCTTCTAGGATGGTGGTTAAGCGGGCAGATGGGTAAGTCGGATCGAGTGGAACATACACTCCACCGGCTTTGAAGATTCCCAGTAGACTAACAGCCACCTCTAAGGACGGTTCTACGCATACCGCCACTCGTACTTCTGCTCCAACCCCCATTTGATGCAGGTAATGGGCGAGTTGGTTCGCTCGATCGTTGAGGGCTGCGTAGGTGAGGGATTGCTCTTTAAATGTGACGGCGATCGCATCAGGTTGCTGAACCGCATGGGCCTCAATATAGTGATGGACGGCGGTCTGACGATAATCAACCGTGGGCGTTTGCCAGGTAACTAACAATTGATCTAATTCTGCCTGAGTAAGTAATGGCAGTTGAGCGATCGTCGTACCGGGGTCTGCGATCATGCCAGCCACTAACACCTGTAAGTGTCCTGCTAACCGCTTGATGGTATCGGGCTTAAATAGATTAGCGTTATATCTTAAAATGCCAGAAATGGTGTGAGCTTGTTGGAGGATCAATAAGTGTAGATCTGGACTACTCGTTGATTCTGGAGTTGGTAGAAAACTTGCTAACCAATGGGTTTCATCTTCGAGGAAATGATTGATAAATGTGATTGAAATCGGCAGTGGCGATCGTGGAGCTAACGTCTCATGAAGGTTAGTTTTAAGGTGAAGTTGTAATGTTTGCTCTAATTGCGCAACTAGGTCTTTAACTACTAATTCGCTATCAACGGGTGTAAAAACTGCGGTTGTATAGTTTTGGTGTTGATCTGAAATTGTGAGGTCTAAGCTAATGGTGTCTTGCTGTGTGTAGCGGTATAGCAGAGCATGAAATGCCGCCAACACCAACGATCGAGGATTAATTTTAGAAGATACCGTTTGCTCTGGCGAATGTTCCAGCAGAGACTCTGGTAATGTAAAAGCGAAATATTCCGGTTGATAGGTGGTGCTTGGTAGCTTCAGGGCATCACTAGGTAAGTGGAGCGGTGAGATTTCTGAGGTCGCTGCGAATGTCGGTAGAGCCGCTGTAGCGGTTGACGACTCTATGGATTCTATAGAGTTGATAGATGGTGCGGTAGTAATCTCTGATGTTGATGTAGATTCAGAATGGGTGGTGGCGTTTTCGGTGAATGGGACTACTTTCTGATTACTAGCAACCATCGCAACACTCCTGAAGATAGGGCAAACTTGGTTTTTTGCATGTATCACTGCTAGGGGCCAGCAGTTGCAATCGCACAATCTTGATGCAAGAAATCTTTGGGGGCTACATTAGCCGGATAGCGGATTCCCGATCGTCTTAGTCACGAATTTAGAAATAATTCATTCTCTCGAGAGGGTAAGTGTGGCCAGAAGATAAGCCAAAACGCTTAGGACTGAAAACTAACATGTCTTTTTTGCTGAAACCAGTAGTTTCCTGGAAGGTTTACTAGAAAAAAATATACGCTTATAGGCGGATGCTAAATTTCGGATGCGGCAATGCCCACCTGCTCCGGAGTTGTGTGTGATTTGGGCCGGAGAATATATTAATCTCTGAACAAAGAAAAATTTATAGTTTCTATAAAGTGTATACACGGTAACTTAAAAATGTGCTTGAACGGGTTACTACGTCAGCATTTCAGATAATTCCGCAATACGTAGGGGAATACCCAGGCTGATCTTAATAAAGCCATGATTTTTCATGAAGACTATGTAAATCTACTGCGGATCCGGTTAGCCCCCGCTTATAGTGAAGTCCATGTTGAAGAGCGACCGCTAAATGACTGAATCAATTCTGTGTCTTAAGGCAGAATTTGGTAATTCAGCGATATTTGGGAAGCTGGCTCTAACTTGATAAATTTCAGCACTTGAATTGTCTCAGTGCTGCGTATGTGCATAAAGGGGAACGACGATCCCTAAGAACGATTTGAAGCTACGGCTGTTTCCTGCAAGATTCTTGTTCTATTCACCTGGCTGGGAGAAATCACCATGAGCGACATCTGTCCCATCAAAGGACTTGACCACCTAGAATTTTATGTTGGTAATGCCAAGCAAGCTGCCATGTTTTATGCGAAATGCTTTGGATTCACCACCACGGCCTACCAGGGACTAGAAACGGGTGAACGTAAAACGACTTCGTTTGTCATGGAGCAAGGAGACATCCGCTTTGTGATTAGTTCAGCCTTAAGTCCGGAGTACCCGATCGCTCGTAGTGTCTTGAAACATGGTGATACGATCGCGGTAATTGCTCTGGAAGTGAGTGATGTATTTAGGGCTTACCAACATGCGGTCGGGCATGGAGCGATCGGGGCCGTTCCACCAACTATCCAGGAAGATCAATATGGCGTGTTCCGCTTTGCAGCTATTCACGCGTTTGGTGATACCTTAGTTAAATTTGTCGATCGCTCTGACTACCACGGGATCTTTGCTCCAGGATTTGTGTATCGCTCAGCCTCTACAAATTATTCTATGGGGTTAAAGAGTGTTGATCATGTGGTAGGCAATGTTGAGTTCGGTGCGATGGATCACTGGGTTAACTTCTTTGTGAAGACTCTGGGGTTTGATGTGCGGATGCACTTTGATGACCACACGATTTCAACTGAATATTCAGCGTTAATGTCAAAAGTGCTGGAAGACGGTAACAAAACTATCATCAATATTAATGAACCAGCCAAGGGACGGCGGAAATCCCAAATTCAGGAATACCTGGATTATCACCACGGCCCCGGTATTCAACACCTCGGTTTAGCTACGGATGACATTGTGCAGACGGTAATTCAGTTGCGGCAAGCTGGGGTAGAATTCCTACCCATTCCCAAAACCTACTATGATGATTTAGCAGATTGGGTTAAGGAAATCGATGTTCCAGTTGAGCAACTCGCGGAGCTAGGGATTCTTGTCGATCGCGATCACGAAGGGTATCTCTTACAGTTATTTACGAAACCAATTGGCGATCGTCCCACGCTATTCTTTGAAATCATTGAGCGGCATGGTTCACGCGGATTTGGTGCTGGAAACTTTAAATCCTTATTTCTGGCTTTAGA